>NC_004369.1:1258836-1573545 GCF_000011305.1 Corynebacterium efficiens YS-314 | reverse complement strand
CGGGCAGGCCACCTCGCGGGTGTAACCGAGCAGACGGTCCTTCTGGGATTCGGAGTCGGTCTGCTCCAGCTTGCGGTCGAAATACCCCATGACACCCTCGAAGGGGGCAGTCCAGGCGCGGACGCGTCCGTAACGGTTCTTGTAGCGGACGCTGACCTCCTGCTTGGAGCCGTGGATCAGGGCCTTGCGCTGGGCGGCGGTGAGCTTGTTGTAGGGGGTCTGGGGGTCGAAGTCCAGTGCCGCGGCCAGACCCTCGATGAGCTTCTCGAAGTACTTGGAGTTGGGGCTGGAGTTCCACGGCTGGATCGACTTGACCGCGGGGGCCTCCGGGTCGGGCACGATGAGATCGATGTCCACCTCGGTGCGCACACCCAGGCCGTCGCAGGCCGGGCAGGCACCATAGGGGGAGTTGAAGGAGAACGCGCGGGGTTCGAGCTCATCGATGGCCAGGGTGTGGCCGTTGGGGCAGCTCATCTTCTCGGAGAAACGACGCAGACGGTTCGGGTCGTCCTCGTCCAGGTCGACGAACTCGAGGACCACCACGCCGTCGGCAAGCCGCAGGGCGGTCTCGAGGGAGTCGGTGAGGCGCTGCTTCTGGCTGGCCTTGACCTGGAGGCGGTCGACCACCACGTCGATGTCGTGCTTGATCTGTTTCTCCAGCGTCGGGGGCTCGCTGAGCTGGTACACCTGACCGTCGACACGCACACGGGAGTACCCCTGGGACGCGAGGTCGGCGAAGAGGTCGACGAACTCACCCTTGCGGGTGCGCACCACCGGGGCCAGGAGCTGGAATTTCAGCCCCTCCTCCATCTCCAGGATCTGATCCACCATGTCCTGCGGGGTCTGGCGCTGCACGGGCGCGCCACATTCCGGGCAGTAGGCGGTACCCGCGCGGGAGAACAACAGGCGCAGGTAGTCATAGACCTCGGTGATCGTGCCCACCGTGGACCGTGGGTTGCGGTTGGTGGATTTCTGGTCGATGGACACCGCGGGGGAGAGACCATCGATCAGGTCCACATCGGGCTTGTCCATCTGCCCTAGGAACATGCGGGCATAGCTGGACAGGGACTCCACATACCTGCGCTGGCCCTCGGCGAAGATGGTGTCAAAGGCCAGGGAGGACTTTCCGGAACCGGAGAGGCCGGTGAACACCACCATCGAATCCCGTGGCAGGTCAATGTCCACGCCCTTGAGGTTGTGTTCGCGCGCACCGCGCACTACGAGGCGATCAGCCACTTGCTCAACTGCCCTTCAGAAATAGTGTGGGGAGAAATGAAACCAATGAAAGCAATACCTTCGAACATACCAACGAAGAGAGAAATTTCGCTACTCTGGCCTGCATGACCAACGAGCTTAAATTGCACCGCATTTCCGTGTCCAAGATGGACAACAACTGTTACCTTCTAACCTCGGGCGATAAGGGTCTGCTCATCGATGCCGCCGATGATGCCCCGGCGATCCTGAAGATGGCCGAGGATGCCGGCGTGACCATCACCACGGTGCTGACCACCCACCGGCACGCCGATCATGTCCGGGCCCTCAAGGAGGTCCTCCAGGCTACCGGCGCCACCCATTATGCACCCTTCCTCGAGGTGCCGGCCCTGCCCGCCCCGGTGGATGTGGAGCTGGAGCACGGGGACATCATCGAGTTCGAGGGTCACCAGTTCCCCATCGCCATCCTGCGTGGTCACACCCCGGGTGGCGCGGCCCTCGCCGCGGAGATCGACGGCCGCGTCAATCTCTTCGTCGGTGACAGCCTGTTCCCCGGCGGACTGGGTAAGACCAGTAGTGAGGGCGATTTCATCCGCCTGTTCAATGACGTCAAGCAGCGTCTCTTCGATGTCTACCCCGATGATTCCATCGTGTGGCCCGGCCACGGCAGGGAAACCACCCTCGGGAATGAACGCCCCGAGCTCGAGGTGTGGTGGGAACGTCGCTGGTAGAACGTTAAATTCACCCCGCCTCCCCCCACCCGGGACGCCCCCACCGGGGGTTTTCTTACCGTTTCCTGAACGGTCACTGGCAAAGCAGCACATGTTCCGGGAATGATGGCGAGAGCCCGACGAACCGGTCATAACCTAGGTACGATTGGGCGTTAGAGAAAACCTCTGAGTAAAGATCCAGGCCGCCTGATGGTGGCGGATTGTCCTGATAACAACGCGTTTGAATAGGAGCATAGAATCATGATCCGCAAGATCGCCCGGCCCATGCTCGCATCGGTCTACATCGCCGATGGTGCAGATACCCTCTTGAACACCCAGGCCCATGTGGAAGGTACCGAGGTGGTTCTGGACCGTATCCGCTATGTGCTCCCACGCAAATACGCCAAGCGCATCTCCAGCGATCCCGAGCTGGTGGCCCAGATCATCGGTGGCACCAAGGTCGGTGCCGGTTCCCTGCTCGCCCTGGGCAAGGCACCCCGGCTCTCCGCGAGCGCGCTCGCCGTGGTCACCGTCCCCACGATCCTGGCGCGTAACGCCTTCTGGGAGACCCAGGATGAGGAGGAGAAGCGCAACCGTCGTAACGGTTTCATGACCAACATCGCCCTGCTCGGCGGACTGTTCATCACCTCCGTGGACACCCAGGGCAAGCCCGGTCTGAAGTGGCGTGCCACCAAGGCCGCCTCCACCGGCAAGAAGCAGATCCAGCAGGCCCTGCCCACCAAGTCCGAGACCGAGAAGATGACCGACAAGGCATCCGACTGGTTCCATGACGCCTCCGACAAGGTCGCCGAGTACGCCCACGTCGCGCAGGAGTACATCGAGGACAACAAGGACGACTGGCTGAAGATGGCGCAGGAGAACGCCAAGACCGCCCGGAAGGGGGCCGTCAAGGCAGCCAGCAAGGCCCAAGAGCGCGCCAACTTCGCCCTCAAGGTCGCCGAGGAGACCACCGGCAAGGCAGCCAAGAAGGCCGGCAAGAACGCCGACAAGCTGCAGAGCAAGGCGGACAAGGCCCTGAGCACCGCGCAGAAGAAGGTCAAGAAGCTCTAACACCCCACACCTGCCCACAACCTACGCCACGGGACAACCACCGGGGGAAGCTCCACTCCCCCTGCCGTTCCCGTGGCGTTTTCCCATGCCCGGCCAACCCCGTTTGCCACTGCCCGGGCGGGGTCTGGAATGATGGATGACTCTCCGGTGTTGAACAACCGATAGAGTGGATTGCCACTCGCACACCGTCGAAAACCCAGGAGGCCTTCCGGAGTGACCACTCAACGCCACGCCGATCAGACGTCGGAAAGCACCGACCGCCCGGAGCTGGACGCCGCCATCCGGGAGGAGCAGTCCTACGTGGACACCCTGTTCCGGCGCCTCGATGATGAGGTGGCCCGGGCGAATGAGCGTCTGGCGGATGTGATGAGGGACGTGGATCCCACCAACCCGGATCCGGAGGCGCTGGTGCGCCGTGAGACGGAATACCACGGTCTGAACCAGAAACTCGACCGGCTCAACCTGGCGCAGCTGGGTCTGGTGTTCGGTCGCATTGATGTGCAGGCTGAGCCTGAGGAGATCGACAGCCCCGTCCCCGGGCGCCCGGATCTGGACCGTCGTTATATCGGGCGCATGGGTCTGGATGACCGTGAGGACAACTACCGCACACTCCTGCTGGACTGGCGTGCTCCGATGGCGCGGCCGTTCTACCTGGCCACCACCGTGCAGCCGGAGGGTGTGGAGGTGCGTCGCCATATCCGCACCCGGGGTCGCACCGTCACCGGCATCGATGATGAGGTGCTGTCCGGCGATGCCACAGCAGCCGTGACCCAGAGCGGTGTGGGTTCGGAAACAGCCCTCCACCAGGCGTTGCAGGCTGCCCGCACGGGCCATATGACCAATATTGTGGAGACCATCCAGCGTGAGCAGGATGAGATCATCCGCGATTCCACCCGCGGGGTGATGGTGGTCCAGGGCGGGCCCGGCACCGGTAAGACGGCCGTGGCGCTGCACCGGGTGGCCTACCTGCTCTACACCTGGCGGGAGCAGCTGGCCAAGTCCGGTGTGCTCATCATCGGACCCAACCGGACCTTCCTGGAGTACATCTCCCGCGTGCTGCCGGAACTGGGTGAGACGGGTGTGGTGCTGTCCACCATCGGTGAGCTCTACCCGGGTGTCACCCCGACGGGCACGGAGGATCTGCTCACCCGCGAGATCAAGGGTTCCGGGGAGATGGCCGCCATCCTCCACGAGGCGGTCCGGGCGTACCAGACCGTGCCGGACACCCCGGTAGAGGTGACGGTGGATGGCATCGTCATCTCCATCGACGCGACCACGGTGGCGAAATCCCGCACGCGTGCGCGCCGCTCCCGCCAGCCCCACAACCTGGCCCGCCCCATCTTCCGCACGCACCTGACGGAGCAGCTGGCACACCAGATGGCGGAGACCATCGGCGCCGATCCCCTGGGCGGGCGTAACCTGCTGTCGGGTGCTGACATCGATCAGCTGCACGACGACCTGCTTGACGACGCCACCCTGTTGTCCGTGGTCGACGGGTTCTGGCCGGAACTGTCCCCACATCAGGTCCTGGAGGACCTGCTGACCGATCCGGAGCGCATCGGCGTCGCCGCCGCCGGATACGACGACGAAACCCGGTCGGCTCTGCTGCGCGCGCCGGGCTCCCCGTGGGCACCGTCGGATGCGGCGCTTCTCGACGAGCTGGCCACTCTCATCGGTCTCCCCGACCCGGAGGAGGCCCGCGAGGAGGCGGAGAAGAAGTGGCGACAGGAGATCGAGGACGCCCAGGAGGTCCTCGATGTGCTCAGTTCCTCCCAGTCCTCGGATATCGATGACGACGCTGACCTGGATCCGGACGCCGAGGTGCTCTCTGCCTTCGACATCATCGACGCCGAAACCCTCGCCCAGCGCCAGGAGGTCCGTGACATCCGCTCCACCGCCGAGCGTGCCCAGGCCGATCACAAATGGGCCTATGGGCATGTCATCGTCGATGAGGCACAGGAACTCTCCCCCATGGAATGGCGCATGGTGTTCCGCCGCAGCCCTTCACGCTGGATGACCCTGGTGGGTGATATCGCCCAGACCGGCTCCCCTGCCGGTGTGGATGACTGGGCGGAGACCCTGGAACCGTTCATCAACAACCGGTTCCGCCACCATGAGCTGACGGTGAACTACCGCACCCCCTCGGAGATCATGGTCCTGGCCAACCGGATCCTCGCCCAGATCAATCCGGGGATGACGCCGGCCACCGCCATCCGTGACTCCGGGCACGAGGTGAGGTATCTCGGGGCGGGGGCAGACGTCGACAAGCTCAAGGAGGCTTTCGATGATGACCGCCTGACCGCGGTGATCTCCTCGCGCGCCACGTTCACCCCGGGTGAGCACCACTATGTGGTGGATGAGATCAAGGGCCTGGAATTCGACCATGTCATCGTGGTGGATCCGGCCGGGATGCTGGCGGAATCACCGCAGGGCCTGCAGGATCTGTACGTGGCGGTCACCCGCGCCACGCAGAGCCTGACCATCGTGGGTGAGCTGCCGGAGGGGCTGGCCGACTGACCCCTTCGATGGTGTCATGCCAACCTATGCGGTTTGTGCCATGCTGGGGGCAGGATCCATATCCTCGAAGGAAAAGGAAGTCCTGCAATCATGAGTGACATCCCCAAGATTCTCTTCGTCTGTGTCGGCAACGGTGGGAAGTCCCAGATGGCTGAGGCCCTTGCCCAGAAACACTCCCGCGGCCGCCTGGAGATCCACTCCGCCGGCACCAATCCGGGCACCCAGCTCAATGCGGAATCCGTGGCCGCCATCGCCGAGGTGGGGGCGGACATGTCCAGTGGCACACCCAAGGCCATCGACCCCGACCAGCTGCCCCTGATGGACCGCGTCATCATCCTCGGTTCAGACGCCGAGGTGGAGCTGCCCGCCGAGGCCCGTGGCACCCTGGAACGCTGGGAGATCGATGAACCCTCCGTCCGCGGGATCGAGGGCATGGACCGCATGCGCCTGATCCGCGATGACATCAACATCCGTGTGAAGGAGCTGGTCCGGGAACTGCTCGGCTAAAGGCCCCAGAACCGGAAGGCAAAACCACCCCTGACATGCTGTTTTAGCAGCGTATCAGGGGTGGTTTTGTCCGCGCCCCACGGTCAACACAAGGGGTGGGAAGGAGCGCTTAGCTCACGGTGTGAACAATCATCACGTCACAGTCGGACTGGCGGGCGACATCAGCGGGCACGGAACCCAGCAGACGGCCGGTCAGGGAATTGATGCCGCGGTTGCCCACGACGAGCAGATCGGCGTTGCGGTCGGTGACGATACCCATGAGGGCCTCAACCGGGGTGCCGGGGCGGATCTCGGTCTCGATCTTGGTGGCGCCGACATTGCGGGCAGCCTCGGAGGCCTTCTCCAGGTTCTCCTTGGCGGGATCATCACCGAGGATGGTCACGGAATCCTGGCGGAGGGTCTTGGAGGCCTCATCCTTGTTCTCGTAGTATGCGCAGCCGATGATGAGGGTGGCGTCGAAGGCCGCTGCGATCTTCGCAGCGCGCTCGACTGCGAGGAGGGAGGACTTGGATCCATCGGTACCGACGACGATCTTGGAGTAATTCTCGCTCATATGACAATTCCTAGTGCTCAGTGAGTGGGAAGTGATGTTCTCGTTCAGCGGGGCCCGGGTGCTGCCCCGTTTACGTTAGTGCCCCAGTCTAACAAACTTCTCTGCTGCTCCGGGGGTGTTTCTGGCTACGGCATTGACGGTTTTGGTCAGGCGTTACAGTGCGTTCCACATGCTGCAGGGGTAACACATCCACCGCTTCTGCGCCCGGGACCACCCCTTGCGGTGAACCTGGCCCGACCCACCTGTGGGTGCGGGGTGCTCCCCCACTACTGCATACCCACTTCCTTCATGCCTTTAAGTTCCTTCTTCAGCTCGAAGACCTCATCACGCAGTCGGCCGGCCAGCTCGAATTTGAGTTCGCGGGCGGCGGCGGCCATCTGGGCGGAGAGATCGTCGATAAGCTTCTGCAGCTGATCCACCTGCATCCCGGAGGTGTCGGGTTTCTCCACCACGGCGGCATCACCGGTGAGCCCCGGTGCGCCGACACCGGATTCCTGGTTCTCGTAGACCTGGTCGAGGATGTCGGCGATCTTCTTGCGCAGCGGCTGCGGGTCGATGCCGTATTCCTTGTTATAGGCGATCTGCTTCTCGCGCCTGCGGTCGGTCTCCTCGATGGCGTACTGCATGGAGTCGGTGATCTTGTCGGCGTACATGATCACCTCGCCGGAGACGTTTCGGGCGGCGCGTCCGATGGTCTGGATCAGTGAGGTGGTCGAGCGCAGGAAGCCCTCCTTGTCCGCGTCGAGGATGGCCACCAGGGACACCTCGGGCAGATCGAGGCCCTCACGCAGCAGGTTGATGCCCACCAGCACGTCGTACTCACCCAGCCGCAGCTGGCGCAGCAGTTCCACGCGCTGGAGGGTGTCGATATCGGAGTGCAGGTAGCGCACGCGGATGCCGTTCTCCAGGAGGTAGTCGGTGAGGTCCTCGGCCATCTTCTTGGTCAGGGTGGTCACCAGGACACGCTCGTCCTTCTCGGTTCGGCCCCGGATCTCGTGGATGAGGTCATCGATCTGGCCCTTGGTGGGTTTAACCGTGACCTTCGGGTCCACCAGACCGGTGGGACGGATGACCTGCTCCACGAACTCACCACCGGCGGCGGCGATCTCGAACTTGCCGGGTGTGGCGGACATGAACACGGTCTGGCCGCGTCGCGCGTCGAACTCCTCCCAGGTCAGCGGGCGGTTATCCAGGGCGGACGGCAGACGGAACCCGAACTCCACCAGGTTGCGTTTACGCGACATATCGCCCTCGAACATGCCACCGATCTGGGGCACAGTTACGTGCGACTCGTCGATGATGGTGAGGAAATCCTCCGGGAAGTAGTCGATCAGGGTCGCCGGCGCAGTGCCGGGGCCACGGCCGTCGATGTGGCGGGAGTAGTTCTCAATACCGGAGCAGAACCCCACCTGTTCGATCATCTCCAGGTCATATTCGGTACGCATGCGCAGACGCTGGGCCTCCAGCAGCTTGCCGCGGTTCTCCAGGTCGGCGAGACGGTCCTCCAGCTCGGCCTTGATATCCGCGACGGCCTTCTCCATGCGTTCCGGGCCCGCAACGTAGTGGGTGGCGGGGAAGATGTGCACCTCTTTCACGTTGCGGACCACGTCTCCGGTCAGCGGGTGGATGTAGTAGAGACTGTCGATCTCATCACCGAAGAACTCCACCCGCACCGCCAGTTCCTCATACGCCGGGATGATGTCCACCGTGTCCCCCTTGACGCGGAACGCACCACGGGTGAACGCAATGTCATTGCGGTCATACTGGATATCTACCAACAGGCGCAGGAAGCGGTCACGGTCGACCTCATCCCCCACCTTCAACACGATCGAACGGTCCAGGTAGGACTGCGGGGTGCCCAGACCGTAGATACACGAGACGGAACTGACCACCACCACATCCCGGCGACTCAGCAGCGAGGATGTCGCCGAGTGTCGCAGACGCTCCACATCCTCGTTGATCGAGGAGTCCTTCTCGATGTAGGTATCCGTCTGCGCGATGTACGCCTCCGGCTGGTAGTAGTCGTAGTAGGACACGAAATACTCCACCGCGTTGTTCGGCAGCAGCTGGCGCAACTCATTGGCCAGCTGCGCGGCGAGTGTCTTGTTCGGTGCCATCACCAGGGTGGGGCGCTGCTGCTTCTCGATCAACCACGCCGCCGTCGCCGACTTACCCGTACCCGTGGCACCCAGCAGCACCACATCACGCTCACCATTGGTCAGCCTTTTGTCCAACTCCGCGATCGCCGCCGGCTGGTCACCCGCCGGCTGGAATTCGGAGATGACCTCGAACTTATCGTCGGAGCGCTCGACCTCCCCGACGGGTCGGTGCTCGGAGTGGGACAGGACTGGTTGTTCAGCAGCGAAAGCCATATATACAGGGTACGCCAGAAGGGGGACACGTTAAATGGTCGTCTTTAGGGTGCGGTGAGCGGGTGGTCGCCGTGAGCTTGTCGACGCCTTCTCCGGGAGAACAAACTGGAATTGCATTCGGAAAATCTAATTTATTTATTCTGGGAGTGCGAGAGTGATGCTCCTATGTTGTGTCAAGCTGATTTGAGAAGTTCCTCATAAGCCGATCTCAACTCCGGTAGTGGACGCTTGCCGGTTTCAATATCACTGATCCTCGCTGGAGCGCACCCGAGCTGTTCGGCAACCTGGGCTTGCGAGAGCTGCCTTTCGATTCGTCGGGCTTTAAGCTCATCGACCCGTACCTGGCCTGTTGGAATAACGGATTGGCCTAGGCACAACACCCGGTAGACTTCCCTGACAATGGCACGTTTCAGACACCGCAAGATCTCCCTTTTCGATAGTCCTTCCTTCGTGTGCTTGGCTACATAGTCCCTGGTGCGCTGGTCATGATGCATCCGCACCAACGCAATCCGATGTAGCGCAGAATTCGCCCGACGATCTCCTCCACGGTTGAGACGGTGCCGATGAGTCCGTCCAGAACTAGCCGGAATCGGTGAAACCCCACACAGGTGAGCTAATGCTGCCTCGGAGTGAATCCTGCCTGGGTTTTCCCCAACACTGACGATCAGATCAGCAGCCACCACGGCACCACACCCAAATATCGAGGTCACATGCGGATTGATTGCCTCAACCAGGATGCTGATGTGTTCTTCCAGCTGCGTGCCCTGTTTGTGCACATCCCGGTAGGTGGTGGCTAATGTCTTCAACGCGATGAGCACCCCATTTCTGGGATCGGCCAGCTCAGCTGCTGGCCGGCACCGGGACAATGCCTCAACCATGACCAATGTGGACATCGCACTATAGCGGCGTCGAATCTCATCAGGTGCTGTGACCAGCAACGATTTGATCGTCGTTATTAGTTTCGCTGCTGTCATCACGAGCTGACGGCGGGTGATCTGCAACCCACGGAGGGATTCTACTGGCCCGGAGGTGTCTTTCGGGATGCTTAAGGCTTCCCCGGTGAGCACCTGGCGGGCGGCAGCTACCGCATCAACAGGGTCTGATTTTCCGTCCCGGCGTCGAATACTACGGGTAGGGCGTAAGACTTCTACGATTGAGTACTTCTGGGTGAGAAGGTGGCGTGTCAGGCCGGCTCCGTAGGAGCTGGTTCCTTCCACACCGACGGTGATGACACCGTGAGCTGCCATAAACTCTGCGATGTCCACGTAGCCAGGGTTGGTGGCGGGGAAGGTGTCAGTGGCGATGTGTCGGCCGGTGTCCGAAATAACAGCAACGGTGTGGGTATCGGTGTGCGTATCAATTCCGGCGACGGCGCCGGTTGGGCACTCGAAGATGGTAGGCATCGGGGATCATGTCCTGTCTGTGAGCAAACGCGCGGGTGGCCCGTGATCTGGGGTTTCCGGGCAGACAAGACGCTGATGGGACGACTACACTTGACACCTGCCGGGGTGGTCACGGTGGAGACATCACGCTCCTATGAAGTCATGGACGGATTCACCAGATCGCGGTACAGGGTCGGAACTAACCTGGAAGACAGATCACGCTGAAGGCACATGATGAGATCATGGCCAGTCTAATAGTGGGTCATTCCACGTGGTTCCGATCCTGTATTCCCATTATCAGCGTCTAATGGTTTGTGTGTGAGGGACTCCCCTCACATCAAGGAGATAAACCATAATGACCACCGTGGCTAAACAAGACCCAGCAGATTGAAGCCCGGATCAAAGCAATCGAGGAAAAGCTCCTAGCCAACCCAGAAATGGCAAAGCTCATCGATGAGCTCGGCACGTCCACCACCGATGCCAATGACCTCGTCCGGGGCCTGTTACAGGCGTCAATTAACCGTGGTTTGAACGCGGAAATGGATGCCCACCTCGGCTACGGGCATAGTGATCGGGATGGGAAAACAGCCGCTGGCCAGGGAAATCACCGCAACGGGTACTACCCCAAACGCGTGGACTCCAACTACGGTCCCATCGATGTTGCTGTCCCCAGGGACCGCAACGGCTCCTTCCTACCGACCATGGTGCCCAAAGGCTCCCGCCGGCTCACCGACGTCGACGATATGATCATCAGCTTGTATGCGGGCGGGATGACCGTGAGAGACATCCAACACCACATGATCACCTCCATGGGTGTTGATATCTCCCATGAAACAATCTCCGCGATCACCGATGCCGTCTTGGATGAGGTCATGATCTGGCAAAACCGCCAACTTGATGACTTCTACCCGGTGATCTTCCTCGATGCGTTACGCATCAAAGTCCGTGACGGGGGCCGGGTGGTCAACAAGTCCGTCTACCTGGCCATCGGTGTCGATATCGACGGCATCAAACACATCTTAGGGATCTGGTTGGCGAAGGAAGAAGGAGCGTCGTTCTGGGCGAATGTGTGTGCCAACCTCGCCACCCGGGGAGTCCAGGACGTCTTTATTGTCTGCTGTGATGGGCTCAAGGGCCTGCCACAGGCGGTGGAGGCCACCTGGCCTGATTCCATGGTCCAGACCTGTGTCGTGCACCTGATCCGGGCGGCGAACCGGTGGGTGGCCTACGGCGATCGCAAGGCCGTGTCGGCGCAGTTGAGGAAGATTTACACGGCCCCCACCGAGGACACCGCTATCGCGGCGTTGGAGGAATTCGAGGCATCTGAACTGGGAGTGAAGTACCCACAATCGGCGAAGGTGTGGCGTGATGCCTGGGATCGGTTCATCCCATTTTTGCAGTTCCCGCCGATGGCGAGAAAGGTGATTTATACGACGAACTCGATCGAATCGATGAACAATGAGCTGCGGAAAGCCACCCGGAACCGGGTGCAGTTCACCAATGATGAGTCCGCGATTAAAACCTTGTGGTTGATGATCTGCAATATCGAGGACAAGCGGGCGGCGAAACGCGCTAAGCAGGGAAAACGGGTGGCTGCTAGCAGCGGCCGGTTGATCGAGGGCCGCAAGGTCGCCAACTGGAAGCAGGCGATTAATCAGATGGCGGTGGCGTTCCCGGACCGCTTTGAGGCTTACCTTTAATATTTAAATCCAGGAGCCCCACACACAAAAATCTTGACACCCTCGGGTGGCCCGTGCTCTGGGGTTTCCGGGCAGACAAGACGCTGATGGGACGACTACACTTGACACCTGCCGGGGTGGTCACGGTGGAGACATCACGCTCCTATGAAGTCATGGACGGATTCACCAGATCGCGGTACAGGGTCGGAACTAACCTGGAAGACAGATCACGCTGAAGGCACATGATGAGATCATGACCAGTCTAATAGTGGGTCATTCCACGTGGTTCCGATCCTGTATTCCCATTAGACACTCTCCACCAGCTGAAGTTGAATCAGAATTTTGCAAGAGTAACCCGGGCCAAGAAATAATAGAAATCAAGGCAAACGCCTAGGAACAAAACCCGGGGCACTTCACCCTACACACAAAAATCTTGACACGCTCCAATTCCATCGCCAGCCTAGTTTCAGATATACACTTCGCAATGCTGTAAATTTCTTCATCATGGCTACCAAACGACTTCCCGCTCTTCCTGAACTGCTCAAACGAAAGATCTACAAAACCGGACAGACGCGTGGCGCTTCGCAAAATGAGATCTACCAAAATCGGGTATCCCGCAATAGTACGGTCCTCATACCGTATCAATGGTGGGAAAAATGTAAAGAACCCTATCCAGGGGCTGAATACGAGAATGGTTTTATTGTGCTCATTGATCCCGATTGGTACTCAGATCATCCTCATGCTGATAAGACCCTAGCCGCCAAAGGTATTGTCCTAGGAGTCAACGCAGTTCTTCACTTCCAACAGCGCGCCCAATGGGATCGTTATGATTTGCGGCTTGGGGATTTACTACCGAATGGCATGCCTTTCACCGAGCCCACCCAACGTATATCGCCGATTGGGGGCACCGTCCTTGCCCGAATTCATGGAACCACTGCTGAAGGCGACAAACGTTCCCAAATACGCGTGGGTTTTAACGAAACCAACCTTAGAGGCGCGGGGATTCGAGTGTACGAATACGCGTCTACAGAAAACTTGGAGAAAACGCGACTTCAACTAGAGTCCTATTACTGGCTGGCAGAAGAGTCCCTTGAGATGGCAATTGACTGGGGCATGAGTCCGAAAGATGCGCGAAAGCGCCGAGATGAGACCCTTCAACATGCACATGAGGCGGGACTGCTCGAGTACCAACGGCTGCAGGCCGTACGTATTGTTGACGAACACAACGTAACGATTTGTCCCTTCTGTCTTGAGCGAATTAGCGCATCCACATTTTACGAACGCAGTGAACAGGCCGTAGGGCGTGAAACATGGGATCTCACCACAACAGAAATATCACTATTTCATATTGAAGAGCTTCGGGTAGGGGCCCTTCAGCACCGGCCGTATAATCTCGGGTGGGGCCATCATCATTGCAACATAGTCGTTAAAGATGCGGGTATTGATCACACGTTAAGCTGGGTCGAGGTGCTATTAAAGCGAAATATAGCATCCGGTTGGAGGTCTCAAACGTCAAAGAGCGTTCCTGTGGATATTTCCACAGATGACGAGGCGAGCGAACAGCTAGATTCAATACCGTTGAATGAGAACGACGCAAACTGAACGCTGTGTATGGTCCTTTCGACCCACTTGTCTTCGAGCTCCATTGTTATTGCCCGTCTCCCCTCCGTAATGGCTGCCACGGCTGTCGATCCAGAACCGGCGAAACTATCTAGAACAACGTCTCCGGGGTAACTCGACGCGGCAATAATATGACGTAAGAGCGCTACGGGCTTTTCCGCAGGATGCTTGCCTTTGTATTGTTTCACGCTCGGAAAATCCCAAACATCGGTATATTCCACATCACCACTCAGAAACATTGGGCGCACCAAGTCCTCATATTCAACCATTGAATCAACGCGCCCGGTTTCCAGCAAAGCCTTCCGCAGTTTCGCGTACTGCTCACGGCTCGGAATATTGCGTCCTGCTTCCCAGTTGGCAACGGCTCCACCGCGATTGATCTTCCCGTAGGCCCCAGTAGCTTCGGTCAAGGCGACCATAGATAACCCAGCTGCAAGGCGACAATCACGTAGATAGATTCCCATCGGAGAACGTCTACGCGCCTCTAATGCCCCATAAGTACCATGCTCAAAGACAAGAATTCGTTCGGAATGGGGATACCAGGAACGGAGGGCTTCTTTCTTCATTTTCCCTTTCCACCCGTCATAACCCGGCAGATTGGGCTTAGACCAAGTTATGTGGCCGATTGGCCTGAAGAACTGGGCTAAATTGACCTCCAAACGAGCAGACATTTCTGAAGAACAGAAAACGTATAGGGTCCCGTTCGGGCGCAAAACGCGCTTCCACTCCTTAGCGCATTCAACCATCCACGCTATAAAGTCATCATCTTCTCCGAAAGCTGTGTCGCCTAAAATATTCTCCTTCTTCGTCGAATGATACGGAGGATCAGTTAAAATTAGCGAGACAGAATTGTCGGGCAGCCTTTTCATCAGTTGCAGACTATCCCCGTGTGTCACGATAGCCTCCTCATCAGCCCATTTGGCGGCAGACTTCAGGGCTTGTAACGACGATTGAAAAGCCTCAGTTTTTGACAGCATGGCTCGAAAGTGTTCGGTCACTTCTTCCCTTTCGCATTATCTCGCTATGCCCTGAACTAGAAGGGCCGTTCGAGAACTAGAGTAATTTTACTTTAACACTGTCTTTGTGCACCATTCGCGTGGCAAGCAAGCTGAGCAACATTGGGTCCATTCCCTGACCTCAACTAATTTTTCTGCTGTTTTAGCCTGGATTCACCGATGTGATTCCGGTTCCAACGGTGTGGGAATAAAAGAAATGCCCCTCTGACATGGGATAATACGACTTGTCTAAGGTCCGTAATCCCCGTCAAGAAAGAGCATCTCTCAGGTGCAACTATCTCACACTCCCGCAGCCATGTCAGCATCATTCGATGACCCCAACCTCGTGTCGGCTGCAGGCCTGGCCCCGACCATCCGCCTGGCTGATGCCGCAGGCCTGTCGACCCTGGCGCAACACCGGATGACCGTGCCAGGCGACAAAGGCGCGAACGCCGGGGGGAAGATCACCACCCTGATCGCCGGCATGGTCGCCGGTGCCGACTCCATCGACGACATGGACCAGCTGCGCCACGGCGGCATGAACCAACTGTTCAACCGGATCTACGCACCCTCGACCCTGGGGTCCTTCCTGAGGTCGTTTAGCTTCGGGCACGTCCGCCAACTCGACGCCGTCGCCTCCCGATTCCTGATCAACCTGGCTAACCAAGCTCCAGCCCTGGTGCCCGCCCCGGCTGCCAGCGGATACGTCTTCGTGGATGTCGACGACACCATCATCGAAGTCCACGGCCACCAGAAACAAGGCGCGGGCTTTGGCTACTCCGGGGTCCGTGGCCTCAACGTCCTGCTGGCCACGGCCACCACGAAGACTTCCGCCCCGGTGATCGTGGCGCAGCGCCTGCGCCGCGGTTCCTGCGGCTCCCCACGCGGGGCCGGACGTCTGATCGCCGATGCGATCGCCACCACCAGACGCCTACCCGCCATGGCAGGACAGAAGATCCTGATACGCGCGGACTCCGCTTTCTACGCCCCGCCCCAGCATCCACGCAGCACTCACCGCCGGTGCAGACGTCTCGATCACCATGCGGATGGACCCCAACGTGAAACGCGCGATTGCCACCATCGCGGATGAGACGTGGACAACCATCCGCTACACCGACGCACTCTTCGATGAGGACACCGGGCGCTGGATCTCCTCAGCGGAAGTTGCGGAAATCCCCTTCGTTGCGTTTGCATCGAAGAAGGAGGCCGAGCATGTTTCCGGTCGGCTGGTGGTCCGCCGGATACCGGAGTTGAACAAGAAGAATCTCGATCAGCCCGGCCTGTTTGATCTGCACCGTTTCCACGCGGTGTTCACCACCGCTGACCCTGCACTGATGGATACCGTGGCCGCGGACAAGACCCACCGGCAGCATGCGATCACCCCGCAGGTCAACGCGGATCTGAAGAACAGTGCGCTGGCGCATATGCCTTCAGGTGTATTCACCGCGAATGCTTCCGTGGCTGGTGTTGGCGGTCATGGCCTTCAACCTCACCCGCACAGCTGGGGTCATCGCCGGTACTGGACTCGCCCGAGCGATGACAGCGACGATCCGGAGTCGGGTCATCGCGGTTGCGGCTCGAATGGCGCGTCGGTCCCGGCGGCTGGTGCTGCACCTGCCCGAGGGCTGGAAGTGGGAGTCGCAGTGGCGGAGACTGTTCGATCACGGTCACTCGCCACCGGTGGTTGTTTCTTCCTGACCATCTGAGTCGAAGTCCTTCGGCCCGAGCTGACCTACCAATTCGTGGAACAACCAGACAAAGACGTGATCTGGGGATCACCCCTGCCCGAAATCCTTGGTGGTGCCCGCAGCCGATATCAACTGATCACCGAAGGACCATCGGCGGATCCAGGTTTAGAGAATTCAAAAATTCGTGTCAATAGCTGCCATAGGTGGTGCTTCAAGAGGGAGATTTCTATTAGGGACTACTGCAGCCCATCACCCTTTGAGAGAGGAGGAGTGAAGGTGAGACGGAAATACCAGCGCAAACCTCATAGATAATTTTCAAAGGCATCATGCTAAATTATCTTCCGGCATTTATTTAGCATTCTGTTCCGGAGGCTTCACCCTGTTGCGTAAGTCAGTTTCCCGCGCGCTTGTCGCGGGTGTCATCACCCTGTCGCTCACCACTCCTGCCGCTGTTGCGCAGAGTTCAGGATCATTCAGTTCCTCAGGCAGTTCCGCCCAGGACTTCATCGCGTTCTCCTCAGGCAATCCCGATGTCAGCGGCAGTTCCCTTGATGGACTGTTGAGTTCGATGTCGCTGCTGGGTTCCTCCCAGGCTCCGCTGCCCGGCGCGTTGACCAGTAGTGATGATGCCTATCCGTTCCCCACGGATCCGACGATTGGGGAGGCGGAGATCGTCGACAAGCAGCCGATGGACGGTCTGCGCCTGGAGCGCTGGACGGTGGCCTCCCCGTCGATGCAGCGCAACGTGGATGTGCAGATCATGCGCTCGGTGGATGCCGGGGCGCCGGCGCCGATGCTGTACATGCTCGACGGGATCGGTGGCAACAGGAACTCCTCCGGGTGGATCAACCACGGGCAGGGTCCGAAGGTGTTCGGCGATGAGAATGTCACCGTCGTCATGCCGCTGGGTGCGGCTGCGTCAATGTACTCCGACTGGGTGGAGGAGGATCCCGCGCTGGGTCGGATCATGTGGGAGACGTTCATCGTTGAGGAGCTCGCTCCCCTGCTCGAGGCCGAGGAGGAACTGAACTTCAATGGGCACCGCGGTATCGGCGGGCTGTCGATGGGGGCCACCGGTGCGGTTCACCTGGCCAACGCCAACCCTGATTTCTTCGATGCGGTCATCGGCATCTCCGGGTGCTACTCCACCCTCGACCCGATCGGACAGGCCACGGTCTCGCTGATCGTGAAGTCGCGTGGTGGCGATGTGGAGAACATGTGGGGTCCGGTTGGGTCCCGGACCTGGCAGGAGCATGATGTGGTGTCCAACCCCGAGGGCCTGCGCAACATGGCGGTGTACCTCTCGGCGGCCAATGGGGTGGTCGATGAGATCGACCGGGAGGAATACGCCGACGAGCCCTTCTACAACCTGCTGGCCGGTACCGTCCTGGAACGCGGTGCGCTCAGCTGCACCGAGGCCCTCGACGATGCCATGCAGGACGCGGGCATGACCCACCAGGTGGTGGACTACAAGGGCGCCGGTGCACACAACTGGCGCAACTTCAATGAGCAGCTCCAGCCCGGTTGGGACGCGGTGAAGGATGCCCTTTACTGAGTCGAGCAGCCTGCGCCGATAGAACCAGAAACGCATTTCCGACTCCCTATGGGGACGGGGATGCGTTTCTTTGTTCTCCCCTGCCCTACGATAAATCTCCTTCGAACAATTCCATCGACCACGAAAGACAGCCACCGACATGACAGAGAAATTGGCGCGTGGGATGCACCCGGATCCCACGCCGGCCACCACCGGACACCACACGGACGACAGCGGCGCACACGGTGATCACGGTGGGGGTCTCAAACGGGGCCTGAGCAACCGGCATCTGCAGCTGATCGCCATCGGTGGTGCGATCGGCACCGGTTTGTTCATGGGTGCGGGCAAGACCATCTCCCTGGCGGGCCCGTCGGTGATCCTGGTCTACGCGATCATCGGGTTCATGCTCTTCTTCGTCATGCGGGCGATGGGTGAGCTGTTGTTGTCCAACCTTAACTACAAGTCACTGCGCGATGCCGTCTCCGACATCCTGGGCCCCGGTGCCGGGTTTGTCACCGGGTGGACGTACTGGTTCTGCTGGATCGTCACGGGCATGGCTGACCTGGTGGCGATCACCGGGTATGTGCAGTACTGGTGGAGCGGGGTGCCGCTGTGGCTACCGGGTGCCGGTGCCATCCTGCTGCTGTTCGTGCTCAACCTCGCCGCGGTGCGTCTGTTCGGTGAGATGGAGTTCTGGTTCGCCATCATCAAGATTCTCGCCATTGTGGCGCTGATCTTCACCGGTCTGGTCATGGTGGTCAGCCACTTCGAATCCCCGGATGGGTCGGTGGCGCAGTTCTCCAACCTGGTGGACCACGGCGGGTTCTTCCCCAATGGGATCACCGGTTTCCTCGCCGGGTTCCAGATTGCGATCTTCGCCTTCGTCGGCATCGAGCTGGCCGGCACCGCCGCCGCAGAGACCGAGGACCCGGTGCGCACCCTGCCGCGGGCCATCAACTCCATCCCGGTGCGCATCGTGGTGTTCTATGTCCTGTCGCTGGCGGTGATCATGATGGTCATCCCCTGGGACCGTGTGCACACCGACAGCAGCCCGTTTGTTCAGATGTTTGCGCTGGCCGGTCTGCCGGCCGCGGCGGGCATCATCAACTTCGTGGTGCTCACCTCCGCGGCATCATCAGCCAACAGTGGTATCTTCTCCACCTCCCGCATGCTCTTCGGCCTCTCACTGGAGGGGGCTGCACCGAGGCGGTGGGCGAAGCTGTCCGCCAATCAGGTGCCGGCACGGGGACTGCTGTTTTCCATCGTGTGTCTGATCCCCGGTGTGGCCGTGATGTACGCCGGGTCCAGCATCATCGAGGCCTTTACGCTGATCACCACGGTGTCCTCGGTGCTGTTCATGGTGGTCTGGGCCTATATCCTCGTCGCCTACATCGTCTACCGACGCCGTAACCCCCAGCTGCATGCGGCATCGGTGTTCAAGATGCCCGGCGGTGTCGCCATGGCCGTGGTGGTCCTGGTGTTCTTCGTCGGCATGGTGGGTGTGCTCACCCTGGAAAACGACACCCGCTCCGCACTGCTGGCCACCCCGGTGTGGTTCCTGATCCTCGGCGCGGGCTGGTGGTTCAGCGGTGGTGCCCGGGGCGCGGCGAGCCGCTCCCAGTTGACGGGGCCGACCACGCCAGTCACGCCGGCCACCACGGCCTCCTAACCGTCCCCCCTGCCCTCCGACCCCGTCGCTCCCCGCGGCGGGGTCGGAGCTGTTTCCACCCCCGTCAGAGTGCCCCCTTGCTGGAACCGGTGATGAGGAAATAGGGTGGACTCAACAGAATGTAAACGTTTACATCAATCGTTTACACAACCACAGGGCGAAGCGGGGTGACCACCATGGCAGCAGAACACAGCCGTCCCACACTCAAGGACGTGGCCCAGCGCGCCGGTGTCTCCATCGCCACCGCCTCCCGCGCCATGGCGGACAACCCGGCGGTGGCCACCACCACCCGTACGCGCATCCAGGCGCTGGCCGCGGAGATGGGCTATCTCCCCAACGCACAGGCCCGGGCCCTGCAGAGTTCGCGCAGCAACACCATCGGCATCGTGGTGCCCAGCCTGATCAACCCCTACTTCGCCACCATGGTCACCGCCGTGCAGAACGCGGCCGAGGGTGCCGGTCTGGCCACCATCATCACCAACACCGATGAGCACCCGGAGACCATGGCCGCCTCCCTGACCTTCCTGGCCAGCCACGGGGTGGACGGCATCATCTGCGTGCCCGATGAAGCCTGCGCGGAACAACTGAACAACCTGCACGCCCAGGGCATGCCCCTGGTCCTCATCGACCGGGAACTCACCGGATCCCCCATCCCCACCGTCATCTCCGATCCGCAACCCGGCATGGACGCCGCGGTATCGCTGCTGGTGGAGCACCATGCCCTGCCGATCGGTTACCTCTCCGGGCCGCTGAGCACCTCCACGGGACGTGCCCGCCTGGAGGCCTTCCAGCAGGCCTGCCGGAACCACGACCTGGAACCGCAGCTGGTCTTCCGTGGCGGGTTCGAACAGGAGCAGGGCTATCAGGGTGCCACCCACCTGCTCAACCACGGGGCCCGTGCACTGGTCGCCGGGGACACCATGATGACCATCGGGGTGCTCCAGGCCTGCCACCGGGCGGGCCTGAGTATCGGCGAGGACATCAGCGTGATCGGCTTCGACAACCAACCCATCTTCGCCCTGCAACCACGGCCCCTGACGGTCATCGACCAGCAGGTGGACGTCATGGCCCGGCAGGCCTTCACCGTCCTGCATGGGCTGCTGGCGGGGACACAACCAACACACAACCACCTCGTGACACCCACCATCCTGATCCAGGGTGATTCCCTCATGAAAGGCCCACAACCATGACTGACATACCCGGTTCA
Organism: Corynebacterium efficiens YS-314; assembly: GCF_000011305.1. Taxonomy (NCBI): domain Bacteria; kingdom Bacillati; phylum Actinomycetota; class Actinomycetes; order Mycobacteriales; family Corynebacteriaceae; genus Corynebacterium; species Corynebacterium efficiens. The sequence goes on along the minus strand of NC_004369.1, from coordinate 1,552,829 downwards.
CCCGGTTCCATTGTTGTTGTCGGATCCATCAACGCGGATCTGACCACCACGGTCCACCGCCACCCCCACCCCGGTGAGACCCTCCTCGGCGGCGGTGGTGAGATCAGTGCCGGCGGCAAGGGCGCCAATCAGGCCGTGGCCGCCGCCCAGCTCGGTGCGGAGGTCCACATGGTCGGTGCGGTGGGTTCCGATACCATGGCCGACTCCGCCCTGGTGCACATGCGTGCCTCCGGCGCTGACATGTCCGCAGTCCACACCGTCGACGGCCCCACCGGTCTGGCCGTGATCACGGTGGCCGATGACGGTGAGAACACCATCATCGTCGTGCCCGGCGCGAATGCCAGCGTGGACGCCGACTATGTGGACCGGCATGCCCGGCTCATTGAACAGGCCGGCATCGTCCTGCTGCAGGGTGAGATCCCCGCCGATGGTTTCAACCGCGCGGTGGACCTGGCGCAGGGTCGGGTGGTGATCAACCTCGCGCCTGTGGTCCCGGTCGGTCATGAGCAGCTGCGTCAGGCGGATCCCCTCCTGGTCAATGAGCACGAGGGTGCCCTCGTGTTGGAGATGCTCGGTGCACCCACCACCGAAACCGATCCGTCCACCCTGGTGGCAGTCCTGCTGGGTCAGGGTTTCCCCACCGTGGTCATGACCCTCGGTGCCGATGGTGCCCTGGTCGGTGACGCCGAGGGCCTCACCGCGATCCCGACCCCCACCGTTGAGGCGGTGGACACCACCGGCAGTGGCGATGCGTTCGCGGGTGCGCTCGTCGCAAAGCTCGCCGACGGCCACTCCCTGGTGGAGGCCGCACGCTTCGCCGCCCGCGTCGGTGCGTTCGCCGCCACCCGCCGCGGCGCGCAGGCCTCCTACCCCACGCTTGTCGACGACCTACCCACAGTCACCGCTTAACTCCCCCTGAAACGAGAGTAACCATGTCAACCACCCTCGAGCCGAGGAAAGCCCCGGCCGCTGCGATCATCCCGCTGATGATCGCCCTGCTGGTGGCGGTGTTCGCCTTCCAGCTCAATGCCTCCATGCTCGCGCCGGCCCTGGCCACCATGGAGGTCGAACTGAATGCGACCCCCGCCCAGATCGGTATGACCCAGACCGCGTTCTTCACCGCGGCCGCCCTGTTCTCCCTCTTCCTGCCGCGCTGGGGTGACCTCATCGGTCGCCGCAAGGTGCTGATCGGCATGATGATCGTCACCGGCATCGGCTGTCTCGTCGCGGCACTCGCCCCCAATGTCACCGTGTTGTTCCTGGGACGTCTGATCCAGGGTGTGGCCGGTCCCACCGTGCCCCTGTGTCTGATCATCCTGCGCCAGCATGTGCCCAATGAGAAGCAGTACGCACTGCTGCTGGGTATTGTCACCTCCGTCAACGGTGGTATCGGTGGCGTCGACGCGATCGCCGGTGGCTGGCTGGCGGAGCACTTCGGCTTCCGTTCCATCTTCTGGGTCATGGCCGTGTTCTGCGTGGCGGCCGCCCTGGCCCTGCCCTTCGGTGTGAAGGAATCCACCGCCGAGACCACCCCGAAGATGGACTGGCTCGGAGTGCTGCCGCTGGCCGTGTCCATCGGTGCCCTGCTGACCGCCTTCAACGAGGCCGGCAAGCTTGCCGACGCCAACTGGTTCCTCGTCATCGCCCTGTTCGCCATCGGCATCATCGGTGTCGTCGCCTTCTACAACATTGAAAAGCGTGTGAAGAACCCACTGGTCAGCATCGAATACCTCGGCCAGCGCCGCACCTGGGCGCTGCTGCTGACCACCCTGCTGACCATGACCGGTGTGTTCGCCGTCATGAACGGCCTGCTGCCCAACCTCGCGCAGGACGCCACCCATGGTGCGGGCATGTCCGCCGGTGTGGTCTCCTGGTGGACCCTGACCCCGTATGCCCTGGCCGGTCTGGTCTTCGGTCCCGTCGCCGGTATTCTCGCCGGCAAATTCGGCTACAAGATCGTCCTGCAGATCGGTATCGCCGCCACCATCATCGGTGTCGCCGGTGCCACCTTCCTCGTGGGCAGCACCTCCAACCTGGCGTACCTGGGGATCTCCATCTTCGTGGGTATCACCTACGCCGGTATCGCCAACATCATGCTCAACGGCCTCGGTGTGGTGCTCTCCCCCGCCGACAACCAGGGCTACCTGCCGGGCATGAACGCCGGTGCCTTCAACCTCGGTGCGGGTATCTCCTTTGCCATCCTCTTCGCGGTGGCCACCAGCTTCGGGGACAGCAACGGTGGGTACGCCGCCGGCATGTGGGCCGGTGTGATCATCCTGGCGCTGGCGTTCCTGTGCTCCCTGCTCATCCCACGCCCGGAATCCATCACCGATACCGTGGCGGCCAGGAACCTGGCTGCCAATGCCACCGACAGCACCGACACCACCGATACCGCCCCCGTGGGCAACTAACCCCGCACTTTGAGAATTAGGAGTTTCACCATGACCACCAAGATCATCCTCGACTGCGATCCCGGACACGATGACGCCGTCGCCATGCTGCTCGCCCACGGCAACCCGGACATCGAGCTGCTCGGCATCACCACCGTCGGCGGCAACCAGACCCTGGCCAAGGTCACCCACAACGCCCGTGTCGTGGCCACCATCGCCGGCATGGACACCCCGATCTACCCGGGCGTGACCCGCCCGCTGGTCCGCCCAGTCGAGGTCGCCGAGGACATCCACGGCGACACCGGCATGGAGATCCACAACTATGACCTCCCCGAGCCGACCGTGGGCGTTGAGGACACCCACGCGGTGGACTTCATCATCGACACGGTGATGAACAACGAACCGGGCACCGTCGCCCTGGTTCCCACCGGCCCGCTGACCAACATCGCCCTGGCGGTGCGCAAGGAACCCCGCATCGCCGAGCGCGTCAAGGAGGTCGTCCTCATGGGTGGCGGCTACCACGTGGGCAACTGGACCGCCGTCGCGGAATTCAACATCAAGATCGACCCGGAGGCCGCCCACATCGTCTTCAACGAGTCCTGGCCCCTGACCATGGTTGGTCTGGATCTCACACACCAGGCGCTGGCCACCCCGGAGGTGGAGGAGAAACTCGCCGCACTGGGCACCGAGACGGGCGACTTCGTCGTCGCGCTTTTCGACGCCTTCCGCAAGAACTATCAGGACGCCCAGGGATTCGACAACCCACCCGTCCACGACCCCTGCGCCGTGGCCTACCTCATCGACCCCACCGTGTTCACCACCCGCAAGGCACCACTGGATGTGGAACTGTCCGGCGCGCTGACCACCGGCATGACCGTCGCTGATTTCCGCGCCCCCGCCCCGGAGGACTGCACCACCCAGGTGGCGGTGGATCTGGACTTCGATAAGTTCTGGACCATGGTCGTCGATGCGGTGAAGCGCATCGGTTAGGAGCTCAACACATTAGGGGGGGACGGTGACGTCCCCCCTTTTTTTTCTTCCGCGATGGCCGGCTGGTCAGCTGCCGAGCTCCGGCAGCGGAGGCCCCTCCAACTCCCCCATGAGTGTGCGTGCATCCCGCATATAGTAGAGGCCCTCCAGCGCCACATCCTGTGCAACCGTGGCCTGCGCCACGGTCTGGGCGGAGTTGATCTGCCCCAGTGCGCCCGCATGCCGTTGGGAGGCCAGTCCCACCAATTGCTTGGCCTCTTTCCCCTCCGGGGCAGCCATCATGATCTCACTGCCCAGCCGGTCGATCCACCGTTGTGCCCGGGCTTTGGCATCTAGGAGATCATTGCGCCGATTCCGTTCGAGTTCCCGACGGTTCTGCTCGAGAGTCCAGCGGTTCCACACCTGCAGGACGAATTTGAAAATGAACACCGATGCTACAAGGCCAAAAATCAGGAGGAGGTAGAAGGGCGGGATATGTTTGATATCGGACATATCCGCCATCATGCCACTGTTTCCTCCTGGATAGTACCGTGACCAAATACACCCCGGGGTATGCTGACATCGTGCGGGAGGGGTGGTTGAGTAAAGGGTAGAGCAGTTCCGACCCCGAGGAGCCCGTTATGAACACCATCCGTCGACAAGCCCTGGCGGCAGTCGTCCTCACCACCCTCGCAGTCTCCGGCTGCGCCACCACGGAAGACGTCGCCCAGCCGGCGGACACAGTCACCTCCACGACAACCACCGCCCCGGCAGAAACAGCCACCCCCACCGACACCTATGCCTCCGCCGATCTCCTGGCCCGGTTGATCGAGGAGGAGAAGGTGGCCCACGACCTCTACCTCGCCTTCGAGGAACAATACGGCGCCCGCGTCTTCAGCAACATCAAGAGATCCGAGGTGACCCACCAGGACCACGTCCTCGCCGTCATGGAGGCCACCGGCGTGGAGGATCCCCGTCTCCCGGAGCCCGGACAGTTCCGTGATGCAGAACTGCAGGACCTCTATGATGACCTCCTCGCACAGGGCAGTGTCAACCTGCCCGCCGCCTACCAGGCTGGTGTGGATTTCGAGACACAGGACATCGCCGGACTCGAAGCCGAACTGGAGAAGGCACCGGAATCGGATGCCGCGCTGACCAGCCTGCTGCAGATGCTTCTCGACGGTTCCAGGAACCACCTGACAGCCTTCCAGCGCCAGCTCAGTCGATGATGCCACGCCCAAGCACATGGGTACTGTGCACTCACCCATCCACTATGGTCAGGAGATGATCCTGCTCGGCAGGCCCTGGATGAAATGAGATGAATGATGGCTTCAGCACCCCCTGCCCGTCCGACCCGCTCCGCTGTGCAGATCCTCACCGCGCTCGGGGCGCTTACCCTGATCGCCATCATCATCTGGATTGATATCTCCACCACCCTCTGGCAGGAGATGGTGATCCTCGCCGGTCTGGCTGCCGGCCTCGTCTCCTTTCTGCTCACCACGGTGTTTGTCAACCGTTTCCACCAGCGTCAGCTGGAGGCGCGGTGGGCACCCGTCACCCACATGGCGTTGACCTCGGTGCTCCACCACCTGGCTGATGAACGCCACAGTGACCTCAGCCGTGGTGTCATCCGGCCCCGGACCCTCAGCGTCCCCACCACAGAGGATTCCGCCAGCCTCCAACGGGAACTGGAGAAACTGCGGCAACAGGTACTCAAGGAACAGAATCACCTCACCTCGATCCTGGGCACATGGTCGGAGTTTCTCACCTCCACGGGCGACAACACCGATATTCTGCGGTCCACCGCTGAGCTGGCCCTCCAGCTGGAACAGGTACGGGACGCAGCGCTGGACGCAGAGCACCAGCTGGATGTTGCGGCGTCGACCAGTCAGGCCCGGGCCGCCCTGGCTGAGCTGTCCAACAAGGTAGCCTCCTGCAACGACCTCCATGCCCAAGTTATTGATGCCCTACAAACCAGACTGGAAGCACACGTGGCCCGCTGAACTGCGATGATGTCCATGATGATGGACAATCCCCACGGGATGTCGTTGCATGACCAGTCACCTGTACCTAGGGTGGGCACATGACAGAGACCCAGAAATACACCGTGTCCCGAACCATCAACGCCTCCATCGATCAGGTGTGGGATGTGATCTCCAACCCGGAGCTCCACAAGGAGTTCGACTCCTCCGGACGTGTGCGTTCTGACGAGAAGTCCAACCGCATCCAGGCCACCGGCGAGGTGTTCACCATGAACATGGAGGGCCCCAACGGTGCCTACAAGACCGACAACCACGTCGTCGGTTACAACGAGCACAAGCTGCTGGCCTGGGCCACCGCCCCGGCCGGTCAGGATCCACTGGGCTGGCAGTGGGTGTGGGAGCTCAACTCCACCGATTCCGACACCACCGAGGTGTCCCTGACCTACGACTGGTCGAAGGTCAGCGATGAGATGCAGAAGAAGTTCAATCTCCCGCTGCTGGATGAGAAGGAACTTGAGGACTCCCTAGCCAACCTGGCCGCGGCGGTCGAATAACCATCAGCAGATGACACCGGCCGGTACCCCCTTCATGGAAGGTGGGTACCGGCTGGTGTCCTGCTGCCTGCCCGTCATCCCGCGGTGGTGATCACCGCCGCCAGCACCGCGGCGCATCCCAGCAGCAGCACCGGGATCTCCGCCATCCCCAGGCGACGTGCGCTCCACTCAGTGCCCTGCCGTGCGGCCATGGGGATGTACATGGCACGGAACAGTGCCACCAACAGCGTGGCCACCATGAGCAGGCCGGCCACCCAGCCCACACCCACCACCAGGGTCATCACCCAGATGATGAGCACCGCCACGGCGTGATAGGTGATGGAACCGGCCAGGTAGCGGGGGTTGTCGCGTTCCCGGATCATGGACTTGACAAACGGGATGGTCCCGGAGAAATACACCGCCAGGAACACCATGGATACCCAGGCCGTCACGCCCACCTCCCCGGAGGCGGACCCCACGGAGGTCAGCGCCGGGAAAAGCAGTGCGGAGGCCACGGTGGTGGACACCCCCGACAGCGTGGACCGGCTGCGCCCCCGGATGGTCTCCCCCACCGCGATCACCACCAGTGGTGCGAAGGGGATGGCCCACCAGATCAGGCCCGGTTGCAGGAGCAGCGCCACACTGATGCCCAGCACGCTGACCGCGCCGTAGGCATACACCGGCCGCAGATACCTCGCGCGCCGCCGGGGGTTGCGGGCACGGGCGGCCAGCCCGAATGCGAAGAAGGCGAAATAGCCGAAGAACCAGGCCACCAGCACGGCCAGGAGAACGATGAGGCGGCTGGCGGGTGCCCCGGTGGTGGCAAACATCACCAGCCCGGAGATCAGGCCCAGGACCGCGGGGCTGATGAGCATCGCCCAGGCACCGTGCTGGTTGGGCACCCAGGGGGAAATACCTTTTCTACGCGGCTTACGGGGCCGGTTTGCAGGGGTCGGACGCTTCATGAATGTGGTCATGCCACTAACCCTATGTCAAACTAAAGTATGATTCCAGGCAAATGATATCAGTGGGATTGGTTAAACCTCTCAACCCTCCCACAAGGGAAGTCGGGGGTGCCCGCAGGCCCCGACTATGACTGTTTGGTCAGTTCACTTTCCAGGTGCTGCTGGAGCGGCTGGCCGACCGCCCCCATGGCGAACTGGGCGCTCAATCCGGTGCGGTCCGCGGTGAAGGTGTAGGTACGTGCGGTGGTGCCCACGCGCTTGGCGCTGCCGGAGTTGGCCACGGTGGAACGGGTGAAGTCGAAGACGAGCGTCTCACCCTCCTCACTCACCATCCCCTCGAGAAGCTCTGTCTGACCCATGGGTTGGGCGAGGATGAATTCCGCCCGGCCGTCATCAAGGATGCGGAGGAACCCGAGTTCGGTGTGCAGGGGTCCGTCAAGCCCCATGGTCTTCTGCTCATAGCGGAAGAAGGGCTTGCCCGGGATCGTGGAGAAGTTCAGCGTCTCCTCATAAGAGAAATCCTCGATGGTGGGATAAAAGCCGTGGCCCTTCCCGGTCCAGGTGCCGGTGAGGAAGCCGTAGGGTGCGATGTTGGGATGAAGGTCCATACCCGTCGAGCGTAGTGGAATGGGGGCGGATCGGGCGTCGAAAAGCATCCGTTCTACGCGCGCACCCACACACCATCCCGGTAGACGGCCAGGCCGCGGTCGGCGAACGCCTCCAACCAGCCCTCCATGGGCCAGAAACCCCAGATGGAGTGGAACCGGGTGGCGTTGGTGAGGATGTCCTCGAGATGTTCCACCGGTGGTGAGGACACCGGATGCCACTGGTGGTAGGCATGTGCCCCACCCACCCAGCGCATTCTCCGCCCCCGGGCGCGCAGGCGGTGGGCGAAGTCGGTGTCCTCCCCGCCGTAGCCGACATACCCCTCATCAAAACCCCCACTGTCCGCCCAGGTGGCGGCCGACACCGCAAAGGACAGGGACCAGAACAGATTCCATTCCTCATCACTGCCCGGCCGGGTCTCCCCCGCCGGCGGATCGGGGCGCGCCGGGTGCGGATCGGTCAGGCCGGTCAACTCCTCCAGTTGATACCCGCTCGGACCCGGCGCGTCCAGGTAGGTCACGGGTCCGCACAGCACCTCGTCGGGGAACTGCGTGGCGGCGGTGACATACCGGGCAACCAGGTCAGGGCCGGGGATGCAGTCGGCGTCGAGGAAGATGAGCAGCTCCACCCCGTCCGCGAGCGCGGTCCGGGCGACCTCGTTGCGGGCGCGTGCCAGGTTGCGGTCCGCCCCCAGTTGTCCCCGGTAGTGGGGTGTGCCGGGTGCGAAACGCTCCAACCCGGCTTTTTGCATGGCCACATGCTGCTGGCGGTTGTCATCCGCCATGGTCACGACAGCGTATGTCACCTGTGTCCTATCTCCTGTACCGTGCGGCGACCGATTCAATCACCCGGGCCGCCCGAGCGGCTGCGCCCTCGACCTGCCAGAGGTGCCAGTTGGTGGCGCGTTTCCTGGCCTCCTCGAACAGCAGTGGCCACTGCTCGGGGTTGGGATGGTCACGCAGGACCACGGCCAATCCGGCGCGGTCGAGGTTCTGGGCGGTGGCGTCCTGTTCGCCGAAGGGTCGTTCCTGCGGGAAGATGACCGCGGGGGCGCGTGCCACGGCGAGATCGGCCACGGAGTTCTGTCCAGCGGCCGCGATCACCGCGGAGGCTGAACGCAGATAGGGCATGGGGTTTTCCACACGGGCATCCCCGCCGAGCACCGTGGCAGGGGGCCACTGGTATTTATCAATATCATCGCCCCCGGCTCCGCGGAGGATGATCACGTCCCCGCCTGCATCGCCGGTGCGGTGGGCGGGGTCACCCGTGGTCTCCCCGGCCTCCTCTTCGAAGCGTGAGATGCCCCCGACGGTGTGGATCTTGTCCTCAAAACCGATGAGACAGGCCGGTACCGGCACCCAGTCGGGCCACGCGGCGATGATGGCGTCGGCCTGGAGGTAGGACACCTGGTGGGGTCGGTCGTGGCGGAAACCCGGCATGGCGATGGTGACCACCGGGATGCCCATGAGGCGGACGAAGATCGCGATATCCACCGAGCAGTCCACATAGAACACGGACGGTTTGTGTGTGGCGATCCATTCGGCGATGATCGCCAGGCGTTCGGTGTGCCCGGGCACACCGATCGGTGCCCAGTGGACGGTGTTGTTGGCGGTCTCGTCCCTGACCGGTCCGCAGGTGGGGTCGGTGTCGGCGGGCAGGTTGATGTCGGCGCCCGGTGCTGAAGAGAACACCACGGAGCCATCCTTCAGGTGTTTCTGGATGGCCCGCACCCGGTGGAGGTGACCGCTGCCGGCGTGGTGGGCATACATTCCGATCATGAGTAGATCTCCTGTCTGACGGGGTCGGGGGTGCCCGCGACGTGGCGGTACACCTCCAGATAGCGATCGATGAAACTCCCGATGCCGTAGTTGTCCCGTGCAAAACGTGCCACCTGTGCACGGGAGATACGGGATGAGTTCCGGATGGCCCGGGCAAGAGCTCCGACATCACCGGCCGGCACCGCCGGGCACGGGGAGGCGCGCAGCACATCGGCCATTCCCCCGCGGGCAAACGCCGCCACGGGTGTGCCACACGCCATCGCCTCCACGCTGACCAGTCCGAAGGGTTCATCCCAGACCGGGGTGATCACAGCAACCCGGGCATGCCGGACATGGTCGGCCAGCTGCTGGTGGGTCAGGGGGCCGGCCCACTGGATGTCCCCGCCCAGCCGTGGCGCGACCTCCTTCTCGAAGTAGTCGGGGTTTGCGCGACGGCCGATGAGGGTGAGGGGGATACCGGCGCGTCGACAGGCATCAATGGCCAGGTGGGGTGCCTTCTCCGGGACGAGTCGACCGAACCACACGGCATTGTCCCCACCCGGCCCGACCTGCCAGACATCCACGTCCACTGCATTGGGGATCACGCGGGTGCCGGGCAGATCCCAGCTGCGGGCCGTGTGGTGGCTGACGGCGGTGAACAGGCTGCGTGATGTGGGTGCGGCCTCCACCATGCGGTCCACCGGCGGGCAGTGCAGCGTGGTGATCAGGGGCAGCACCTCGGAGCGCAGCAGCTCCGGGTGCAGGCTGTTGTTGTGTACCACGTCGTAGTCGCTGGTCTCGAGGTGGGTGCGCAGCCGGGCGAAGGCGGCGTCCTCCTTGTCACCGTGGCCCGGCGGGTAGGTGTGATCGGTCTGTTCCAGGGGGTTGCTGGCCCAGTCCACGGTGGGGAACTCAAAGTCGCGCACGTGTCCGTGTGACCCGGCGGCGGCGTAGAGGTCAACCTCGTGGCCCTGTCTGCGCAGCCCCTGGACGAGGATGCCGCAGTAGGCCTCGAGCCCTCCGGGATAGGGTTCGACGATGGGATGGCGGCCCGGTGCGACAACGGCTATCTTCATCGCGCACCTGCTGTCACGCTTACGGTCGCGTCTGCTGCCCTGCCGGTCAGGGCGCGGTAGGTGCGGTGGTGTTGGTCGATCGCGTCGGGTATCGGTGCCGGGGGCACGGGGTGGGCGGCCAGGAGCTGCTCCACCACCCGGGCGGCGTCACGGCCGTCGCCGGTGCGGTAGACCGCCACTCCCCCGTCAAGTGGTATCTGCGTGTCATAGCAGCCACAGTCCGGCACGGCCACGCTCACACCCAGGTCGCGGCACATGCGCATCCACCCGGAGTGCGTGCCGCGGGTATAGGGCAGCACCACCACGCGGTGGGCGGCGATGGTGCGGAACAGGGTGGCATCATCCATGGGTGCGTGACGGTGATCGGCGAGCCGCTCCAGCTGTGCATCCGCGCCGTGATGGATGTAGATCTCGGCACCCAGGTCCCGATAGAACCGGGAGTCGGTGACCACATTGGCCCGCACCGATTTCAGGAACACCGCCGGGCGGGTACCCGGGGTGCCGGCGTAGCGGTGCGGGTCGGTGACGATCGCGGGGTGCGCCGTGAGCTGGGGGCGGCGCCCGTAACGCTTCTCGACGATCTCCTGCGCCCCCGTGGACAACGTGAACACCTCAGCGGCCGCGCCGATGAGGATGCCCAGCTGCGCGTGGTAGTCCCCCTGGTCCACCAGATGCGGGTTGTCCAGATCGTGCACGGTGAACACCAGGGGGATGTCGCGTTCGCGGAGGAAACCCACGAAGTCCGTGGTCTGTGCGGGCGTGAGATGCTCAAAACCGAAGTGGAGGTGGACCAGGTCGATCGCGGCGTTATCCGGGTCCTCCCAGAACCCGGCGGTGAAACCCGGGTGGGGCCACCAGCGTCCCGGCTGATCCGGGTCGATCACGGGATCCGGCAGCACAACGATATCCCCCCACCCGTTATCGGGCTGTACCGCCCGCGGATAGGGATGTCCTGCCGGAATCGAGAGCACCGTGCGTATCACCGCACCACCTTCCTGAATGTGATCTGGGTAACGTCTGTCTGTAACATTACCCCTAATGAATACTTCTGCGCCGTCTCCAGAACCCACTGAACCTGCAACCTCCGTTCCCGATCCCCGGCGTCTTCATTACGGGGAGTTCTATCAACTGCGGGCGCCCACACAGGGGTGCGGGATGCCCACTGTAGCCGTGGTGGGCAATTGTCAGGCGGAGTCGCTGCGTATCCTTCTTGATTCCACCTCCCGTGTGGACTCCTTCCGGATCCCCGCCATCCACGAGTGGACAGCGGAGGATGTTGAGCTGATGGGTGATGTCCTCGCCACCACGGATGTGTTGGTGATGCAACCGGTCCGCGATGACTACCGGGGGCTCCCCTCCGGCACCGGGCAACTGGCGGCCCTGCTGCCCGACACCGGTCGCGTGGTGACCTACCCCGTGCTGCGTTTCGACGGACTCATGCCCTACCAGGCGATCGTGCGTTCCCCCGCCGATCCATCGCTTAATCCCCCTGTGGTCCCCTATCACGATCTGCGCCTCCTGGTCGCCGCATCCCGGGGCCTGAATACCCCGGTGGAGGCAACACCGTCGGATGACACCCTGCGTGAGCTGGCGGCGCTGTCCATCGCTGAGCTGCGTACACGTGAGCAGGCACACGACACCGTGGTGGTCTCCGACCACCTGGAGACCAACCCGGTGTGGCACACCATCAACCACCCCGACAACAGCACACTGATCCACATGGCCCACCGGGTGCTGGAGGCCATCGGCATCGAGGGGGAGGTCCGGGACCCCGGCCGCGAACTGCTGGGCAACCTCGATGCGCCGGTGGATCCGCAGGCCGCACGCGCCCTGGGCGTGGAGGTGGAGGGCCGGGAGGCATGGCGCCCCACCCCGGAGACAGATATCACACAGGCCCAGTTGGCCTTCTACCGCGAGCATCCGGAGGTGGTCACAGCAGGTCTGAAACGGCATGCACGACGGCTGGAGATGCTGGGCCTGGTGTGAGGCGACCACCTCAGGATGACGTATGAGAACTTTTGAATAATTCCCGGGCGGTTGAGCGATTACGGGTCCCTGCATCTCGTTTTATTCGAATAGACATGCGGTCAACGAACCGTCATCGCACCGCCGTATTCACCCCGGGGAACATCCTGGATTTGCTAGACTCGCGAGCTACAAGACCGGGAGAGACCCCGGGTGCGTTAAGAGGGGCGATCACATGAACATGACACACCTGATTGTCGGCCCGGCGGAACACGGCGTCACCGAATACGCCCGCCTGCTGGTCGATCACACCGGAGGCACCCCCGCGACCCTGGAGTCCACCCTCCGCCCCGGTCCCGTGCATGTCACCTTCACCGACCATCTATTCGGGTCGGATCCCGAGCAGGCCGTGGATGCGGTCCTGGCCGCGGTGGAGGGCCATCCCTTCTGCGTGTCCTTCCACGATGTGCCCCAGCCGGAGGAGGGTGCTGAACGGTTCGAGCGGCGCAGCCGTGCCTATCGACGCCTGGCGCGGGCAGCTGATCTGGCGGTGACCAACTCCCGCCACGAGGCATCCTTCTTCAACGCCGAGGGCATGAGGGTGCACGCGATCCCCCTGCCCCTGCCGGAGGCACCACCCCCCTCGGTCGCCCCGGTACCCGGCACCGTCGGCGTCCTCGGTTTTATCTACCCCGGCAAGGGGCACGAAACCATCATCGACGCCGCCCATCAGGTCGGTGGCCTCACGGTCCGGGCACTGGGTGGGTTCTCGGCGGGGCATGAGGACATGGAGCTGCCCGGTGTGGACGTCACCGGTTATCTGCCCGATGAGGATCTCTGGGCGCAGATGGACCGCATTGCCATCCCCGTGTGCGCCCACCGGCATTTCTCCGCCTCCGGATCCCTCATGCGGTGGCTGGCGGCCGGTCGCCGCGTGCTGGTCACCGACAGTGACTACGCCCGCGAGGTCGCGGAGCTGTTCCCCGAGCAGGTGGTCACGGTGACCGACTGGCCGGCGGCCCTCGCCGACGCTGCGGCGGATGAGGGGTTTGCTGCGCGCGTCGACAAGCAGCACCGGTGGGGATGGCCGGAGGTGGCCACCGCCTGGCAGGATCTGTGGATCGAGCATTTCGGGCCATGGCTGCGCGGCAATGTCCCACCGGCGGTCGAGGGTGTGGCGCCCGCGCCGGTGAGCGTGGTGATCCCCTATTACAACGACCTCGACTCCCTGCGCCGGGTGGTCGCCGGTGTGGAGAACAACGGCCACGGTTCGGACGTGGAGATCATCATCGCCGACGACGGGTCCACCACCGCCCCCGAGGTCACCACCTCCCTGCCCGTCACCGTGGTGCGCCAGGACGATCTGGGATTCCGCGCGGCAGCCGCCCGCAACCTCGGTGTCCGCTCCGCACGCCATGAGGTGGTGGTGTTCCTCGACGGTGACACCGTCCCCTGCCCGGGTTATCTCACCGCCATGAGCCGGTGGGTGACCGCCGATCCCCGGTGCGTGGTGGTGGGCACCCGCCTGCAGGACGGGGTGGAACCGCAGTGGCTTAACGACGCCTGGGGGTATACCGACCATCTCCGCCTGGCGGATGAGACCTCGTTCCGTTTCATCATCTCCTCGGTGTTGGCGACCTCGAAGACGATGTTTGACAAGGTCGGCGGTTTCGACGAGACGATGGTCGGCTACGGCGGCGAGGACTGGGAACTGGGGTGGCGGCTGTGGAATGCCGGTGCGATCTTCCTGCACGACCCGGAAGCCATCGCCGACCACCTGGAACCGGACTGGGCCGCACGCGGGAAACCGGAGGAGATGAAACTGGCGGAGAAGAACGCCGAGACCATCGCCCTGGCCTCACGCATCACCCACCCCATCGCCCGCCCCGCCGGTGTGGTCTTCGACCGCCAGGACATCATCGTCCATCTCCCCGCCGACACCCCCGAACCCGTGGTGAAGGCCTGGCTCGATGCCGGTGATGTGCACGTGACGGGACCGACCTCCCGGTTGTTCCGTGCCGATCCCCGCGTGGGACCCGGCACCGGCCGGGTGCGCATCGACCTGGATCAGCCCCTGCTGCCCCCGGCGGATCTGCCCGCACGGGTGGCCCGGGCGGAGAAACTCGGCGGCCTGGCGATCCTGCGCCACAACAATCAGGATGTCGGACGCATCCGCGCCGAACGCGTGGTCAACCGCAGCCCCGGCATCATCCACACGCAGATGCACCCGTGGACCGGGACACAACGGCTGGAGCGATGGCTGGCGGGCTGGTAGCTGATTCCTTCTGGGCCCGAGCTGGTTTTCTACCGACTAACACGCTTGGCCGGTTGATTCTTAGAGGCTGAGGGCCGTGGAGCTTCTTGCGCCCCGGTAACGCGATCAGTGACGAAGCGTCCGGTGACTGCGCTTCGTTGTATGCTGCCCGATACTCGGTAGACTCCGTTGCCCATATTCTGAAAGCTTCTTGCTGACTGCTTCGTCATTGGGTTCTCCTTCTGCTGAACTTTTAGTTTACTGCGCATCATGTAAAAAGACGCCTTTTGCAAGACGGATGCCCCAGGCTTCGGCAAGATCAGCAACCGCGCCTTCCCAGAAGATCCCGAGTTTTTCATAACTACTCACCGGTTTCGGTAAACCTACCGTCAGCACAGCGTTGGTAACGAGAGGAAGTGCCAAATGGGGTTTTGGGGTACCGGGATTCCGGGGATCGTGGTACCCCATTCTGATCCAGTGGTACCGCAGGTAGAAATAAAGGTGGCGGCTACAGCACATCCGCTGATAGCCGTGACACGCCCCCTTACTTCCATGGAGGAACCATGGCTTCTACCCGGGACATCATCACCGCAGTCCTATTCGGTGATTCCTATACCACCATCAGCACCAGGCTGAAATGCTCGCGCAGAGACATCTCCGCAGCGCATAAGCTCATCGACGCCCATCAGATCACGCTGCACTCACTGAGCCAGATCACCGATGAGGAACTCGAGGAGTGGAAAAATCCCCTCCGTGGGCTGCCGCAAGAATCGAAGTACCTGGCACCAGACTTTGCCACCACCTTGCACCGGCTGAAAACCAATCCGCATCACACCCTCCTGCTGGACTGGCGCTACTACCTCGTCGAAGCAGGCAGTGCAGCTAAACAGCCCTATTCCTACTCGCATTACTGCCAGCGTTTCCATGCCTATGTCGACGCCCATGACCTCTACCGCACGCTGCATCACCAGCCAGGACGCACGATGCAGGTTGATTGGGCAGGCGATACCATCAAGATCACCGACCGGATCACCGGCCAGGCACGCAAGGTGCATTTCTTCACCGCGGTTTTGCCGTACTCATCGATGATGTATGTCCACCCCAGTTTCACCATGGATATCAAGGCCTGGCTGAATTGCCATATCGCTGCACTGCGCTACTTCGGCGGGGCCCCGTTTGTCCTGGTCCCTGACAATGACACCGCAGCGATCTACCGGCCGAAGAAAAACGACCCCGCCCGTGCCGTGAGTGCTGAGTATGAAGCATTGGCCAAGTTCTACAACACTGCCGTGATGCCGACTGATGTCCGAGCCCCGAAACAAAAGGCCGGGGTGGAACGATCCGTTCAAATCGCCTACAGCCGCATCCTGGGGGTGCTGGAAATGGAAGGCCCCTTCCACAGCATCGACCAGATTGAGGACATCGTTGCTGATCAGGTCCATGAGATCAACTACGACATCGTCCGGGTAGATGGGACACGCAGGAACGAGCAATTCCAGGCTGAAGAACGCCACCTGCTGATCCCACTGCCGGATCAGGACTACACCTCCTATGAGTGGAAGGAGCTAAAAGTCCAGCGCAACTACCATATTTCCTGCGATAAGCAGTACTACTCGGTGCCCTGGAAACTTGTGGGATCCACCGTCAAAGCCCGGTTATCCAACACCGACATCACGGTCTTTGCCGGAGATCAGGTTGTGGCTACGCACCGTCGACTCCATGGGCGCTTCGGGCAATATTCCACCCACGCCGATCATGTCCCACCAGCACACCTGGATACTGCAGAGTTGTGGAGTGACCAGTGGTTTATCAACCAGGCACGCCTGGTTGGTCCCGCGACCACCACGGTGATCGAGATGATGATGTCAAGCCCCGGGTTTTGTAGAGGGTCATTTACTTAAATATCAGGCCGCTTGAGCCTGACGTTTCGTCCAGTCCTGGTGTACCTCCCGCGGCGGTCGGTAATCCACAGACGAGTGCAGCCGGCGACTGTTGTACCACCCGATCCACCTTGAGGATTCCACGAGCACATCCGTTAAGGACGGCCAGATCTGCCGATCAATAAGCTCAGCTTTGAACACTGAGTTCAACGCCTCTGCCATGGCATTATCGTAGGAATCACCACGTGATCCAACCGAAGCAACGACGTCAGATTCTGCCAGGGTTTCACCGTAGACAATGCTGCGGTATTGCACTCCACGATCCGAGTGATGAATCAACCCGGAAACGTCCTCACCAGCGCGAAGACGGGCAGATAACCCCATATCGAGTGCATCCCTAGCCAAGGATGCCCGCATGTGATTGGTGATCTGCCAACCGACGATCTCTCGTGAAAAGGCGTCCAACACAAAAGCGGCATATACCCAGCCCTGCGAGGTTGAGATATAGGTAATGTCCGCGACCCACAGCTTGTTCGGTGCATCCACCTCGAAGTCCCGGTCGACCAGATCCACTGGACAATCACCGGCATCTGCGCTGCGTGTGGAGGGTTTCTTCTTCCTTCGTCGGATCCCTCTAAGCCCTTCGATCGCCATGAGTCGTTCCACGGTGCAGCGGGCAACATGGCCAAGGTGGCCTTCACGGTTGATCGCCGCCCACATTTTACGAACCCCGTAACAGGAATAGTTATCCTCGAAAATTTGATGCAACGACTGGCTGATCTGTTTATCCCGGATAGATCTGGCTGATGCTGGCCTGGATTTGAAAGCGTAATAGGTGCTCAGGGCAATTTTCGCAGACGTATTGCGTAACGCCCGCACGATTGGCTCGACCCCGAATTGAGCACGGTAGGTGTCAATGAATTTGACGATTATTTGTGTGGGCGGTCGAGCTCCGCCGCGAAAAAAGCTGAGGCTTTCTTGAGGATGTCGTTGGCGCGTTTGGCTTCTGCTAGTTCTGCCCTTAGCCTGCGGTTTTCAGCTTCGAGGTCAACGGATTGTGCTGGGGTGTCCAGGCCGGTGTCTTTGTGCTTGCGGACCCAGACACGCAGTGCTTCTTTCGAGACGCCGAGTTCGTCAGCGACTCTCCTGACGGCCCCGTGGGCGGTGTCGGGATTAGCTTGGGCGTGGATGACGAGTTCGACGGCGCGTTGTTTAAGTTCGTCGGTGTATTTGATGGGCATGCGAGGGTTTCCTTTGAGGGTGTCAAGATTTTTGTGTGTGGGGCTCCTGGATTTAAATATTAAAGGTAAGCCTCAAAGCGGTCCGGGAACGCCACCGCCATCTGATTAATCGCCTGCTTCCAGTTGGCGACCTTGCGGCCCTCGATCAACCGGCCGCTGCTAGCAGCCACCCGTTTTCCCTGCTTAGCGCGTTTCGCCGCCCGCTTGTCCTCGATATTGCAGATCATCAACCACAAGGTTTTAATCGCGGACTCATCATTGGTGAACTGCACCCGGTTCCGGGTGGCTTTCCGCAGCTCATTGTTCATCGATTCGATCGAGTTCGTCGTATAAATCACCTTTCTCGCCATCGGCGGGAACTGCAAAAATGGGATGAACCGATCCCAGGCATCACGCCACACCTTCGCCGATTGTGGGTACTTCACTCCCAGTTCAGATGCCTCGAATTCCTCCAACGCCGCGATAGCGGTGTCCTCGGTGGGGGCCGTGTAAATCTTCCTCAACTGCGCCGACACGGCCTTGCGATCGCCGTAGGCCACCCACCGGTTCGCCGCCCGGATCAGGTGCACGACACAGGTCTGGACCATGGAATCAGGCCAGGTGGCCTCCACCGCCTGTGGCAGGCCCTTGAGCCCATCACAGCAGACAATAAAGACGTCCTGGACTCCCCGGGTGGCGAGGTTGGCACACACATTCGCCCAGAACGACGCTCCTTCTTCCTTCGCCAACCAGATCCCTAAGATGTGCTTGATCCCGTCCATATCCACCCCGATGGCCAGGTAGACGGACTTGTTGACCACCCGGCCCCCGTCACGGACTTTGATGCGTAACGCATCGAGGAAGATCACCGGGTAGAAGTCATCAAGTTGGCGGTTTTGCCAGATCATGACCTCATCCAAGACGGCATCGGTGATCGCGGAGATTGTTTCATGGGAGATATCAACACCCATGGAGGTGATCATGTGGTGTTGGATATCTCGCACGGTCATCCCGCCCGCATACAAGCTGATGATCATATCGTCGACGTCGGTGAGCCGGCGGGAGCCTTTGGGCACCATGGTCGGTAGGAAGGAGCCGTTGCGGTCCCTGGGGACAGCAACATCGATGGGACCGTAGTTGGAGTCCACGCGTTTGGGGTAGTACCCGTTGCGGTGATTTCCCTGGCCAGCGGCTGTTTTCCCATCCCGATCACTATGCCCGTAGCCGAGGTGGGCATCCATTTCCGCGTTCAAACCACGGTTAATTGACGCCTGTAACAGGCCCCGGACGAGGTCATTGGCATCGGTGGTGGACGTGCCGAGCTCATCGATGAGCTTTGCCATTTCTGGGTTGGCTAGGAGCTTTTCCTCGATTGCTTTGATCCGTGCGGAATCTGCTGGGTCTTGTTTAGCCACGGTGGTCATTATGGTTTATCTCCTTGATGTGAGGGGAGTCCCTCACACACAAACCATTAGACACTCTCTTTCCTTTTCCAATTTCCTACCCTCCATTAAACCCGGGGCATAACATGATCAATCGGCACGCCCATCATGCCCATGGCTGGTTGGACTGCCAAAACATCCTGAAAACGCTGGGCGGGAAAAGCCGCAGCGGGTTGGAACAGGCCTGCCAAGAGCTTCTTGATGCTGATCTGTACCCGACGTATTCGGTGATCAAAAAGCTGCAGTCATCGATTATCACCAACCGCGATACCCACAAACGCAGCGTTGCTGGATCTGCGCCGACGCCGGCTCCTGATCTGGTGAAACCACAACCAGTCCAGGATCTGGATACGGGTGTGTTTCTGCGCTCATCCAGCGCCTATGAGGTCGATGATATTCCGTCTTTGTCTTTTGATGATGAGCAGGAGGGCAACCAGTGACACTGTTTAATGATGATGATCACGCGTTGTTTCGCAGTCTGCGGGCCAGTAGCTTGGCTAGGGCCTTTGAAGAGATCGTCACCGCCAACATCGATGACGATAATCCTGATGTGCTAACCCCGGAGGAGGCGTTTCGGTTGGCTGGCCAGCAGGTGGCCAGGGATCGAGAGGCTAAACGTATTTCCGAGGCGATTAGGAAAGCGAGGTTTCCTATTATGGATGCCTCGATCGCGGAAATTCGCTATGAACAGGGTCGAAATCTTAATCCGATGACGATGAAGCGTCTGGGTAATCATGATTGGGGTGCAGATCCGACCAACTTGTTGATCTTGTCGCCGACGGGGTCCGGGAAGACGTATCTGACCTGTGCGGTGGGGATTTCTGCGTGCCATAACGGCTATTCGGTGGCGTATTGGCGCATGGATGATCTGGCTAGGCGTTTGGCGGTCACTCGGATCGACACGTTGGAACACGAGGACATGCTGGCAGGCTTGTTTGGTGTTGATGTGTTGATTCTGGATGATTTTCTCACCGTGGGTGTTGATGAACGCACTGCAAGTGACCTGTTTGCGATTCTAGCGAATCGGGAGAATATTCACGCAACGATCATCGGGTCGCAGTCGACTCCGGGGCATTGGTTGGATGTGTTACCGGATAAGAACTCCGGGGATTCCATTGTCAACCGTTTATCGAGATCGTCTCGCAAGATCACCTTAGGCACGGTGGATATGCGTGAGATCACCAGTCGGGAGCGGATCGCTGCCCACGATGGTCAGTAGCTAAAAGCACGGCCCTGTCCCTGATGCTGGCGGGTTTCCTGTTTTTGAGGGAGCCTGCCGGTACCACGGGATCAGAACGCAGTACCAGTGCTCCGGAATTGCAGTACCATTTCACCCCATTTGGCAGGAAGGAAAGGGTGCGTCACAGAAAGCGGCACCGCTAGTACAGAAAGCCATCTTCGACCCCCACGGGCTTCAAGGTTCTTGAACAACAGCGCGTCAACTCCCAGGGCCTGGCCGGCAATCCATTCGCTGTCATGCCCTGTTTCCACCATCCTCAGCGCCGACTGATCATGATATGTCCGATCTTGCGATGCCCATCTGATGAGGTGTTTTTCACCATCGGATATCCATAAAGACAGATCGATTTTGTCGGTTTGAAAAACCGTTTTCAGTCGTTGCGCATCCCGACTCAGGTTTTTCACGTACTCCCGTTGTCTTTCATGGAAATCTCTCTCATGGACCTCCCATATCGCCCTGCACCTGTTTTGAGGGCTGTGGTAATACTCCTCTTCGACATGGACAAGTTCACGGATGATCTGAGCCGCATCGGCATGATCCTGCAACAGGATGGGTTCTAACCCGATGGCTTTCCATTGACTGCTGAGGGCATCCTGGATTAGCTCGAACCCCGATTTCGAGACACCGAAGGCTTCTCTCGCCAACAGCACAAACGCCGAATGGTGATCGGGTTTCTCCCGCAGCGCTCTATGGAGCCATTGACGGAGATCCGGGTCCCGGTACGAAGTACCTGCAATGATCAACGCGCCCTTCGCTACCGCCGCGGTCAGATAGTCGATTTGCCAAGAATTCGTGCATTCAATGAGATTCGCGAAATCCGTGAGCGTGAGAACAACGCTGTCCACGTCCTGAGGCGTTATAACACCGTGAAGATGATGAACGACATTGCCCGAAACATCTGCTGATGCTCTGGTTACTGATGTCGCTTTCTCGTGGGCTTCCCTTTCGAGTGCGATTTCCAGCAGATTGTCGAAGTTCAGCGTCACAAGGCTGGTGGATTGCTCATTCTCGAGGAAATGGGCCACCACCGCCAAGTGGAGTGGGGAGGGAGATAGGGAGTCAAGCGAATCAAGGCCCTGATACAGAGCCATCTGTAACTGATAGTCCCACGATTTCCCTGCTGCCACCTTTGCTGCTTCTACAACGATCAGCGGATCCTGACGGGCAAGAAGCATTTTAACCATGTCTCCATCAGACACAGCTTTGCTCGTCGACAACAACCGACTGGCGAAAGTATCCCAGTCGGGCAACCCTGAGGTCACTGATGCCCCTGCACCCAGCAAAATAGTGGAATGCTTCATTGCCCCGGACGATTGGAATTTCTCCATTACCGCAGAAGTGATATCGGGTGCGCTCATGCAGTCGATTATGGCACGTGACGCGCACTTCCACTCCTGTGTTGATCAACCAAGGGGCCCCTTGTCCAGCGCCCAGCTGGCACAACTACCGCAGCTCCCAAGGCTTCCTCGACGAGGTAACAAAGGCCTACTTCAACGCCACGTGTGAGCGTGCCTTCCACTCGTGCAGCTGCTCGCCCTGCTCCTGCCAGTGGGAATAGAGACCGGAGACGGTGCCGTCGATGAGCACGGCCTCCAGGCACTGACGCAGACGCTCCCGCATCTCCGGGGTCTGCAGCGCGGTGGCATCGACATCCCCACCCTCCTCCGGCTGGTTGCCGGCGGCCAGGTGTGCCAGTGCGATGATCATCGCGCCCTGATCCTTCTCGATGTAGCGGTTGCCCGAATCCGGCAGCAGCTCATCCAGGTAGAGCTCATCATTGCGCAGGTCCGCCAGGACCTCCTGGGCTTCTTCATTGTCAAAGGGGCCGGTGTTCCAGATATCCATGCGGGATAGACTACCGGGCCGGGTCGGGTGCCTGCAGTATTGGATCCGTCGACAAGCACAAAAGCTAACCCCTGGCCCCGGGGGCCTGCCGTGACGGATGGGGGTTATTTGATGCGGGTGAGGATCTCCGCGATGAGCCGGTCTGCCTGGGCTCGCAGGTTCTCGACGGGGCCGTTGTTGTCGATGACGATGTCGGCGGCCTTGAGGCGGATCTCATCGGGGACCTGGGAGGCGATGCGTCGCCGGACGTCATCCTCCTCCAGACCGCGTTTTGCCACGAGCCGCCGCACCCGCTCGTCCTCCTCCACATCAACGACCACCACGAGATCCATCGTGCGGTCAAGGCCCTTGTCCACCAGCAGGGGCATGTCGTAGACCGCGGCCTTCGTGCCGGCCGCCTCCGCCTCGGCGAACCTGCGGGCGGTCTCCTCCGCGATGCGGGGGTGGGTGATGGAATTGAGCAGAGCGGTCTGCTCGGAACTGACAAACGCCTTGGCCGCGAGGCCCGGGCGGTTGAGGGTGCCGTCGGGGTTGAGGATGTCCTCCCCGAACGCCTCGACCAGCTCGGCGAGAGCCGGCTGGCCGGGTTCGACGATATCGCGGGCGATCGCGTCGGCGTCGATGATGAGGAAGCCTTCAGCTGACAAAAGATCGGCAACGGTTGATTTACCGCTGCCGATCCCTCCGGTTAATCCAATGCGCAACATGCGCCCCAGATTAGTGCCTAAACGACGATCATGTGGATTTCAGGAGGTCTACTCCTTGCCCGTGACCGTGATGATGCTGGTGGAGGCATCCACACTCTGCGCCGGGTGCCCCTCGACGGAGCCGAACTTCTGAGCGTTGGTCACCACCACCGGGGTGATCAGCGGCAGACCCTTGGCCCGGATGAACTCCGGATCGAAGGTGATCAGCTTGTCACCGGCACTCACCTGCTGTTTGCGCTCGACGTGGACCTCGAAGCCCTTGCCCTCGAGCTGGACGGTGTCCAGGCCGACGTGGATGAGCAGTTCCACACCGGAGTCCAGGCGTAGGCCGACGGCGTGACCGGATTTCTGGACGGTGAGCACCGTGGCATCGGCCGGTGCGACCACCACATTGCCGGTCGGTTCGATGGCGACACCGGGGCCCAGTTTCTCAGCGGCGAAGATCGGGTCGGGCACCTCGGACAGGGGCACGGCGGTGCCCTCCAGCGGTGCGGTGAGTTCAGCGGTCTCACCGGCGGCGAGCACCCTGCGGGTGGTGGCAGCGGCTGGTGCGGTGGCGGTCGTAGTCGCGGTTGCGGTAGCTGCGGTTGCGGCACCGGAGGCAGCTGGTGCATCGGTGGCTGCGGCGGCAGCGGCCGGGGAGGTGGGGGTCTCCCCTGCCTCGGCGGCCCGGGTGGCCTCCAGCTGCGCCTTGACCTCTGCACGCTCATCAGCGGAGCGGTAGTCGAAGAAAAGCACCAGGAGCATGGAGGTGAAGAAGGCCGCGGCGATACCGATGGTGTAACCCAGCCATGGATCCATCGCCGGGATGGTCAGCAGGGAGGTGAACACGAAGGCGTAGGCCTTGATGTCGAAGATGCCCATGACCACACCGCCGACGAAACAACCCGGCAGGAGACGGAAGTAG
Organism: Corynebacterium efficiens YS-314; assembly: GCF_000011305.1. Classification (NCBI taxonomy): domain Bacteria; kingdom Bacillati; phylum Actinomycetota; class Actinomycetes; order Mycobacteriales; family Corynebacteriaceae; genus Corynebacterium; species Corynebacterium efficiens. The sequence goes on along the minus strand of NC_004369.1, from coordinate 1,529,091 downwards.
GTCTTCTTGAAGCGCAGCAGCACACCGTAGAGGGATGGTTCGGAGATACCACCGAGCAGACCGGCGAGCATACCGCCCAGGGACACCTGGCGCATGGCCTTGTTGCGTTCCTTGATGGCGAGGATGAAGACACCGGTGACCAGACCGAAGCAGGCGAAGTTCCAGGCACCCATGGGGCCCTGGATGAAGTCATAACCCAGGGTGTTGATGTTCTGGATCATGATGGCGTTGAGTGGCCAGTGCAGACCCAGCGGCACCAGGAACGGGTACAGCAGCGGGATCACGATGGAGAGGATGAACGGGCTGAAGTTGTTGATGCTCTCCAGCATGGTGGAGATGCCGTTACCCACGCCGATACCGAAGGGTCCGAGCAGGAATGCGGTGGCCGGGATCATGATCAGCAGGGAGAAGAACGGCACGAACACCATCTGTACGGCATCGGGGATGATCTTCTTCAGCAGCTTCTCCACCCAGTACAGGCCAATGGCGGCGATCAGGGGTGGGAAGACCTGGCCGGAGTAGTCATTGATGACCATGGGCAGACCGAAGACGGTGACGGTGTCACCGGCGGAGCCCAGTGCCAGGAACTCGGGGGTGAGCAGCGCGGCCGGGATGGCGGCACCGACCCACTCGTTGGCGCCGAGTTTACGGGCGGCGGTCGCACCGACCATGATCGGCAGGAAGTAGAACACCGAACGCCACATGGAGTGCAGGAACACGTAGGTGTCCGGCTGCTCATCCATCGGGGCGCGGAAGTCCTGGAGTCCGAAGGTGTCGGCCAGGACCAGGAGGGTGATGATCAGCGAGGCACCGAGCAGAGCCCACAGGATCGGACGGAAGGTGTCGGAGAGGAACTCGAAACCGTAGTCCACCCAGGAGTACTTGCCCCGCACACCGCCGTATTCCTTGGAGCCGGCGGCGGGTGCGGCCTCACCGTCGCGGAAGCCCTGCATGCCGTCGAGCTTGAGGATCTCCTGGTAGTAGTTGGCCACGGATCCACCCATGACCACCTGCATGCCGGTGGAGCCCTGGGGCACGACACCGAGCACGGCGGGATCGGAATCCAGTGCCGACTGGTCCACTGCCGACTGGTCCTTGACCTGGACACGCAGGCGGGTGGCGCAGTGAGTCATCGAGGTGATGTTCTCCGGCCCACCAAGGTTATCCAGGATGTGTTGCGATGTCGTCGTCACTTTAGACGCCATGTCAAACCTTTCTGAACGCGTGGGTCCCGGTGTGTCGACTGGGTATGTCAACGCGCCCTGGATCCAACTACGAGACGGGGCTGGTCAGGACCGGGGGTCGGTCCGCCAGCGCCTACCGGCTGCCTCGGGTGGAGTGATCATGGATGGATCATCACCTGCGTTGATGACCTGCGATTTCGAGAAATCGATTGCATTTCAGCCCGACCGGTCATACCTTTACCGATCCAGCCGCCGTGCCCCAACGAAACCGGGCAGGTGATCAACCACAGGGCGATATGTGAACCAGCACACTCGTGCCCGACTTAGTGGTAAGTCTCTATTAGTGTAAGTCCGATTCTGGGGGGAAACAAGCCACATGTCCGGAAAAATGTCACAGTTTCAGAAATGGTGATGTCCGGTGGGTTCTGTTTATACATTTAGCTTTTGTATAGAGGCACTTTTATAAATAAAGCACTTGACATAACCGGTGGCTCACCCCACGTAACCACCACCGTTCCCCCCGGGAACGACAACAACGCCCTGCCCTGCAGCGCGGAACCGGGTGGTTCCACGTGCAGGACAGGGCGTTGTGCGGAGCAATCCGTCAGGCGGTCACACCGTCAACGTCAGTGTGATCGCCCACCGAATATGGGGTGCAGGCGATTAGTTGCCTGCGAGCTTCTCGCGCAGTGCGGCGAGCTGCTCATCGGAGGCCAGGGAGCCACCGGTTTCTTCCACTGCTGCGGAAGGAGCTGCGTCCTCAGACTCGGAGGAGTAGTTGCCGGCCGGAGCCTCGGCAGCTGCCTCTTCCGCCTGCTGGCGACGACGCTCGATCTGAGCGGTGTGGGCCTGGAAGCGACGCTCGGACTCGGCGTAACGAGCCTCCCAAGCCTGACGCTGCTCGTCGAAGCCCTCGAGCCATTCGTTGGTCTCGGGATCGAAGCCCTCAGGGAAGATGTAGTTACCCTGCTCGTCGTAGGAATCGGCCATACCGTACTTGGATGGGTCGAACTCCTCGGTGTAGTCCTCGTCAGCCTGCTTGAGGGACAGGGAGATACGACGACGCTCGAGATCGATGTCGATGACCTTGACCATGACCTCTTCGCCGACGGTGACAACCTGGTCCGGAACCTCGACGTGGCGCTGAGCCAGCTCGGAGATGTGGACGAGGCCCTCGATGCCCTCCTCGACGCGGACGAACGCACCGAATGGGACCAGCTTGGTGACCTTGCCCGGAACGATCTGGCCCACAGCGTGGGTGCGGGCGAAGACGCGCCATGGGTCTTCCTGGGTGGCCTTCAGGGACAGGGAGACACGCTCGCGGTCGAGATCGACGTCGAGAACCTCAACGGTGACCTCGTCGCCAACGGTGACAACCTCAGATGGGTGGTCGATGTGCTTCCAGGACAGCTCGGAAACGTGAACCAGTCCGTCGACACCGCCGAGATCGACGAATGCGCCGAAGTTGACGATGGAGGAGACAACGCCCTTGCGGACCTGGCCCTTCTGGAGCTGGTGCAGGAACTCGGAGCGGACCTCGGACTGGGTCTGCTCGAGGAATGCGCGGCGGGACAGAACGACGTTGTTGCGGTTCTTGTCCAGCTCGATGATCTTGGCCTCGAGCTCCTGGCCGATGTACGGATCCAGGTCGCGGACGCGACGCATCTCGACGAGGGATGCAGGCAGGAAGCCACGCAGGCCGATGTCCAGGATGAGGCCACCCTTGACGACCTCGATGACGGTACCGGTGACCGGCTCGTCCTTCTCCTTGAGCTCCTCGATGGCGCCCCATGCACGCTCGTACTGAGCACGCTTCTTGGAGAGGATCAGACGGCCTTCCTTGTCCTCCTTGGTGAGGACAAGCGCGTCGATCTGGTCGCCGACCTGGACAACCTCGTCAGGATCGACATCGTGCTTGATGGAAAGTTCGCGGGAAGGAATGACACCTTCGGTCTTGTAGCCGATGTCGAGAAGAACCTCGTCGTGATCGACCTTGACCACAGTACCTTCGACAATGTCGCCGTCATTGAAGTACTTGATCGTGGCGTCGATTGCTGCGAGGAAGTCCTCAGCGGAGCCAATGTCGTTGATGGCTACCTGAGGTGCGTTGTTGGTGGGCATATGTAAATTGCTCCGAAATGGATAGGAAATTGAGATTGGACAGGAAGCGGTATCTCTCGAAAAATACCCATCAGCTGGGCTTTTGATTTCACGAAACAGCCCGGGGTGTTTTCCTATAAGAACACCCCGTCACCGAACGCAGCGATACGCCCTAATAACCCTACTGCGTTTGCGCAGCTAGAGCAAATAGAATTCAGGTAAACACACTATCTTAGCCACAGGAGTAACAATTGTGACTGATGTTCCCCCGAGTGGGTCTTTTCTCCCCGAGTTTTCCGCCGCCAACCGCCACTGGTGGGACCTGGACGCCGATGACTACCACGCCCGCCATCCCGACTACCTGGGTACCCACTCCCCCTTCGGTGAGTTCTACTGGTGTCCCGAGATGCTGCACGAGGGCACAGAACGCCTGCTCGGTCAGCCCGCTGAGCTGGCGGGCAAGAACATCCTGGAGATCGGCTGCGGTTCCGCCCCGTGCGCCCGGTGGCTCGCCCACGATGTCCCGGATGCCTTTGTCACGGGTTTCGACATCTCCATGGGCATGCTCCGTCACGCCGGCACCGACAACGTCGCCCACCTGGTCCAGGCCGATGCCACCGCCCTGCCCTTCGCCGATGACTCCTTCGACGTGGTCTTCTCCGTCTTCGGTGCCATCCCGTTCGTGGAGGATTCGGCGCACCTGATGCGGGAGATCGCCCGCGTGATCCGCCCCGGCGGCCGGTTCGTCTTCTCCATCACCCACCCCATGCGGTGGATCTTCCTCGACGATCCCGGCCCCGCCGGCCTGACCGCGATCACCAGTTACTTCGACCAGGACGGCTACGTCGAAGAAGATGAGGAGACCGGGCAGGTCACCTACGCCGAGCAGCACCGCACGATGGGCGCGCGCATCGGTGAGCTTGTCGACGCCGGATTCACCCTCACCCGACTCATCGAACCGGAGTGGCCGGAGGACCTGACCCAGACCTGGGGTCAGTGGTCCCCGCTGCGGGGCAGATTGTTCCCGGGCACTGCTCTTTTCGTCGCAAAGCGCTAGTGCGCGGCGGTGTCCCAGTCGCGCCCACTGCCGGCTGAGACCTCCAGCGGCACGCGCAGCGTGATCGCGTTGTCCATCTCGCGTTCCAGGATCCCCTGTACCTGTTCGAGTTCACCGGGGGCGATCTCGACGACGAGTTCGTCATGGACCTGCAGCAGCACGCGGGACTTCACCCCGGTGGCGCGCAGTTCGCGGTCGACGCGGATCATGGCCACCTTGATGATGTCAGCGGCCGTGCCCTGGATCGGGGCGTTGAGCGCGGCGCGTTCGGCGTTTTCACGGGCCACCCGGTTATCGGAGTTGAGCTCCGGCAGGTAGCGGCGGCGCCCGAACAGGGTCTCGGTGTACCCGGATTTGCGGGCCTGCTCCACCACCTCGGCAAGGTAGCGCTGCACCCCGCCGAAACGCTCGAAGTAGCTCTCCATGATGGTTTTCGCCTCACCGGCCGGGATGCCCAGCTGCTGGGACAGGCCGAAGGCTGAGAGCCCGTAGACCAGGCCGTAGGACATGGCCTTGACCCGGCGGCGCAGCTCAGGGGTGACACCGTCGATCGGAACGTCGAAGACCTTCGAACCGACGTAATTGTGGAGGTCCTCGCCCTCCCGGTATGCCTCGATCAGGCCCGGATCCTGGGAGAGGTGCGCCATCACGCGCATCTCGATCTGGGAGTAGTCGGCGGTAAGCAGGGTTTCATAACCCTCGCCCACCACGAAACCGGAGCGGATCTTGCGTCCCGCCTCGGTGCGCACCGGGATGTTCTGCAGGTTCGGGTCGGTGGACGACAGGCGCCCGGTGGAGGCCACGGTCTGGTTGAAGGTGGTGTGGATGCGACCATCCGACCCCACGGAGCGGATGAGCCCCTCCAGGGTGGTCTTCATCTTCTGGTACTGGCGGTGGGCCAGCAGGTGGTCAAGGAAGGGGTGTGGATTCTTCGCGGCCAGTGCCTCGATCTCGGCGGCGGCGGTGGAGTAACCCGTCTTGGTCTTCTTGGTCTTGGGCATGCCGAAGGTCTCAAACAGCACGGTCTGCAGCTGCTTGGGACTGGAGAGGTTGAGGGTGGGATCACCCGCAAGCTCACGGGCGGCTTCCTCCTCGCGGGTGACCTGGTCGATGAAGGTCTCCAGCTGCTCCTCAAGCGTGGCCACATCCACGGCGATGCCGGTGGCCTCCATGCGGGCGAGGATGCTGAGCAGCGGGATCTCCAGGTCACGGTAGAGCTCGAAACCGTTGATCTCCTGGAGCTGGCTGGTGAGCTCCCCAGCCAGCTCGAGGATGGCCACGGCCTCGTCCACCAGCACCTGGGAATCCCCGGCGTCAAGGAGGGTGAGTTGATTACTGCCGTTGTTGCTGGGGTTGAGCTGGCGCTGCAGGTGACGCTGGTAGACGTCGGCAAGCTCATAGGTGCGCTGCCCGGGGCGCAGCAGGTACGCCGCGATCGCGGTGTCGTGTTCGATGCCGCGCAGCTCGAAACCACGACCGGCGAGCATGTGGAAGACCGCCTTCGCGCCGTGGAGCAGCTTCGGGGAGGCCTCATCGGCGAGCCACCCGGCGAGCGCCTTCTCAGCCTCCGGGGTGATGTCCGCCAGGTCGGCGACCACTGCGCGACGGTCGGTGTCCACGATCGCGATCGAGTGGGCATCCCCGGTCGCCGGGGTTCCCACACCGGTCACAGCCACCGCCAGGGGACGCCCGCGGCGGGTGCTCAGCCACTCATCCAACGGGAGCGTGTCCACACCCACCTCATCCCGGTTCTCCACCGCCTCGACCGGGATCTCACCATCGGTCTTCACCGCAGCAAGGACCCGCTCACGCAGGTTGGTGCCGAACTCCAGCGCATCGAACTCGGTGGCCACCTCGGCGACATCAGCGGTGCCCATCTCCAGATCATCCGGACCGACAGGCAGTTCCATGTCCTTGATCATCTCAGTGAGTTTCCGGTTCATCCGCACCTGGTCTAGGCGCTCGCGGAAACTGTTGCCGGCCTTGCCCTTGATCTCATCGGCATGCTCGAGCAGGTTGTCCAGGGAGCCGTATTCCACGATCCACTTGGTGGCGGTCTTCTCCCCCACGCCCGGGATGTTGGGCAGGTTGTCGGAGGGGTCCCCACGCAGCGCCGCGAAATCCGGGTACTGACTGGGCGTGAGTCCGTACTTCTCCTCCACGGCCTCCGGGGTGAACCGGTGCAGCACGGAGACACCGCGCATCGGATAGAGCACGGTGGTGGTGTCATTGACCAGCTGGAAGGAATCACGGTCACCGGTGACAATCAGGGTGTCATAGCCGAGGGGCTTGGCCGCCACCGCGAGCGTGGCGATGATGTCATCGGCCTCATAGTCCTCCTTCTCGATGGTGGTGATCCCCAGCGTCTTCAGCACATCCTTGAGGATCTCCACCTGCCCCTTGAACTCCGGTGGGGTGGCCTCACGCTGGGCCTTGTAGTCCGGGAAGAGGTCGGTGCGGAAGGTTTTGCGTCCCACATCGAACGCCACCGCGATATGGGAGGGCTGCTCCTCCTTGAGCAGGGTGGCCAGCATGGAGAGAAAGCCGTACACCGCGTTGGTGTTCTGGCCGCCTGTGGTGGAGAAATTCTCCGCAGGCAGGGCGAAGAACGCACGGAAGGCCATGGAGTGGCCGTCGATGAGCATCAGGGTCTGGTCAGTCTTCTCAGTCACCTCCCCGAGTCTAGGCCAGAGCAAAACCAGGTGCCCCAAGGGGGCATGCCCGGTTAACCGGGGGTCGGTTTTCCATGTTTTTCCACGGTGGTCTAATATTGCTTTAGCACTGCACGCCTGTGTACGCCCTAGTAGCCCAATTGGCAGAGGCAACGGATTCAAAACCCGTCCAGTGTGGGTTCGAGTCCCACCTGGGGCACCAGATCTTCACCCTTATCCGCCGCCCTTCATCCCTATCGGGATGGAGGGCGGCGGCTTTTTCATGCCCTCCCCTTGCGGCACTTCTAGAATTCTGGAACTGTAGAATTATGGAATCACTGGCCGGCAGGATGAATGAGCTCCTCGATCGCATGCGCGCGCTGGAGGAACGTGTCGATGCCCTGGAGGGCACCACCCCCTCCCCTGGCGGCTCAGAGACCACGGGCTCCGTGGGCTACCGAGGTGAGGTCAACATCGGGGATGCCACCTACGCCTATGAATGGGAGCGACCCACCGCGCATCTCACCGGGGCGTCCTGGGATGAGACGATGACCAACCTGGCTGCCACCGCCCACCCGGTGCGGGGCCGAATCCTGCAGCATCTGCTTCATCACCCGGCTTCCGTGGCCGAGCTGGTGGAAGCGGGCATCGTCACCTCCACCGGCACCGGATACCACCACCTGTCCGCACTTCAGTCTGCAGGCTGGATTCAGAAGGATTCCCGCGGGCATCATTCGATCAGGCCGAAACGGGTGGTGGCCCTGCTGGCGATCATCCTGGCCATGGAGGAGGCATAACCCACCATGCGCAGAACAACCACCATCCTCACCATCGTCACCGCAGCACTGGCCCTGACTGCCGCCATCGCCACGGCAGCGCTCGCCCTTGCCATCGGTCCCAGGCCCATCACCACCGCCACCCGGCACACCGGTGATCCCACCCTGGCGACCATCCTCGCGGAGCACGCACCACCGGGAAGCCGGAACATCTCGGCATTCATCCTCCGGGACGGACAGGCCACGTTTGCCGGCCTGGGATCAGATGAACACACCGAGTTCGAGATCGGGTCCATCACCAAGACCTTCACCGCGGACCTGCTCACCCGGGCCGTCGACCGCGGGGAACTGACCCTGGACACCACGGTTGGCGAGATCATCGAGGCCACCGGTTCAGAGATCAACGATGTCACCCTGGAGGAGCTGGCCGCCCACACCTCCGGTCTGCCACGTCTGGCAAAGATGGGACTGCCGCAGTTCATCGCCTCGGTCACCGGTAGCAATCCCTATGCCGACCACACGCGGGAGGAACTCCTCGACGCCGCCCGGGACGCCTCCCTGACTGACCGCGGGGAGGTCGCCTACTCCAACTTCGGGTTCGCCCTGCTGGGGCAACTGCTGGCCGAAGCCGCCGGCACCTGCTACCCCACCCTGATCCAGGATGAGATCCTGGCTCCACTGGGCATGGAGGACACCTACCTCATGACCCCCGGATCTGTACCCGGGGACGCCCCACGGGGCCTGACCACCCGCGGGCGGGAATCCACCCCGTGGGAGATGGAGGCCGACGCCCCGGCCGGAGCGCTGCGCTCCACTGCCCGGGACATGGCCGTCTGGGCTGATCATGTGCTGAGCTCACCCCTGCCGGATTACACCTGGGCCCACGACACCGGCGACACCGTCTTCCACAACGGTGGGACCGGTGGTTTCATGTCCATGCTGCTGATTGACCCTTCCACTAATACGGCGACGTTTGCCATCACCGACACCAACGCCGGCATGGAGGACCTGGGGCGGGTCCTGTTAGACCACGCCCGAACGAAGGAGGCGGTCTGATGTGGGATTTCAACCTCATCATCGGCTGGGTGCTGATCCTCGCCGCAGCCCTCTCCCTCCTCCAGGCTTTCCGACGCCTGCAGCGGCGCTCCCACCCACCGGTGCGCACGGGCGTGGAGGCGATCCTCACCACGATGTTCTTCGGTGTCGTCATCACCATCTGGAACACGGTGATCCCGGTGTGGGTGTGGTGGATCCTGGTGGCAGCGGCCAGCCTGCTCGCCGGCATGACCGTGCTCACAGTGGCCCGTCGATAAACATTTACCGCCCCGATCCCCGTATAGTTCTAATCGTTTGACCCCCGTTAGCGACGAAAGACCGTATAACCCTATGAGCGCCACCAACCACGACGCCACGCAGACAGAGCTCCCGGACTCACCGGGCACCACGACCCCCCACCACGTCTACCCCGCCAAAACGAAGAAGACGCCACTGGCGGTGCTGTGGAACTTCATCCGCGGCGGATTGATCGGCATGGCTGAGCTGGTGCCGGGCATCTCCGGTGGCACAGTCGCCCTGGTCATCGGCCTGTACGAGCGCGCCCTGCACAACGGTGAGAAACTCATCGACCTGATCAAGGTGTCTATCAAGGACCGTTCCCGGTTGAAGTCGGCCGTGGCCGGTATCGACTGGTGGTTCCTCGGCGCCGTGGGCGTCGGCATGGTCACCGCGGTGTTCACCCTGTCCACCGTGCTGTCCAACTTCGTGGAGAACCACCCCGAGATCTCCCGCGGCCTGTTCCTGGGCATGGTGGCGGTCTCTATCCTCGTGCCGATCGGCATGATGGACGGCCGTCGCGCAAAGAAGCGCCTGTCGCTGCTCATCCCCCTGTTCCTGGTGTGCGCGGTGATCTCCTTCTTCGGCACGAGCATCACTTCCGCGCCACAGGAGAACCCGTCGCTGATCATCATCTTCATCGCCGCGGCCATTGCGGTGTGTGCCCTGGTGCTGCCGGGCGTATCGGGGTCCTTCTTCCTGCTCGCCATGGGTCTCTACGCCCCGATCATGTCCGCGCTGTCCAACCGCGAATGGGACATCATCGGCGTGTTCATTATCGGCGCGGTCACCGGTATCGCGCTGTTCATCAAGATCCTGTCCTACATCCTGGAGCACCACCGCACCATCACCCTGACCGTGATGGCCGGCCTCATGCTCGGTTCGCTGCGTGCCCTGTGGCCGTGGCAGGACTCCGATGCCAATCTGCTCAGCCCCTCCGGTGAGACCTGGCCTGTCATCACCGCGATCATCATCGGTGCCGTCGTGGTGGCCCTGGTGATGTTCATCGAGCGGGTCACCTCCACCCGCGCACTCGACTCCGCGGTCATGGTCGAGAGCAAGCCGGCATAATGGGCTCGATTTCAGAGTCCCGCTAAGGCAGCCTGAACGATCCGCTGGGCATAACAGCATGCCTCTTCCCCTTCTGCGGCCCCAGCTTCGATTGCATTATGGGGCCATAATGGCTTACCTTTTGCGCCGAGTTTTTTAAGCGTTGCTTTGTCGAAGTCTTCCAACTCACCAACCTGGTTAATGCAAACGCCCACCGCGTCCATCTTTCTTAGAAACTCAGCCCCAGCCTCATTAAAGGTTGGAAGAGGCGAACGTATCCCCGAGTTCTTGAAGGTCTTGAGTATACTCTCAGCATTTTGTGCCGAATATTCCGGATTCTTGCGAGCTACATTGACCAAGTTCTCGTAAGATGCGTCAATTTCATCATCCCACTCACCTATTTCTTTCAAGAGAGACTTGAACTGTCCTTTTTGGGTCAAGATATCGAAATCGCAAGCTATTATCACATTCGAATGCATTGATTCTAATATCTTGGCAATTTTTCCTAGCAAATCCTTTCCCCCAGTGCCGATAAATAAGAAATCATCTATGGAGATGTTGACCTCCGGTGATTCTTTTTCGATCACGTGAGAAATAGCCTCGCTCAGAAAATACGCGTCTTGTTCGTTTTCCACCAAAATAGTGGCTGACGAGAAGAGGGAATCTAGGAGAGGCGTATACCTAATGAGACTCTTGGCACGAGCTCCTCTCAAGGCTTCTGAAGGTACCGCCTGGGAGGTAAAACCAGCCTCCGTGCGGGCAAGCCGCTGCACGTGAACATTTCCAGCCCCAGATGCAGTCAGGCCATTAAGCAAATTCCTGTCGTGAGTTGCCACAAAAATCTGCTTTTTCAATTCTTTAGCCACCTCCGCCAATACTGTCCCAAGTCGTGCAGCTTGAGGAGGATGCAGGAATGCTTCGGGTTCATCGCAGAGAATAACTTTCTTGTCCCCAGCGAAAATTCTCAAGAGTAGACCCAGCACACTCCGCATGCCTAAACCTTGGTTCCAGATTTTAGGTTGGCGTTCTTGATATTGGACGGTTGCTTTATTAAGTGCTTCTCCGTAGCGAGAGCCTCCTTCTAAAGGGCTGCCCAGAATGAAACCGAGTTTCCCATACTGGTCATAGAAGGAAATATCCTCTCCAAAGATCATTTTGAAATAGGTTGAGACCTTTTGAAAAGATTCGGCTGAAGCGTGGACGCTTTGGATACAAGAAACGTTCATTCTCGCTTGGGGGTTGACCTGCTCTTTTAGATCAGTTTCGAGCACTCTGTCTATGGCATCATCGTACTGAACAAAAATTCCTGCAAACGCCCCCAAGTGCCGTTGGAAAAAATCAACTTCTGTTAATTGCGCAATATCCAGGAACGATCGCCCTTTATGTTTTATCCCGTCACCTAGATGATTAAGTCCTAATAGGTTCAGTGATCATAAGCTGTCAGTGAGCGCTTATCAGGTGCACCGATACGCCAGTTATGCCAGATCACAGATGCTAACGCCAACAACTTGCCCGCCACCTTGGCATAGACACCACCAGGGCTTCTTGCCCGGTGGTGCTCCAATCCCAACTGGTCCTTGAGGGTGTCGAACACGGATTCCACCCACTGCCTGATCCCGCCAAGATCCCCATACCTGTGAGCCTCATTCTTGCGATCCGGGCGAATCAACTCCACACCCAGCTCGTGGGAGATAAACCCCTCAAAGTCACAACCGGCAAACCCCTTATCCGCCACAATCACCTGGCCCGTAGAAAGAAGATGCTGGTCATGGGCTAATAACACCATGGCAGCCTCGCGTTCCCCAATCTTTGGATCAGCCAGTCCCCAGATCACCGGCATTCCATCCGGGGCACACACCAGGTAGAGACGAAACCCCCAGAAATACCGCGAATGCGACGCGCAATACCCATAGTTGGCATACCCGGCCAGATCTGATCGTTTCACCGTTTCTCTTGACATCGCACACGGAATTGGCGTGGAATCGAGCAAACGGCACAGGTCGTACCAGGAGGCGGTATCTCGAGCCAGGGCAGTGATCACCAGCGAAATCAGTGAACTAGCGGCACGGACGCGTTTGTTATACCCGGATTGTTGCGGGATATCGGGAAACATCTCACTGAAGTGTTGGTGGGCGTAGCGCACCCATCGTGTCTCCGATGAGGTGCCGTGCAGGAGGTGTTGGGCGATGACCAGGCAGAGGAGCTCGGCGTCGTCCAGGGCTGGTTTTCTACCTGGTCGGTGGGTGCGATTGATACCTAAAGAAGGCAAGACATCGTCGACTAAGGTGACGTAGAGTGTGGTCAGGAGAGTGTTTAGGTTATTGTTCACACCTTCAACTCAAACACTCTCCCCGTATTTTTGTATAGACCTTTTCGTCGGGGAACTCTATTAGGACTTACTCATCTAGGCGATAATTTCTTTCATTTCGCTGGAAGTGGTGATCGGCGAGATTCTCTAGATATTCGGGCATCTGGGCTGATGCGGTAGCCCACTGCATTTTTATCCCCTCGATTAGCCCGCCGTCAGCAGACACCTCTTGAATGGTATCGCCGTGTAATTGAGCTCGAAGGGTTTTGAGAAAGTAGGTTTTTCCTGAGTTATTCGCACCTACCAGCGCAAAAACGGCCCCCTCACCCAACTCGATTTCTTCCCCATCGATAAGTTTGATCATTTTTACAATAGGCCCGGTGCTGGAATTCAAGGCTGAATCATCCATTCGATATAGAGAGATTTTGGGATTAGGTTGAACAGCCTAATCGAGATCACCTACTTACAGTCTCTTCATGGGTTAATCAGAAGGCTCTACCAACAAGCTGAGATGGGACCTACCAACTGAGCACCCCCCAGTCTCCATGTATCAGGAAAACCGCCTCATAAACCCATTCGCTCTACCGGGGTGTGGTCACCGCCGTGATCCACGGCTGGCGGAACCAGGGGCTGTCCGTATCGGTGCGTAGCCACTCCACGGCCTGGGTGTAATGCTTGGCCCCGCCCTTGAACCGGGTGGCCTGTCCTGCCAGGAAAGCATCGGCGAAATCATCCCAGCTGCGGAACACCGCCACCGCAGCGATGCCCAGGGCGTCCAGATGCTCCGTGCACTGATCGGGGTCCACGTAGCGGACATACCCCGACCAGCGGGCGAGGTTGGCCACCCGTGCGATGTCGAAGGCCAGGCCGTCTGCATCGATGATGACCTGGGGATCGGGGGCAGCATCGGTGTGGGCCAGGAAGTCGTCGACAAGCTCCCCGGGCGCACCTGCGCGCACCAGCTTCGCGCGGAACTCCCCTGCGTCCTCCGGCAGGCCCCGCTGCGCGAGCACCGCAGCGGCGTGCTCGGTGATGACCTGCTGCGCCTGGCTGAGACGTGTGCGCGCCTGATCGGCGTTCCGAACACCCCAGTCTGCGCGCAGTGCATTGATCACGGTGAAGGGGGACAGTACCGAGGCGAAACCGAAATACACCTGGTCCGCCGAGTGCAGCCGCCTGTTCTCCCGCACCCGCACCCACTCCGGGCGGGCATGGGGAGCCGCCAGTGCACCGGTGAACCTGCGCCACGGCTGAGTGGGGGCCGGTTCCTCCGGGTTGCCCGGCCCCCTGTTGATCTCCTCCATGCGGCGTCGGCGCAGCACGGTGGAAATCGCCCAGATCACCAGTCCGAACAGCAGCACCAGGACAAGCAGAATGAGGACGACTCTGATTTCCACACTGGTCATAACTCCACGCTACCTGCGCCATAGGTACCCGGCTATCCATCCCAAGGTGGGATGTTCCCCCACCATAAAGGCGGATCACCCAGCTCCGGGCAGTTCCCCGCCCACCGGCGCTTCGGGCAATGGGCACACCTACCTGTAATATCTGCCCTTATGATTGAGAGTTTGACCCGATTGCGTGGCAGCCACCGTATGCTGCGCGGCGTCACGGCCGTGGTCGGTGCCGTGGCAGCCTCACTCGCCCTGACATCCTGTGTGACCAACGAGGAACAGGGCGCCCCGGAGGGGTGGGAGCAGATCGTTCCCGAACCGGTTCCGGAGATCGAGGCGATGGTGCCTGCCGCCCTGGCCGAGCGTGGTGTGCTCACCGCGGGTGCCAATCCCCCGTTCCCACCGTTTGAGTTCAAGGACTCCGACGGTGAGATCATCGGCGTGGAGATGGACCTGGCGCGCGCCATGGCCGGTGTGATGGGCCTGGATTACCAGCCCCAGGAACAGGATTTCTCCCTGATCCTGCCGTCGGTCCAGGCGGGCACCGTGGATATGGGTGCCTCCGGGTTCACCGACAATGAGGAACGCCGGATGAACTTCGACTTCATCGACTTCCTCTACGCCGGTGTCCAGTGGGCACAGAGCAGTGACCGTGAGGAGGACATCGACCCGGACAATGCCTGCGGCTTGACTATCGCGGTGCAGCGCACCACCGTCGCGGAAACCGATGATGTGCGCCCCAAGTCCGAGCAGTGCGTGGCGGAAGGCAAGGAACCCATCACGGTGCTGGCCTATGACACCGCCGATACCGCCGCCACCGCCCTGATCCTGGGCCGCGCGGACGCCCTGGCCGCGGACTCCCCCATCACCGCCTGGGCGGTGGCCCGCTCCGATGACCGCATCGAACTGGTCGGTGACATCTTCATGGCCGCCCCCTTCGGGTTTGCCCTGCCCAAGGAGTCCGAACTGACCCCGGTGGCGGCACGTGCCTTCCAGCACCTCATCGACACCGGTGATTACGAACGCATCCTCGCCCAGTGGGGCATCGAGGAGGGCCTGCTGGAGGAGGCACTGATCAATGAGGTGCCCCTCGACCAGCTCGCCGGTTAACACCACCTATCCCTGATTTTCTTCTCCACACACTTTCACCAGAAGGACACGTGACATGTCACAACCTGTTTCCCCCGGTGGGGCCACCACCCGGGCCACACCGAAACCCATCGAGGCCAGACCACTGCGCCACCCCGGCAGGTGGGTCGCCGCCGCGATCATCCTGGCCCTGCTGGCCTGGTTCATTATCGGCGCGCTCAACAATGAGGCCTACGGCTGGGACACCTACCTGACCTACCTCTTTGACACCCGCATCGCCACCGCCGCCCTGCACACCATTGCGCTCACGGTGTTGTCCATGATCATCGGTGTGGTGTTCGGTGCCACCCTGGCGGTGATGCGCATGTCCGGCAACCCGGTGCTGCAGGGTGTGGCCTGGCTGTACCTGTGGATCTTCCGTGGCACCCCGATCTACGTCCAGCTGGTGTTCTGGGGTCTGCTCGGTTCGCTCTACCAGACCGTGAACCTCGGATTCGCGGAGATTGATCTACAGAACTTCCTGTCCAACATGTTCATCCTCGCTGTCCTGGGTCTGGGTCTGAACGAGGCCGCCTACATGGCCGAGATCGTCCGTTCCGGTATCCAGGCCGTGCCGGAGGGCCAGATGGAGGCGTCCAAGGCCCTGGGCATGGGCTGGTCGCTGACCATGCGCCGCACGGTGCTGCCCCAGGCGATGCGCATCATCATCCCGCCAACCGGCAATGAGCTGATCTCCATGCTGAAGACCACCTCCCTGGTGGTGGCGGTGCCGTATTCCCTGGAGCTCTACGGCCGCAGCATGGACATCGCCTACTCCCTGTTCGAGCCGGTCCCGATGCTGCTGGTGGCCGCCACCTGGTACCTGGTGATCACCTCGGTGCTCATGGTGGGTCAGTACTACCTGGAGAAGCACTTTGAAAAGGGCAGCACCCGCAACCTCACCGCCCGCCAGCTCGCCGCGCTGGCCGATGCCGAAGGTGCCATCCCCGGCAACGTCAATGTCGTGCCTGATACGCCGAAGGAGAACAGATAGATGACCCCCCTCATGATCGACGCCCAGCAGGTGTGCAAGAACTTCGGCCGCCTCGAGGTGCTCAAGGGCATTGACCTGCAGGTACCCAAGGGATCAGTGACCTGCCTGATCGGCCCCTCCGGTTCCGGCAAATCCACCATGCTGCGGTGTGTCAACCACCTGGAGAAGGTCAACGCCGGTCGCCTCTACGTCGATGGGGATCTCATCGGCTACCGCGAGCGCGACGGGGTGCTCTATGAGATCTCCGAGAAGGACGCCGCCCGCCAGCGCGCCGATATCGGCATGGTGTTCCAGCAGTTCAACCTGTTCCCCCACCGCACCGTCATCGACAACATCATCGAAGCCCCCATCCACGTCAAACGCCAGCCGGAGAAGGCCGCCCGCGCCCGCGCAATGGAACTCCTCGAGCAGGTCGGGCTCGCCCACAAGGCCGACGCCTACCCCGTGCAGCTTTCCGGTGGGCAGCAGCAGCGCGTGGCGATCGCGCGCGCCGTCGCGATGGACCCCAAGCTGATGCTTTTCGACGAACCGACCTCTGCCCTCGATCCCGAACTCGTCGGCGAGGTGCTGCGCGTGATGCGTCAGCTTGCCGACGACGGCATGACCATGCTGGTGGTCACCCACGAGATGGGTTTCGCCCGTGAGGTCGCCGACCAGGTCGTGTTCATGGCCGACGGTGTCGTCGTGGAGGCCGGCACCCCGGCGCAGGTGCTGGACAACCCCCAGCAGACACGCACGCAGGAATTCCTGTCTTCCCTGCTGTAACGGGATCAGGAAAGCGGGAGGGCCCGCCGGGAGAAATCCCGGCAGGCCCTTTTATCGTTCTGCTTCTTCTTGTCCGTGAACTGTCGTGCACGGTTTTTCAGTATCAGATGTTCCTGGAGTTGTTCCGGGGTCATCTTCCACATCCGTCGGTCTCTGGCCACGCCCTCACCTCCTTTGCTCAAGAACACCCCACAACCTACCCGATCGCTCCGCTGATACCGCGGACCAGCACCACCACGGCACCCGCGGTGGCAATCATCAGGGCGATCCTGCGCGCGGTGGTGGTCGGAATGCGGGTGCTCAGCAGGGAACCCAGGAGGATGCCGCAGATCATGCCCCCGATACCGGCGGGCCACACCCAGACATCGGTGTTGTCCAGATCCGCTGCCCCACCGAGCACCTTCACCGCCACGGCGATGATCCCCGCCATGAGGAAGATCGGCTGGAGGGTGGCGGAGAAACTGCGCTGCTCCCAGCGGGTGGCCTGCGCATAGACGGTCAGGGCGGGGGCGGCGATGGCGGCCAGGGTGTTCATGAAACCGGCGGCCACACCGGCAATGAGTGGCGCTGCCCTGGTTCTCACGGGTGGGATGCGGGACTGTCCGAACGTCGACAAGCCCAGGGCGCACAGCATGAGGACGCCGACGCTGGCGAGCAGCACCGGGGTGTCGGCGACGGTGAGCAGCCAGGCGGCCGGTACGGCGCCGACCACCAGCACCGGGGAGATCAGCACGAACTGGCGCCAGTCCACATCGCGGCGGCGCACCACCGTGGTCATGGAGGCGTTGATGACAGCCAGGACATTACTGACCAGGATGCCCTCCACCGGTCCGAGGAGCACCGCGAGTATCGGGGCGGCGACCAGGCCCAGGCCCATACCGGAGACGCGCTGGACGCAGGCACCGAGCAGGACGATGCCGAAGATCGCCGCCGCGTCCACCGCTACTGCTGGGTGTACTTCTGCTTCACGGCGTCGACGACCACCTCGGGCAGCAGGCCGGAAACGTCCCCGCCGTAGCGGGCGACCTCCTTGCACAGCGTGGAGGAGACATAGCCGTACTTCTCGTCGGTGAGCAGGAAGAAGGTGTCCACACCCGACAGGCGCCTGTTCATCTGCGCCATGGGCAGCTCATACTCGTAGTCCAGGGAGCTGCGCAGGCCCTTGACCAGCGCACCGATGCCGTGGGCGGTGGTGTAGTCCACCAGCAGGGTGGCCCAGGTGTCCACCTTGACATTGCTCAGGTGCGCGGTGGACCGACGGATGAGATCCATACGCTCCTCGACGGTGAACAGGCCGGAGTTCTTGTTCGGGTTGGCGGTGACCAGGACGGTGACCTCCTCGAACTGGGCGGCGGCGCGGGTGATGATATCCAGGTGGCCGAGCGTGATGGGGTCGAAGGATCCGGGGCAGACGGCTTTCATGGGTTCTCCTGTTCGGTGTCGTCGCTGTTCAGCAGTTCCGCGTCGAAGACAGCCATGTCCATCCGGGCGGTGCCGTAGGTGCGCTTCTTGAGTTTCTGGGTGGTGGGCACGAACCAGGCCGGCCAGGCGGTCTCCGGGGAACCGACGTGGCGCTCGACGACGACGACCGCGCCGTCGAGAAGCTTCGGGGTCAGCGCGTGGAGCATCTCGACGACCGATTCATCGGCCAGCTCATACGGTGGATCAGCCAGCACCATGGTGAAATGCGCATCCGGTGCGGTGGCCAGATAGGTCGAGGCCTTCATCTCCACGACGTGGACATCGGGGTGGTTGACCACACCTGCATTGGCGCGGATGATCTGCGCGGCCTTGGAGTGGCTCTCCACCAGCACGACCTCATCGGCGCCACGGGAGGCGGCCTCCAGGCCGAGCGCACCGGAACCGGCGAAGAGATCGAGGACCACCTGCCCCTCGAAACCGAACCGGACCTGCAGGGAGGAGAACAGGCCCTCGCGTGCACGGTCGGAGGTGGGGCGGGTCCCGGACGGCGGGATCTGGATCTTACGGCCCCGGGCCTCACCGGAGATGATGCGGGTCTGTCCCATGATTATTTGGCCTCCAGGGTGAGTAGTTCATCGCCGCCGGTGACATCGGAGAAGTCATCGAACGCCACGGAGGCGACCACGCCGGGGCCGGGTGCCAGGATGGGTGCCTCGAGTTTGACCGCCTCCACCGTGCCGAGTTGTTCACCGGTGGCAACGGCATCGCCTTCAGCGACGAAATAGTGGACGATTCCGGCAAAGGGTGCGCAGATCTTCATGTGTTACAGACTAACGCAGAGTGACCTGAACCCGGTGCAGGGGTAAATGATTCAGGTCTTCTCCAGATAATCCTGATTGTCGCGGGCGATGTCACTGACCAGCGCCATGGCAGTCTGGGGGTCGCGGGCCACCAGCTCGGCGGCGTCCGCGGTGGCGCGTTCGATGATCTTCTGATCCGTGAGCAGCGACAGATACTGCAGTTTGGTGTCGCTGCCGGACTGCGAGGTACCCAGGATATCGCCCTCCTGCCGGACCTTGAGGTCCAGTTCGGACAGGGCGAACCCATCGGAGGTGTTGGCGATCGCCTGCAGGCGCCCCATCTGCGGGGAGTCGAGGGCGAAACCGGTGTGGAGCAGACACAGGGAGGCGAACCCACCTCGGCCGACGCGACCGCGCAGCTGATGGATCTGGGAGACACCGAAACGGTCGGCCTCCAGGATGAGCATGACGGTGGCGTTGGCCACGTCGATGCCGACCTCGATGACCGTGGTGGACACCAGCACATCGATCCCACCGGTGGCGAAGTCCCGCATGACCTGGTCCTTGGTCTCCGGGTCCATGCGTCCGTGCAGCATGCCGACGGTGAGATCACGGAAGGTCCGGTGCTGCAGGGTGTCGTGAATTTTCACCACACCGCCGTCGCCCTCGATGCGGGGACAGACCACATAGGCCTGGTGGCCCGCGCTGACCTCCTCCCCGATGCGTTCCCACGCCCGTTTCATCCACGCCGGTTTCTCCGCCGGGACCACCGATGTCTGGATCGGCCGCCTCCCGCCGGGCAGTTCCCGCAGGGTGGACACCGCCAGATCACCGAAGACGGTCATGGCGATGGTGCGCGGGATCGGGGTGGCGGTCATGACCAGCAGGTGCGGGGTCAGCCCCTCCCGGCCCTTGGTGCGCAGGCGGTCACGCTGTTCCACACCGAAACGGTGCTGCTCATCAACCACCACCAGGCCGAGATCGAAGAACTCGACGGTGTCCTGGATGATGGCGTGGGTGCCCACCACGATGTCCGCCTGCCCGGAGATCACATTGAGCAGCGCCTCCCGGCGCACCTTGGTGCTCATCGACCCGGTGAGCAGGACGACGCTGGCCTGGACACCCGCATCACCCAGGATGGTGGTGAGGCTGCGGGCATGCTGGGTGGCCAGTACCTCGGTCGGGGCGAGCATCGCGCACTGGCGGCCCGAGTCGATGGCCTGGAGCATGGCCAGCAGGGACACGATGGTCTTGCCCGAACCGACCTCACCCTGGAGCAGACGCGACATGGGTGTGCGTTGTTCCATGTCGGCGCTGATCTCGCGGGTGACGGTTTTCTGCCCCTCGGTCAGGGGGAACGGCAGCGACTCGATGAGGGCGCGCTGCTGCCCGCCGAGAGCCCGGGGGCACGGCGGGGCCTTGCGGGAGGCGGTGTCGGCGCGTCGCAACGCCATCACGGTGGCCAGGGACAGGGCCTCGTTGTACTTGAGGCGGTCCACATACGCGCCGGGTCCCTCCGCCCCGGGATCGTGGATGCCGCGCAGGGCCTGCTCGAAGCTGGGCATGCCGGGTGGGGTGTCACCCAGTGGTTCCGGCACGGGTGGCATGGTCTCCAGGACACGCTGGATGGCGGCCATGATCCGCCAGGTGGTCATCGACGCGGTGCCGGAATAGATGGGCAGGTACTCCCGCTCGACCAGGCTGCGGGCGACCTCCTCCACATCACCGTAGGCGGCCAGGGCCTTCATGCCGCCGGTGCCGGTCACCTTGCCGCCGGAGCCGGCATCGGGGATGACGATGAACTCCGGGTGGGTCAGCTGCGGCTGTCGACGGAAGAACTTCACCTTGCCCGTGAACATCGCCCGCACCCCCTGGGGCAGCAGTTTCGGGACATAGGGCGCACCGAAGAAGGAGATGGTCACCTGTTCGGATTCACCGGCGACGATGATCTTGTAGAGCAGCTTGCCGGTACGGGTATAGGACTTGGCGGCGTGGACCACCTCACCGACGACGGTGACCAGATCCCCCTCCTCTGCCGCACCCAGATCAACGCCGGAACCGTGGTGGGAGTATTTGCGCACATTGTGGCGCAGCAGTTCCCCGGCGGTGGTGTAACCGAGTGCCTTCTCAATGGCGCGGGCCTCCTTGACGGGGAGGATGTCCTTGAGCAGGCGGGTGTCATGCCAGCCGAGCATCTGCCTACTCCACCCCGATCTCCACGAGATTCTCCATTCCGGATGCCGGGTAGACGGTCAGATCCACACGGGAATGGGTGCCCAGGCCACGGCGGAAGGTGTCCTCGTCGAAGTCCTTCTCGCGGTCGCGGGCGATGAGCAGGGTCACCTGTTCCCCACCGCCGTCCAGCAGCCGCAGGCAGGTGCGGGACAGTGCATCGTTGAGTTCCTCCGCGATGAGCAGGATCTCCTGGCCGGAGAACGCCAACAGGTCCCCCTTGGAACAGGCGCCCGCCTGGGTGAGGGCGGCGCTGCCGGCCACGCGCAGCTCGGCGGTGCGCATCGCGCTGGCCGCCTCCGCCATGGCGTAGGAATCAACGCCTAAGGGTTGACTGGGGTCGTGGAGGGACAGGGCCGCGATCCCGGCGACCAGCGTGGAGGTGGGCAGGATGGTCACAGCCTGCTCGAAGGCGTGGCTGGAGCGCTCAATGGAGACCAGCTCCCGTTTGGTCAACAGACCGTTGGGCAGCAGGATCACCTCATCGGCCCGGGTGGCCCGGGCCGCGGCGACGATCTCCGAGACGATCTCATTGGACGGTTCCGCCTCGGTCAGTTCCGCGGTATCACGGGTGACCACGGTGGCCCCGGCGCTCCGGTAGAGATCCGCGAGTGAACCATGCGGGGTGACCGCGATGAGCACACGGCGTGGCACCTCAGTGGAGTGTGCCTCCGGGAGGATCTCCAGGCGCAGGTGGGTGACCTCACCGGCCCGGAAGGCCGCCTCGATGACCTCACCGGCCCGGCGCGAATGGATGTGCACGGTGCCGCGGGTGTCGGATTCACGGGCGATGAGCAGGCTGTCGCCGAGACCGGCGATCTCCTGCTGGAGCGCATCGAAGTCCTCGGCCTGCGCACAGGTGAGGTAGAACATCACCTCCAGGTCGCCGACCCTGCCGTGGGAGTCATGGTCGATGGTGATGGGCCGGGAGGCACCCTCCGGGGAGCGGGTGCCGGTCTGGGTGCCGGCGTCCAGACCACCGTCGGGGCCGGGGGCACCGGTGATCTGCTGCTGGAGGCTCTCCAGGAGGATGACCAGTCCCTGTCCCCCGGCATCGACCACCCCGGCCTCGCGCAGGACCTCGAGCTGGGAGGGGGTGCGGGCCAGGGCGGTGCGGGCGGCCCAGACGGCGTGGTTGACCACCTCGGTCAGCGATCCGTATCCCTCCTCCACGGCCTGTTCCGCGGCGATGGCGGCGGCCCGCAGGACGGTGACCACGGTGCCCTCGACGGGATCGGTGATGGCGCGGTCCACCAGGGACCGGGCGATGGACAGGGATTTCTGGATGGTGCGGCCGTCGACCACCCCGTCGGCGGCGGCCTGGGCGATGGCGCGCAGCACCTGGCTGAGCACCACCCCGGAGTTGCCGCGTGCGCCCCGCACGGAGCCGACGGCCAGGGCCTCGGTGATACGGGCGACGGTGGCGTCGGGGTCGAGTTTGCGGGCCTCGTTGAGGGCGGCCTCCATGGTGTGGGTCATGTTGGAGCCGGTGTCGGCGTCCGGGACCGGGAAGACATTGAGGGCGTTGATCTCCGCGCGACGGGCGGAGAGTTCCGCCACGGCCCTGCTCGCCCACCCGAGCACACCGGCGGCGGAGAGGGTTTCAGCGGGCACCTGCACCGGTGCGGGGGTGTTAGCCGGTGCCGGGGTCGTGCTGCTGAGGTCTGACATAGTGACTTACTTTACAGTCGCCAGTCGACGGGGGTGGCACCCAGGTCATCCAGCATCCGGTTGGTGGTGCTGAAGGGGCGGGAACCGAAGAAACCGCGGGACGCCGATAGCGGTGAGGGATGCGCCGAGGTGATGCACGGGGTGTCCCCGAGGAATTTCTGCACCGCCTGCGCCTGCCTGCCCCACAGGATGGCCACCAGTGGCTGGTCGCGCTGCCCGAGTGCCGTGATCGCCGCCTCGGTCACCGCCTCCCAACCCCGGCCCTTGTGGCTGTTGGAGTTGCCGGGTTGCACGGTGAGCACCCGGTTGAGCAGCATGACACCCTGGCGTGACCAGGGGCGTAGGTCCCCGTCGGTGGCGTTGATGCTCACCCCCAGGTCGGTGGCCATCTCCTTGAAGATATTGACCAGGCTGCGTGGCAGGGGCCGCACCCCGGGCTGGGTGGAGAAACACAGGCCCATGGAATGCCCCGGCGTGGGATAGGGATCCTGGCCCAGGATGAGCACCTTCACCTCCTCGAAGGGATAACTGAAGGCCCGGAAGATGTCCGGTTCGGGTGGGAGGAATCCGCGCCCGGCCTGGGTTTCCGCGGTGAGGAACTGCCCCAGGTCACGGATCTGATCCATGACCGGTTCCAGGACCTTCCGCCAGGAGGGGTGGATGGGCAGATCCTCGATGGTCCGCCACTGGACTGCTTCGGGGGTGGTGGGTTGTTCGTCGACAGGCATGGCGCCAGCCTAGAAGCTTTGCCAGCCCGATGCGTACGCCGGGGTTTTCTTGTCCACGGTGACCGGGTCATCGGGGCGGGGCTTTGTGACCTGGCCGATGGCACGGAAACCACTGGGGGGGTCGCCGAAGGTGGTGGACAGCAGCGTGTGGTCCTCCCCGCCGGCCAGGATCCACTCCCAGGGGTCACGGTCGAGTGCCTCGCCGGCGGCGCTGAGCAGGTCATCCGGGGCGATGGTGCCGGACTCGATGTTGATGCGCACGCCAGATTTCCGGGCCAGCTGGGACAGATCCACGATGAGGCCGTCGGAGTTGTCAGTCATGGCGGTGGCCCCGGCGGCACGCGCGATCATCCCGCGACCGGGGTTGAGCCTCGGTGCACAGTGGGCCTCCACCAGGGGGGTCAGTTCCTCCGGCACCCCGGCGCGCCCGAAACGCTGCAGCAGGGCCAGGCCGGCGGCGGAGTAGCCGATGCGACCGTGGGCGACCACGACCTGGCCGGGCCTGGCGCGGTTGAGGGTGAGTTCCGGCAGGGAGCCCCCCAGGGATCCCAGGGCCGTCACCGACAGCACCAGGGAGGTGCCGGAGGTGATGTCACCGCCGACGAGTTCCGCGGAGTACTCCTCCACCCGCTGACCGATGCCGCGTGCCAGGCCGCGGACGAACTCCACCGGGGTGTGGGTGGGGGCGGATAATGCCAGCAGGGCCGCGATGGGGCGGGCACCCATGGCCTCGATGTCGGCGAAGTTCTGCACGATCGCCTTCTGCCCGATCTCCTCCGGGGTGGACCAGTCCAGTTGGAAATGCCTGCCCTCGACCAGCATGTCGGTGGTGGCCACCGCGCGGGAATTGGGGGATGCGTGGCGTAGCACGGCGGCATCATCACCGTTGAGGGCGGAACTGGCCTGCTCCGTGATGACCCGGATCACCTCGAATTCTCCGATCTCGCCGACGGTGGGCCCGCCCTGCAGGTGTTCCGGGAATTTCACATTCGGCACGTCGGGGTCAGCTCCTCAGGCTTTTGGGGGAAATATCTACTGGTGATCAGTGTTTTCCAGTCTAACCACCCACGGGTAGGCTGATGGATCATGAGTGCCGAAAACAATAACGGGTCTGCACCCTCTCGTCCTGCTGGAACCACCACCGCGGGTGGGGCCGCCCGGGGGATGAACAAAACCCCCATCGTCATCGCCCTGGTCCTCTCCCTGCTGCTCACCACAGGGGTGCTGGTGGGTGCCCGTGTGCTGCTCGGCCCGGCGGGCCAGCAGCAGGTGGCGATGAGTACCCTGCCCGCCCCGGAGGCCGAGTCCGCAGAATGCGCCGCGCTCATCGAGTCCCTGCCGGATTCCGCCTTCGGGCACACCCGCGCCCAGATCATCGAGCCGGTGCCCGCCGGTGTGGCCGCATGGGCCAGTTCCGAGCTGGAGCGGGTGACCTTGCGCTGTGGTGTGGACATGCCGTTCCAGTACACCGAACTCGCCGAGACCGTCGAGGTGGACGGGGTGACCTGGCTGCCGGTGGCGGATGTCACCGCGGGGTCCTCCCTGCAGACGTGGTACTCCGTCGACCGCTTCCCCGTGGTCGCCATCACCGCCGATGACATGAGCACCGGCAACGCCGACAACCCGGTGGCCCCCTTCACCGATGCGGTGGGTGCGCTGGACCAGCGCGAGGGTGAGCCGTTCCCGGCGCCGCTGTCCCAGCTGGCCGCAAGCGGGTCCGGGGACTGCAGTGCGCTTATCGACGCCCTGCCTGCCACACTCGAGGTGGGTTCCGGTGAGGATGCGATCACCTACCAGCTGATCGATGATCCCGCCATGGCCGCCGCCGGTTACGGCGATGACGCCGTCGCCTGGCAATCCCCCGGCCTGGAACCGATCGTGATCCGTTGCGGCGTTGAGCCCTCGGAGAACTACGAGGCCGGTGCCGTCCTCCAGCAGATCAATGACATCCCGTGGTTCGAGGACACCATCCTGGCCACCGGCACCACCTCCGCCACCTGGTACGCCCTGGGCCGCGAGACGGATATCGCGGTGTCACTGCCGCAGTACGCCGGTGGCGCGCTGGTGCAGATCAGCGAGGCGATCGAGGAGCACGTCCCGGCTGCCTAGCTGGTCGCCCTGGCGAACGCAGGTAGGCTCCGGTGACAGCACACCCCGTCCCCGTTCGCACAAGGAAAGAACCAATGTCAGTACCGTTGAACATCCTCGACCTCGTGTCCATCTCCGAGGGCTCCACCGCCCGCGATGCCATCGCAGCCTCCATGGACGCCGCCCGGCTCGCCGATGAACTGGGGTATCACCGGCTGTGGTTCGCCGAGCACCACAACACCGTGAACCTGGCCTCCAGTGCCACCGCACTGCTGGTCGGGCAGGCGGCCTCCGTCACCGACCGGATCCGGGTGGGCTCCGGTGGGGTCATGCTCCCCAACCACGCCCCACTGATGGTCGCCGAACAGTACGGCACCCTGGCCAACATGTTCGGCGACCGGATCGATCTGGGTCTGGGCCGCGCACCGGGAACCGATGGGATGACCGCCCAGGCACTCAGCCGCTCCTCCGCCGAACCGCAGGCCTTCGCCGAGAGCATCTATGACCTGCAGGGATGGTTCAGCGAGGCCGGATCCTCCCACAGCATGCCGATTGTCTCCGCCGCCTCCGCCGGTACCGACGTGCCGATCTGGGTACTGGGGTCCACCATCAACGGCGCCGCCATCGCCGGACAGCTGGGCCTGCCGTTCTCCCTCGCCTCGCATTTTGCACCCGACCAGATCGATCAGGCCATCCGGGTCTACCGGGACACCTTCTCCACCGAGATGCCCACCGCGCAGATAGACAAGCCCTACATCATGGCCGGCATCAATGTCCTGGTCGCCGACACCGATGCCGAGGCCGAGCGCGAATTCACCGTGATCCAGCAGATGTTCGCCGACATCCAGACCGGGCAGCGCCGGAAGCTCCAACCCCCGGTGGATCCGGCGACCCTCCCCGGTGGCGGTGGGGCCCAGTCCATGCTGCAGATCCAGGCGGTGGGTTCACCGAAGACGGCCACCGCCCAGCTGGAGGAGTTCGTGGAGCGCACCGGCGCCGATGAGCTGATCACCGTCACCTACGCCTTCGACCCGAAGGTGCGGGAGCGTTCCCTGCAGCTGCTGGCCGAGGCATGGTTCCAGGGCGGGCGGTGACACCGATTGGCGGGGTGTCTCTGTAACTGCCGGTGAGGGACCCCATGAACACATGAGGCGACCACAGTCTCAAAGGAGGATCACCCCACGCAATCAGGTTTGACAAGCTGGGAGAGGGTGTTCCACGGGCGCAGGCGGCAAATTGGAGGGCTTGTTTTCACCGGGTGGTGCTGCGTTATTTTCCCCGATACCCCCGGTGCTGTGATTATTCCACCACACCCGGGGCCCACGATGGGCGGTGAGGGCGGATAGTGCCCTTCAAGTCCCCGCTGGAGGTGACTATCCGCCCTCAGCCCGCAGATGGGCGCCGGTTGTGGATGAATAATCGAATCAGGAGCTGACGGGAGTCGCCCGGCCACCTCTTCACCCGGTGATAGATCGTGGGGTGATCAGCAGCGCCCCACCCCGACAAAGCGAGGGAGAACCTCATCTATCTGGGAGGACTTTGCTAGTTGCTGGAGCGGTGCAGTGCCTGCTGGACGAGGACGTCGAGAAGCTCCTCGTAGCCCACCCCGGACGCAGCGAACATCTGCGGGTACATGGAGATCGGGGTGAAACCCGGCATGGTGTTGATCTCATTGAGAACGGGGCCGTTGGCGGTGACGAAGAAATCCACGCGCGCCAGACCCTCGCAGGCCAGGGCCTGGAAGGTTTCCACGGCCAGGGACTGCACCAGTTCAATGATCTCCTCATCAAGGGGTGCCGGGATCTCCGCGGTAACCACATTGTCGAGGTACTTGGTGTCGAAGTCGTAGAAACCACCCTCGCCGTCCTCGGTGCCGCGCAGCATCGCCGGGAGCGAGGCCACGATGCGGCCATCCGGGTACTGCAGCACACCGCACTCGACCTCGGGGCCGACGATCTCGGATTCGACGATGACCTTCTCATCATGCTGGCGTGCCAGGTCGACGGCAGCAGGAAGATCCTCCCACCGGCTCACCTTGGAGATACCGATGGAGGAACCACCCCGGGCGGGTTTGACGAAGACGGGCAGGCCCAGCAGCTTCTTCTCCGCGTCGGTCAGCTCGGCGCGATCACGCAGGATGACCTCACGGCCGATCGGCAGGCCCTCCGCGGCCATGAGCTTTTTGGTGAACTCCTTATCCATACCCGCAGCCGAGGACAGCACACCCGGCCCCACCACGGGGATGTCCGACAGGGCGAACATGCCCTGGATGGTGCCGTCCTCACCGAAACGACCGTGCAGCACCGGGAAGATGACATCCGCGGTGGCATAGAGGGACCCGTCGGCGAAGTGGAACTCACCGCGGTGGGCGGGATCCAGGCTGGGGCGGATCTCCTCCCGGCGCTGCACCTCGGGCATGGTGCGGTCGACCAGGCGCAGACGCTCCGGATCGGATTCGCCGACCACCCAGGCGCCATCCGTGGTGATACCGACGGGGATGACCTCATACTTCTCGGGATCAAGGTGCGCGATGATGGCACCGGCGGACACACACGACACCGAGTGCTCGGCGCTGCGGCCACCATAGAGAACGGCGACGCGGACTTTGGCGGAATTTGAGTTACTCACACCGGCAAAGCTTACAACGTTCTCTCACTCCGCCTTCTTCGACCTGCCCATCAGCGCGTCGACCATCTCCCGCACCGCCATCCCCTGATGGCACACCGCGTAGACGGCCTGGGTGATGGGCATCTCGACGCCCAACCCGACCGCCAGGTCATGGATGGACTGGGAGGAGATCACACCCTCGGCCACCTGACCATGGGTGGCCTCGCGGGCCTGCTCCAATGATTCACCCCGGCCGAGACGGTCACCGAAGGTGCGGTTACGTGACAGCGGCGAGGAACAGGTGGCCACCAGGTCCCCCATACCGGCGAGCCCGGCGAAGGTGCGGGGATCCGCCCCCATGGCCTCGCCCAGACGCGCGATCTCCGCGAGCCCCCGGGTGATCAGGGAGGCATTGGAGTTCTCCCCCAGGCCGAACCCGTGGGCGATACCGCAGGCCAGGGCGATGACGTTCTTACATGCACCACCCAGTTCCGTGCCGATGACATCGGTGTTGGTGTAGGGGCGGAAATACGGTGCTGCGACCGCAGCCTGCACCAGCTTGGCCCGGTTCTCGTCCTCACAGGCGATCACCGTGGCCGCCGGCTGGCCCTCCGCGATCTCACGGGCCAGGTTCGGGCCGGACAACACCGCGATCCGCGAAGGATCAGCACCGGTGACCTCCGCGATCACCTGGCTCATCCGCAGGTGGGTGTCCTTCTCGATACCCTTGGCCAGCGAGACGAGTGTGGCATCGGGGGAAATGAGATCCCTCCACTCCACCAGGGTGGTGCGCAGCGCCTGCGAGGGGATACCGAGCACCACGATGGAACACCCGTCGAGTGCGGCCTGAGCATCGGAGGTGACGATGACCGAGTCCGGCAGGGTGATCCCCGGCAGGTAGTCGGGATTCTCCCGGCTGGTGCGGATCGTCTCGGCGAGACTCTCGCGCCGGGCCCACAGTTGGACGGTGTTGCCGGCATCGGCAAAGACCTTGGCCAGGGTGGTTCCCCAGGAACCCGCACCCATCACCGCTACGGAAACCAACTGCCACACCCTTTCGATCACTACTCATTGACCGTCTCAGGGTATCCCATCGACTCTGCTCGGCGCAGGCCACTCTCCCTCGGATCTGACCATCGGGAATCACTGAAGACAGCAGATGTGAGCAAACACGCCGCGGCACAACATGCGATAGCCACCGTTGTGGTGAACAATGGATAAAATACCAGCAGGAAATGCGCGTGATTGCCCCGCAGGCCATGGAAACCAGCCGCCGGGAGGTTCTCACAACTACCCCGCACACTGTCGCGAAAGGTGAACCGAGAATGCCCAAGAAATCCCAGATGCCCCATGAGACGGACAAGGACCAGGACTCAGCCATGCTGATCAACGGTCGCCTGCAGAAGATCGGTTCCAAACCCACCCAGGAGTTCACCCGTCCCACCCTGGCCGCCGGTGCCGTCCTGTGGCGCGGTGACATGTTCGACCCGGACTCCATCGAGGTCGCCGTCATCCACCGTCCGCATTACGACGACTGGTCGCTGGCCAAGGGCAAGGTCGACCCGGGTGAGTCCATCCCCACCACCTGTGCCCGCGAGATCGCCGAGGAAACAGGATATGATATCCGCCTGGGCAAACTCATCGGCAAGGTCACCTACCCGGTACTCGACCGCACCAAGGTGGTCTACTACTGGACCGCCAAGGTCCTCGGTGGTCAGTTCGTGCCCAATGATGAAGTGGATGAGATCCGCTGGCTGCCCATCGATGAGGCCTGCGACCTGCTGAGCTACCAGGTGGACACCGAGGTGCTGGCCAAGGCGAAGAAACGTTTCCAGAACCCCACCACCACCCGGGTGCTCTATATCCGTCACGCCCGCGCCCATGCGCGGCGTACCTGGGCCGGCGATGACAACAAACGCCCCCTGGACAAGAAGGGGCGCCGGCAGGCGGAGATGCTCGTGCCCATGCTGCTGCCGTTCAAGCCCACCGCGATCTACTCCGCGGTCCCGGACCGCTGCCAGACCACTGCCCTGCCCCTGGCCGATGAGCTCGGTCTGGACATCGGGGTGAACAGGCTCTTCGGTGATGAGGCCTGGAATGAGAACCCCGAGGCGGCGAAGAAGCGTTTCATGGAGGTCGTCGGTGAGGGCGGTGTCCCGGTCATCGTCGGCCAGGGTGAGGTGATCCCCGGAATGCTGTCCTGGCTTGCAGAAAACGGTACCCTCCCCATCCCTGAGGAGGAACTGAAAACCAGGAAGGGTTCCGTGTGGGTGCTGAGCTTCCACAACGAGGTGCTCACCGGGGCTGACTACCTTGCCAGCGCGCTGCCGGTGAAATAACTCCGGTCTGAACAAACGGTAAGGGCCCCAGGATGGTTTCCACCCCGGGGCCCTCTTCCTATTGACTGCAGATCTACAGCGCGCTCGGCTTGAAGGCCGGGCGCTTTGCCTCGTAGGCCTCGATCTCGTCGACCTTGCGCAGGGTGAGGCCGACATCGTCGAGCCCCTCCATGAGACGCCAGCGGATGTAGGGGTCCACCTCGAAGCTGATCACGGTGTCACCGGCGACGACGGTCTGGTTCTCCAGGTCGACGGTCATCTCCAGGCCGGGTGTCTGTTCCATGAGCTTCCACAGCAGTTCAATGTCGGACTGCTCCATGATGCCGGTGAGCAGACCGGCCTTGCCCGAGTTGCCGCGGAAGATGTCGGCGAAACGGGAGGAGAACACGGCGCGGAAACCGTAGTCCATCAGGGCCCAGACGGCGTGCTCACGGGAGGAACCGGTGCCGAAGTCCGGTCCGGCGATGAGCACGGAGCCGTTCTTGTAGGTGTCCTGGTTGAGCACGAAGTCAGGGTCGTTCTTGCGCCAGTTGGAAAACAGGCCGTCCTCGAAACCGGTGCGGGTGACGCGCTTGAGGTAGACGGCGGGGATGATCTGGTCGGTGTCCACGTTGGAACGCTGCAGTGGGACGCCGACGCCGGTGTGCTTGATGAACTTCTCCACGGGAAAACTCCTTTAAGGTCCGTTTGATGGGGGTCGGGGTCCGGTTACAGATCCGCCGGTGAGGACAGTTTGCCGCGGACGGCGGTGGCGGCGGCCACGGCCGGGGACACCAGGTGGGTGCGTCCACCCGGGCCCTGACGGCCCTCGAAGTTGCGGTTGGAGGTGGAGGCGGAACGCTCACCGGGCTTGAGCTGGTCTGGGTTCATACCCAGGCACATGGAGCAGCCCGCGGTGCGCCACTCGGCGCCGGCCTCGATGAAGATCTTGTCCAGTCCGAGCTTTTCCGCCTCCTGCTTGACCCAGGTGGAGGAGGGAACCACCATCATGCGGATATCATCGGCGATCTTGCGGCCCTTGAGGATCTCCGCGGCGATCTCCAGGTCCTCGATGCGTGCGTTGGTGCAGGACCCCAGGAACACGGTGTCGATCTTGATCTCGCGCAGCGGGGTGCCCGGGGTCAGGTCCATGTACTGCAGGGCCTTCTCCGCGGCGGCCTTGTCATTATCGTTGGTGAAGTCCTCGGGATCCGGGACGGACTCGGACAGGGGCAGGCCCTGGCCGGGGTTGGTGCCCCAGGTGACGAACGGGGTCAGGGAGGAACCGTCGATCTCCACGACCTTGTCGAACTCCGCACCCTCATCGGTGGGCAGGGTCTTCCAGTAGGCCACGGCCTCATCCCAGTCCGCGCCGGTCGGGGCCATCTCACGGCCCTTGACGTATTCGAAGGTGGTCTCATCCGGGGCGATCATGCCCGCGCGGGCACCGGCCTCGATGGACATGTTGCAGATGGTCATGCGGGCATCCATGGAGAGCTTGCGGATGGCCTCGCCGCGGTACTCCAGGACGTATCCCTGGCCGCCGCCGGTGCCGATCTTAGCGATGATCGCCAGGATCAGGTCCTTGGAGGACACGCCCGGCTGCAGTTCACCGGTGACCTCGATGGCCATGGTCTTGAACGGCTTGAGCGGCAGGGTCTGGGTGGCCATGACGTGCTCGACCTCGGAGGTGCCGATGCCGAAGGCCATGGCGCCGAAGGCACCGTGGGTGGAGGTGTGGGAGTCACCGCACACGATGGTCATGCCCGGCTGGGTGGCACCCAGCTGCGGGCCGACGGTGTGGACGATGCCCTGACGCACATCACCCATGGGGTGCAGGCGGACACCGAACTCCTTGCAGTTGTCCCGCAGCGTGGACACCTGGAGGCGGGAGATCTGGTCGTTGATCTCCAGCAGGGAGCCGGTCTTGATGCCCTCGGTGGGCACGTTGTGGTCCTCGGTGGCCAGGTGCAGGTCCGGACGGCGCAGCTTGCGGCCGGCCATGCGCAGACCGTCGAAGGCCTGCGGGGAGGTGACCTCATGCAGCAGCTGCAGGTCGATGTAGAGGAGATCGGGTTCGCCGTTTTCTCCCTTGGACACGACATGGTCGCGCCACACCTTCTCTGCCAGGGTCAGCTTCTCCTTCGAGGAGCTGGCATCCACGGGGCTGGTCATGGAAATTCACCGTCCTAAACTGTGTGAAGTGGTTGAATCCGCGGGGTGACATATCCGTCCGGGGTGGGATGATCAGGGGTTTGAGGTGGCTAATTCCGCGCCGTGGAACCATGCCCGCCCAACCAGCCAAAATCCCACTCTTTGGGACAGCCGTTTCGCTTCATGGGATAGTATAGCGCACTCCCACCCCCATTTGTCACGCTGCGCGCATGATCACCGTTACGCCCGCGAATCACGGGGCCTATACATAAGGCGTCGACAAGCCCAGACAGGCCCACCACTGACGGTGTCCCACACAGTGGACTGATAGATTCGAGGCATGGGACAGCAAGAAGAACATGAGATCACCACGGAAAGTGGCATCAAGGTACTCGACCGGGCGGTGACCATCCTCAATGTCATCGCCGAACAGCCCCGCTCACTCGCCGAGCTCGCGGCGGCCACCTCCCTGCCGCGCGCGACAGCCCACCGCCTGGCCTCCGCGCTGGAGGTCCACGGCATGCTGGCCCGCTCCCGGGACAGCCGCTGGACCATCGGTGCGCGCCTGGCCTCCCTCGGGGCCCGCGGCACCGACACCCTCATCGACATCGCCGTGCCCATCATGACCGACCTGATGGAACGCACCGGCGAATCCGTCCAGCTCTACCGCCTCACCGGGAATTCCCGCACCTGCGTGGCCAGCCAGGAACCCTCCTCGGGGCTGAAAAACGTCGTCCCGGTGGGTACCCGCATGCCGCTCCACGCCGGTTCCGCGGCCCGGGTGTTCGCCGCCCACAACCCGGGCGTTGCCCCCGGCGCCTTCACGCCCGCCGATCTGGATCAGGTGCGCGCCACCGGCCTCGCGGAATCCGTCAGCGAACGCGAGGTGGGCCTGGCCAGCCTCTCCTGTCCCGTCTTCGACTCCAACGGTTCCATGATCGCCGTGCTGTCCATCTCGGGCGCGGCCGAGCGCCTGCGCCCCCACCCCGCAGCCCTGTGGGGAACCGAGCTTATCGACGCCGCCGACCGCCTCGGTGCTCTGCTGTAGATTGTGCGCGTAGCGGTCGCACATCTGCTCTACACTGTGTCCATGAAACGCACTCCTGCTGCCCTGACCGCAGCGTTCACCCTCACCGCCGGCACCGCCAACCTGGTTCCCGCCTCTGCGCAGGACACGGGCAGCTCCGCAGGTCTCAGCTCCTATCTGATGCCTCAGCACGGTGACTGTTCCCCACACCTGTTCAACGAGGCCCTCCCGGAGTGGCGGGGGTCCGACCGCACCTCCGTTGTCTACTGCGACAACCAGTTCGCGTGGGTGGGCCAGTACCAGACCGACTGGTTGGAGGCTTTTGAATTCCAGGATGGCCGGTGGTGGCCCGTGGAACACGCCGGCACCACCCAGACCGGACTGCTCCGGGGTTGCTACAGCAACACCGACCTGCGCAGCAGGGGTGCCTCAGAGCATTTCATCTCGCTCGTGCCCATCTGCACCCCGGAGGAGCTGGGGCGTTAACCGGCATCAGAGAAGCTGCAGCCGCCGCACCAGCTCGCCGAGCTCATCGGTGAGCTGGTTGCGCCCCACCCGTGCCACCGCCACGCGGTGGATCTGCGCATACCACCACTGGTTCTCCTCCCTGGTGGAGTTGAACCTCTCCCACAACCGCTCGCCGATGACCTCATGATCATCAAAGATGGACATGAGGTTGTGGGTCTTGTCCGCCAGGCTGATGAGTACGGCATCGCGGTCGGCGTGGTGTTCGAGATGGTTGAGGTAGGCCTCCGAGCGGTCCCGCCACCGGGGCAGGGAATCGTCCTTGGTCAGATCGCGCACCAGCCGCAGCACCCGGGCCCCGAAGTCCGCCTCCAGATGCCCGGCGGAATAATGCTCGGGGACATCCTCCAGGGTGTCATGCAGGAGGCCCGCGATGAGCACATCCTCATCATCGGTCACCGACCTCAGCAGGTGCATGACGGAGAACAGATGCGTGATGTAGGGGATCCCACTGCCCTTGCGGACATGATCACGGTGTGCCACGGCGGCCACGGTGATCGCCCGGCGCAGCCTGGGGGTGAGTATGCTCATGTGGGCCAGACTAATGCAGCGTTCCTAGGCCCGGGAACGCAGCCACCGGGACCACCCCAGGGTGACCACGCCAATGAGCATCGCCGCCGCCCCCATGAGGAGGAGGTAACGGGCTTCCGCGGTCGCGGAGGTGGGGTCATAGAGGGTCGACAGGGATCCCGCGGCCGAGGTGCCGATCGCGATGGTGAGGAAATACAGGGCGGAGAATCTGGTCGCGAATGCCCGTGGTGCGTGGGTGGAGGTCGAGGCCATACCCACCGGCCCGATGAACAACTCGCCCAGGGTCATCACGGCAATGGTGAGGGCCAGCGCCATGAACGGGGTGGAGCCGGGGCCACCGCCCACAAACGGCAGCAGGATGAGCATGGCCGAACCCGCCAGTATCACGCCACCACCCATCTTGGTCGACGCGTGGGGATCACGGTCTCCCCGGCGGGAGAGGAGGTAGGCCAGGGGAAAGGTGAAGAGCAGGATGAACAGGGGGTTCAGTGACTGTGTCCAGGCAGCGGGGATCTCCCAGCCGAGGACCTCGCGGTTGAGGCGGAGATCGGAATACACAGCGAGCACACCATAGATCTGGGCCTGTAGTGCCCAGAAGGCCACGGAGGCCAGCGCGAGCGGAAGGAAGGCCACGACCCGGCGTCGTTCAGCTGCGGTGACCTGCGGGGATCGGAGGATCTGCAGGACGAGCACGAGCGCAACGGTCACCGTGCCCATGAGCAGGACATGGGACAGCATGCCCGGTGGCAGGATTCCGGTGCCCAGGACCCCGGCCACCAGGGCCGTGGCGATCACGGTGACCGTCAGGGTGGTCACCCTCCCCGCAGGACTGAGGGGCTGGGCGGGGGCGCGTATGGAGCCCCGGACCTCCTCCGGCAGGGATTCCAGCATGCCCGGGCGCATCCGCAGATAGGAGAGCAGACCGATGAGCATGAGGACTGCCGCGGCGCCGAAACCCACATGGTAGCCATGGTGGACCGCCAGCCATCCGGTGAGGAGTGGACCCAGGAAGGCGCCGATGTTGATGCCGAGGTAGAAGTACTGGAACCCCACGCTCCGCTTCCCCGAGGTGGCCGGGTAGGAACCTCCCAGGATGGTGATCGCCGCGGTCTTGAGGAATCCGGAGCCCAGGGCGATGAGGATCAAGCCCACCGCGAGGCCGGGATACCCCGGGATGACAGACAGACCCAGGTGGCCGATGACCAGGGCGACCGCCCCACCCAGGAGGGTTTTCTCCGCGCCGAGCAGACGGTCGCTGATCCAGCCCCCGGCGAAGGTACACAGGTAGAGGAAGGCCCCGTAGGCACCCACCACGGCGGTGGCATGGTGGGTTTCCATCCCCAGTCCGCCGTCGCCCACCCGGGCGTAGAGATAGTACGCGAGGATGGCCTGCATGCCGTAGAAGCTGAAACGCTCCCACATCTCGATGGTGACCATCGCGGGCATGGAGCGGGGATGCCTCACCGGCACAACCCGAGTTGAACGGTGTTCAATTATGTTCATGGTGAGACATTATGCACCCTCACGCCCCGCAGCTCCCATTTTCACCCCCGTTGATTGAACACTGTTCAATACAGGGGTTATAGTGCACAAACACCTCCACCACAGCGCACGCAGGAGAAAGATGCACACAGACACCCTGACCCCTGAGGACATCCTCGAGCTGGATAAAAACCACATCTGGCACCCCTATTCCGCCCCCGGGGCGCCGGCTCTCCCGGTCTCAGCCACGGAGGGGATCCACCTCCATCTCAGCGATGGCACCCAGCTGATCGACGGCATGAGCTCATGGTGGTCCGCGGTGCATGGACACGGACACCCACGTCTGGTGGCCGCCGCCACCGCCCAGGCCCACCGCATGAGCCACGTGATGTTCGGTGGCCTGACACACGAGCCCGCAGCCCGGCTGACCCGGGCGCTGCTGGAGCTTGTCGACGCCCCCCTGGACACCGTCTTCTACTCCGATTCCGGGTCCGTCGCCGTGGAGGTCGCCGTGAAGATGGCCCTCCAGTACTCCCGTGGCATCGGGCACCCGGAACGCACCCGCCTGCTGACGTGGCGCTCCGGATACCACGGCGACACCTTCGCAGCGATGAGCGTCTGCGATCCCGACGGGGGGATGCATTCCCTGTGGAGCGGTGTCCTGGCGCAGCAGCTCTTCGCACCCGCCCCACCCGTCCGGGGTTCCGACCCGCAGGAACTGGAGCGCTACCTGGACGAGCTTGAGTCCCTGGTGGATGACACCGTGGCCGCGATCATCATCGAACCGGTGGTCCAGGGTGCCGGTGGGATGCGTTTCCATGATCATCGCCTGGTGGCCGGTGTCCGGGAGATCTGCAACCGCCGGGGCATCCTCATGATCGCCGATGAGATAGCCACCGGATTCGGTCGCACCGGCAGTCTGTTCGCCACCTCGGCCGCCGGGGTGACCCCGGACATCCTGTGTGTGGGCAAGGCGCTGACCGGTGGGTTCATGACGCTGGCCGCCACCTTGTGCACCACCGCGGTCGCCGATGCGATCACCTCGCCCCGTGGCGGGGGCGCGCTGATGCACGGCCCCACCTTCATGGCCAATCCCCTGGCCTGCGCGGTGGCTGCGGAATCCCTGGCGATCATCGCCGAGGGTGGGTGGCGCTCTGCGGTGCTCGGGATTGATACGGAACTCAGGGCGGGGCTGGACCCGTTGCGCCGGGAACCCGGGGTGGCCGATGTCCGTGTCCTCGGCGCGATCGGCGTGGTGGAGATGACCACCCCGGTGGATATGATCAACGCCACCCGGGCGGCGATCGCGGAGGGGGTGTGGTTACGTCCCTTCGGACGCCTCATCTACGTCATGCCTCCCTATGTCTGCACCACGGA
The DNA here is from genome assembly GCF_000011305.1 of Corynebacterium efficiens YS-314. Lineage (NCBI taxonomy): Bacteria > Bacillati > Actinomycetota > Actinomycetes > Mycobacteriales > Corynebacteriaceae > Corynebacterium > Corynebacterium efficiens. The sequence continues at coordinate 1,491,390 of NC_004369.1, read as the reverse complement.
GGACATCGCCACGATCTGCCGCGGTGTGGCCGCCGCTGTCCGGGCTGCGGGGAGCAGGCCATGAGCATCCTCTTCATCAGCGGCACCGGCACGGATGTGGGCAAGACCATCGCCACCGCGGCACTCGCATCAGCCTTCCACCACCGGGGTGACCGGGTGATCCCCGTCAAACCGGTCCAGACCGGTGAACCGGACGGCCGGGGTGATATCCACACCGTCGAAAAGCTCAGCGGTATCCGCGGGGTGGAGTTCACCCGCTACCCGGACCCGCTGGCACCCAACCTCGCGGCACGGCGCGCGGGTCTGCCCCAGGTGACCCTGCCCGACCTTGCCCGGGAGATCCGCGACCTCGATGCACCCGACCGGATTGTTCTGGTGGAGGGTGCCGGTGGCGTGCTGGTCCGCCTGGCGGATGATCTGACCCTGCTGGACGTCGCCGCCGAGCTCGACGCACCGCTGGTGCTGGTGACCTCCCTGGGACTGGGCAGCCTGAACGCCGCGGAGCTCAGCGTGCAGGCAGCCCGTACCGCCGGTGTTGAGGTGCTGGGGTTGATCGGCGGTTCCGCATCCCCCGATCCCGGACTGGCGGAACAGCTCAACCATGGGGAACTCACCCGGATCTGCCGGGTTCCCCTGCTCGGGGTGCTGCCGGCCGGCGCCGGGGACCTGCTACCGGACGACTTCCAGGCGATGGCGCAGAGCTGCCTCACCCTCCCCCTCTGACCCATCCAGGCGGTCGATGTCATCGAGCTCGCCGGCCGGCCACACCACGTTCTTGGCCAGGGGGATCTGGTGGGACGCACTTTCCAGGATGTGCATGAAATAACCGGCGGTATTCGGGATGCCGATGATATCGCCGGCCTTCACCCCACGCGGGAAGCGGATACGCCGGCGCAGGATGAGTTCATCCTCGATGCAGTAGGCCCCGACCAGGAAGGCCTCCCGCTCCTCACCGTCCGCCTCATCGGTGATGTGCAGCGGATCGACGAGGTAGTCATCGGAGGTGGTCCGGCACTGGGTGCGGTTCATGGCCAGACCCACCAGGGGCACACCATCACTGCGGGTTTTCACGAACGCCACCTCGGCGAGGATGAGCCCGCAACCGTCCAGCAGACTCCTGCCCGGCTCCAGGTGCAGGCGCAGACCACGCTCGATGAGCATCTCCGCCACACCGTCGCCGAGGACCTGCTTCAACCAGGGCCCACGCACCGGGGTCTGGTGGTAGGGGTAGGTGGTGTTGAGCGGATCGGATTTCCAGGTGAACGGATCAGCATAACCATCCACGGCGGCGCTGCGCGCGGACTGGTACTTCAACCACTGCTCGGTGGAGTCAAGGTAGCTCATGGGCACCCCGCCGCCGAGATCGATGAAGCGGGGGGTGTGGCCGGCGGTGGTGAGGGCGTCGACAAGCTCACAGCACTCCCGCAGTGCGGCCGCGCGGTCGACGGCCGAGTAACCGTGGAGGTGGACGTGCAGGCCGACGATGTCCACGCCCGGCACCGGCGCGGCCAGGTGACGCGCCCAGTCACCGACGCGCTCACCGAAACGGGTCGGTGGCATCGTGGCGGGATCCGGTGCCACGCGGGGTGCCACACGGGCGAGGCTGTCCCCGGCCAGCGCCGCGATCCGGTCGAACTCATCACGGGAATCCGCGGAGATGACCACACCGTTGGCGATCGCGAGCTCCAGCAGGCTGTCCGGTTTGATGGCGGCGGAGAGGATGATCCGCTCCCCCGGCACGCCCCGGCCAAGCACCTGGGACAGCTCGCGTTCACTGGCCACATCCACGCCGTGACCGGCATCGCGCACCGCGTCGACGAAGGTGAGCCCCTTGTTGGCCTTGCGGGCGAAGAAGATGCGGGTGTCCACACCCATCTGTGCACCGGCCTCGACCAGCTCGTTGATGTTGCGGGGCATGGACCCGGAGTGCAGGACATTGACGGGGCTGCCGAACTCATTGATCAGACCGCGGCAGGCCGCCGGATCATTGGCCAGGTCAGCCGCCCATGGTTCCAGGCGCGCGGTCAACGGGGGGATGCCGTGGACCTGCTCGGGGCCTGTCACCACCCGGCGCGCCCAGCGTGGGATCACATCGTGCAGGGTGCGTGACAGGGTGTCATTGCCCAGGACCACATCCTCGGTCATGCGGCCGACCGCGGACAGGTGGGTCTGTCCCATCACGGTGCCATCGGGTTCCACATCCAGGCCACGGGTGCCGGGGCGGATGCGTGCGTGACCGGCCTCGACGAGGTCGGCGACCAGGGTTCCCGGCACCACCCCGGGTGGGGGGATAATGGCGTCGATGACCACGGTGGCACCCAGTTCCTCAGCCAGATCACGCAGTGGTTCCCGGCCCCGGCCCAGGTGGGTGATGTCGACCCTGCCGGTGTCGATGAGGTGCTGGAGATGTTCGGCGCTCTCCGGCGGGGGGCCGAAGGCGACGCGTTCCATCTCACGGGCGAGGTCCCCGAAGCCCTCGAGGCTGTCGCGTCCCTCATAGGAGGCGCGTTCCACGATGGCGGTGTACATGTCGCGCCAGGCGATCCCCATGCCCCAGGCATCATCGTCGCGTCCGGCCAGCTCCTGCAGGCGGGCGGAGACATCCTCCAGCACCGCGACCAGTTCGGGGAGATCGGTAACACCCAGGATGCGCTTCCTGCCCTCCTCCAGCAGGTCCGTCGCATCCAGGTCACCGAGGTCCGGTTTCACCGTCATCAGCTGGCCGGTGCGGGTGACCGGGATGAACACGGCCGGATCGCAGGCACGGATGATGTCGATGAAGGTCAGGGCCGCCCCGCGCACCAGGACCCGGTCCTGAGACCCGATGCCGTCCAGGTTGTGCGGTGGGTACGGGGAGCGGATCAGGCGCACCCCCTCGGGAAGATCCTCGGCGCTCAATGCCCCGGGCCAGTCGTGGGCATGGCCGGTGGCCAGCAGGACCTCATCGAAGGCGGTGCCGTTGACCAGCCACTGCCGTCCTTCCGGAGCGAGCGAATCCACATGCATCTCATGCCGGGTCAGGGTGCAGCCCATCGGCACATGCTCCCCCAGCGCTGCCCAGGAGGCGGCGAGGAAATGGCCGACCCGGTGGCGCGACGGGAATGGATCATCATGTATGCCCCGCCAGTCGTCGAAGGTGCCCAGCTGGGTGCGGATCAGCGAGGAACGCACATTGACCAGCCACTCGTCGGGCAGGTCATCGGTATAGGCCACACCGGCACCGTCGTCGAACACGTGCAGATCCACATCCACCCCGCGTTCCCGTGCCAGTCCGAATAATTCCTCAGAAGCCCACAGTCCGCGGGGTCCGCCCCCGATGATCGCTACCTTGATCACAGAGTCTCCTCCACCCAATCATCGTTGTAAATCGTGTCCATATATCTGGTTCCGCTGTCGTGCAGGATCACCACGACATCGCTGCCGGATTCGAAAACGTCCTTGAGCTTGTCGACGGCTGCGATCACCGCCCCACCCGAGGCGCCCGGCAGGATGGTCTCCTTCCGGACCAGGGTGCGGGCGCCCTCCACGGATTCGCGGTCAGCCACCCGCAGCACCCGGTGTGGGGTGATCTGCCGGGACAGCTCAGGAACCATGCCGGCACCGAAGCCCGGGAGGTGACGGGGGCCGGGGTTGCCGTCGAAAAGCACCGACCCCATGGCGTCGACCGCGGTGACCTGCGTGGGCAGGTGGTGGGCCTCGATATGGCGGAGGCACCCACCGATGGTGCCGGTGGTGCTCACCGCGACCAGCAGGTGGTCGGGCGCGTGGCCCAGCTGCTGCACGATCTCGGCCATCGTGCCCTCCTGGTGCGCGCGGAAGGCCTCGGTGTTTGAGTACTGATCAAGACAGATAGCCTCCGGGATCTCCTGAAGCAGCTGCGCAACCCGTTTGCGGCGGGCGACCAGCCAGTCGCCGGTTTCCTCATCCGGTTCGGTGATCTGGTGAACCACCGCACCCAGTGCCTGCATGTGTTTCACGGTGCTGCGGTTGGCGCGGGGATCCACCACACAGTGGAACGTCCAGTCGCCGAGCACCGCCTCCCGGGCCAGCGCGATACCGAGGTTGCCGGAGCTGGACTCCACCACCATATCCCCGGGTTTGAGGGTGCCGGCGGTGACCATGGCTTGCGCCGTGCGATCCTTGGCGCTGCCACCCGGGTTGAAATACTCCAGCTTCGCCCACAATGTGAAATCCCGGTCCCGGGTGAGCCGATCCAGCCGCACGAGCGGGGTGTTGCCGATCGTGTCGGCGATCGTCAGACCGGGTGCTTTTAGACCAGTTGTGCCATTCATGCACGCGAGCTTACGCATGATCGAGGTCACATGCGGGGGTACCGGGTGTACTACCGTGGGTGCTTCCGCCACTGCTCTGCACAGCGGCGCTTTACGACACTCCCCCGCCAGCCCGGATGTGCATTTAATACTCGACGCGGCCCTCCATGCGCAGCCAGTCGTCGAATACCTCCCGGGCACGCCGGTCCGGGACGTGCTCGAAGGGGATACCGCGGTCCTGCGGATTCCTGTTCAACTCAGTATCGATCCTCACATCATCAAACCCGATCCGTGCGGACTCTGCTGCGGTATTGGCGAAATACACCCTCTCGAGTCGCGCCCAGTACACAGCCCCGGCACACATCGGACACGGTTGGGCATTGACGTAGAGCTCGCACCCGGTGAGATCAACGGTACCCAGGACCCTGGCCGCGGACCGGATGGCGACTATCTCCGCATGGTTGGTGGGATCCTTCGTGGCGAGCACAGTGTTATAGGCCTCCGCGATGATGCGGTCACCCCGGGCGATGACCGCCCCGAAGGGACCACCCTGACCGGCCTCCATTCCCCTGCGGGACAGCTCGACGGCGCGATGGAGAAAGTTCGGGTTCATGGTCACCGATTATGCCCGCGATGGCGGGATGGGCGTGCGCACGGGGTGATCCTCGATTACCGTTTCTAGCAGGACGAAGAACTGATACCTCCCGATACTTTCCGGAACAACATTTAAAAGTTTAAGTTTAAGCTGATTTAGGTAACACCTATTTAAATGGGTTAAGATAAACGAAAAATAACACCATCGCCCGAGGAGTGTCATGACCAACGCCCGCGATCACCACACCCCCCTGACCACCGATCCACCTGTCGCCACCAGCCCGACACGTGAGACACCCGGTGCCTACCGGGTGCTGACCATGGCCACCCTGGGCTTCACGCTGATGTTCGCCGCCTGGATGATGTTCGGAGTTCTGGGCATCCCCATCCAGGAAGAATTCGGACTGACGGATGTCCAGCTGTCCCTCATCAGCTCGGTGGCCATCCTCAACGGTTCACTGTGGCGCCTGCCCGCCGGAATCATCGCCGACCGCCTCGGTGGTCGCATCGTGATGACGGTGCTGCTGGTCGCCTCCGCTGTTTTCAGCTACATGGTCTCACTGGCCGATTCCTACTCCATGCTCCTGGGGCTCGCGTTTGCCGTGGGCCTTGCCGGCAACTCATTCTCCGTCGGCAACACCTGGGTGGCAGCCTGGTTCAGCAAACGCCGAAATGGTCTAGCGATGGGGGTGTTCGGTGCCGGCAACGTCGGTGCATCCGTCACCAAATTCATCGGCCCCGTCATCATCGCGGCCACAGCCGGTTCCCTGTACTTCGGGGGATTGGTGGAGGGTGGCTGGCGGCTGGTACCCGTGATCTACGCCGTGGCCCTGCTGGCCACCGCGGTGATGTTGTGGTTCATCACGCCGGCACAGGATAAGAAACCGGGGCAGGGTCGGAAACTCTCTGAGATGCTCGCGCCCCTGAAACAGGGCCGCGTCTGGCGTTTCAGTCTCTACTATGTGGCGGTCTTCGGTGCCTATGTCGCCCTGTCCTCCTGGATGCCCAAGTACTACATCGACATGTACGGTGTCTCCACCTCCACCGCCGCGCTGCTGACGGCGCTGTTCATCTTCCCGGCCTCCCTGATGCGTCCGGTGGGGGGATCCCTGTCCGACCGTTTCGGGGCCCGACAGACGACCATCTTCGCCCTGTTGATCATGCTCACCGCCAGCGGCATCCTCGCGCTCCCCCTCACCATCAACATCGTGCTGTTCACCCTCCTCCTGTTCACGCTGGGTGTGGGCATGGGTATCGGCAAGGCCTCGGTGTTCAAGTACATCCCGGATTACTTCCCGGGCAATGTCGGGTCCGTCGGTGGCCTGGTGGGTATGTTCGGTGGCCTGGGTGGCGCCTTCCTCCCCCCGCTCTTCGCCGGTGTGAAAACCGCAACGGGACTGGAGCAGGCCACCTTCCTGGTGATCTTCGTGCTCGTGGCCTTCTGCCTGGCCTGGTTACTGCGCGCCATCTCCCTGATGAAGCGCACCTCCCCCGACCCGCTGTGGCGACGCTTCGGCATCTAGAACTGGCCTGGTGAACGCAGGATTCCCGCCCAGCTGCTCGTGCCTGTCGACGGGGTCCTGTCCCACCCCTGTGGCACACTGATTTTTATGAGCTCAATCGCCCAGGCGTTGTCTTTTCAACGGATCTTGACGGATTCTCCCGCCGTCCGTCTCCTCGCCGCCAAGAATGCACCCTTCGTCATGGCCACGGTGTCTGTTCATTTCGGAGGTGCTCCGGCTCCACGTCCGGCTTCCGAGGTGTATGAGTTGATGGCGGCAGATCTGACCGTGCTGCGCCAGCGCGGGATGGATCTGCCGAAGACCCCGGCGGAGTACTGCACTGACTGGGTTCGGAGTGGATGGCTGGTACGCAGGGCTGGAAGCCAGCGGACCGGCGAATTGCTGGAGCCCGCCGAGGATGCGTTGAGCGCCCTCCAGGCGGTACAGCGCTGGGAGAAACCACGTTCGGCAGTTACCGCATCCCGGTTGGAATCAATCTCGGAAGCGTTGCGTGGCCTGGCACGTGATACTGACCCGGACATCTCCTCGCGTCTGCAACGCCTCCAGATCGAACGTGACCGTCTGGATCGGGAGATCGAACGGGTCTCGCAGGGTGATTTCGAATTGCCATCCGTGGAGCGGGTGTCCGAACGGCTGGAGGATATCCTGACCTCGGCGTCATCAGTGCCCGCAGACTTCGCCCGGGTCCGGCATGAGTTTGAGGTACTCAACCGCACCCTGCGTCGGCAGTTACTGGATCCCGATGCCACGCGCGGTGACGTACTGGATGATATTTTCACGGGGGTGGATGTCATCAGCGATTCCGAAGCCGGTCGCAGTTTCAATGGTTTCTATTCCATCATCACCGACCCCGAACGCAGCGCCTATATCGACGCCTGGATAGATCAGATTCTGGCCAGCGAACCCGCCCGCCATCTTGACCAGGACAGCCGGATGTCTCTGCGCAGTCTCATCCGGGACATGGAGGAGGCCGGGGCGGAGGTGAACTCGGTGATGACGGGTCTGGCCCGCTCACTGCGACACTATGTGGCCAGTGAACAGTTCGCGGAGGATCGGAAGATGATCGAATTGATCCGTGAGACCCGCGCCCTGGCCGCGGATGCGGTCGAAGAGTCGGAACTGAATGCCATTCACGCGATGGAGACTCCACTGCAGCGTATCGGCATGAGCATCCAGTCCGTCAGTTCCATCGAACTGGCCAACCCCGGCGAGGAGGTAGTCGAAGGTGAGACCATCGTCAATGCGGCGCAGCCGCTCGACGTCGGGGAGTTACTGGCCACGGTCCGCCAATCGGAAATCGACCTCGAGGAGCTGATCGACTCGGTCCGCGACACCGTGACGGCGGAAGCGGGGCGGGCGACAATCAGCCAGGTGCTGGCCAGACACCCGGCGACCCAGGGGCTGGGCAGCATCGTCGGCTTACTCCACCTGGGGCTCCAACACGGTCTACCCGGCGGCCACACCGGGCACGTCACCTGGGACGAGGACGGAATCACCCGCCACGCCATCATCGACCAGTATGCCTTCGATACCACCAGCCTGGAGGAGATGTAGATGTCCACCATTGATCCCCTATGGACCGGGGACACCGGCACCCTGAGCCTCGACTCGCGTCGCGCTCTGGTTCAGCTTCTCAAGGGCCCGTTGATGCGCAAGACCAGGCATCCGGAGCTGTGGTCAGCGGTGATCACTGACACCCAGGCCCTGCGCAGTCGCCTCGCGGATGTGTTCCTCGACCTCATCATTGACGAGGACGCCGGCATCGCCTTCACCCGGATGGCCTCCCCGGACAACGACCTGAAAATCCCCGCGGTGCTGCGCGTCGACCGGCTGAAACACGTCGACACGCTGATCCTCCTGCACCTGCGCAATGAACTGGGCCTGAGCGCCCCGGGCGAGCGGGTGATCGTGGATGTCGAGGAGCTGCGCGACCAGGTTCGTTCCTACCAGCGTGCGGATGACCTGGATGATGCCGCCTATGCCAGGCGTTTCAACGCCGCGATCACCCGGATCCGCAACACCTACAACCTGCTCGACGAGACAGAAACCACCGGCCGGTATGAAGTCTCCCCCGTGCTGCGTCACATCTTCGACGTTGACACCGTGACCGCCCTCCGGGATGAATATGCGCGCTACGCTGCCGGTACAGCCGCCGGTACAAAGGAGCAGAAATGAGTCCCATCTACCCCGGCCAATTCCGGCTCTCCCGTATCCAACTGATCAACTGGGGTACCTTCTCGGGTTACGTCGACATGCCCATTGCGAGGCGGGGACACCTCATCACCGGTGGTTCGGGGTCGGGTAAATCCACGCTTCTCGACGCCATGGCCGCCATCCTCGTCCCGCCCGTCAAGGTGCGCTTCAACGAGGCGGCACAACAGGGGCTCAGCCGCGAACAGGGACGAACCCTGGCGTCATATATCAGGGGTGCGTGGCGACGCCGTGAAGACGCCGAGACCGGTGGCATCGCATCCACCTTCCTGCGTGGCAAAGCCACCTACACCGTCGTCGGACTCACCTACGACGATGCCGCGGGCACGGTCTATACGCTGGTCGGACTGTTCTATCTCCGCGCCGGCGACACCGCCAACGCCCAGGTACAGAAGTTCTACGGCACCGTGCCCACGGACATGGACGTGCGGGAATTCGAGCCTTACCTGAAGGTCGGCGTCGACAAGCGCAAGATCAAGAGCGCCTTCCCCGAGGCCCGTTTCAGCGACCAGTACCGCGTTTTTGCCGACTATTTCCGGCCACGCCTGGGCATGCACACCGAAGAGGCCCAGCTGCTGCTGCACCGAACGCAGTCGGCGAAGTCCCTGTCCAGCCTCGATCAGCTCTTCCGCGACTACATGCTTGAACCACCGACGACCTTCGACATGGCCGACGAGGCGGTCCAACAGTTCGACGACCTGCGCCAGGCCTATCGACGCGTCATCGACGTCCGTGCCCAGATCGACATCCTGGAACCCCTCGTGGGGCTTCGTGATCACCGGGACGCTGCCCAGACCCGCAGGGAACACGCCGCAAAGATGAAGCAGGCCTTCCCCACCGTGCGCGACACCCTGCACCTGGAAAACAACCGTGATCGTCTGGCGGAACTGGCCACCAGACGCACCGCTGTGGACGCCCGCGTGGCGCAACTGAGGGAGGCACTCGACCAGGCGCAGCAGAGAGTGACATCGGACACGGCGGCACTCCAGTCGCGGGGTGATGGACGCCTGAATGTCATTGAGGAACAGGAGGCGAGAATCAGGGAACGACGGGAACGTCGGTCAGCGGATCGAGCCAGGGTCCAGAAGGCTGTCCAGGCCGTCGGTGGCACCATGCCCACCGACGCGGAGAAATACGCCCAGCTTCTCGTCCACGCCCAGGAGATCACCTCGAATTCCCCTGACCGGATCAGGAGGTGGGAAGCCGAGAAGCTCAGCGATGAAGTGGACCGCCGCGACCTGAAAAACAAGCGCGAGGAGCTTGCCGCCGAGCTGAGTTCCCTGGGGCAACGCAGCAGCAACATCGACCGTCGCTACATCCTCGTGCGTGAGGCTCTCGCCGAGGCATTACAGGTCACCGAACAGGAACTGCCCTTCGCCGGTGAGCTCATCGACGTCCACCAGGATCACCTCCGTTGGGAACCCGTCATCCAGCAGCTCCTGGGGTCCTTTGCCACCACCCTTCTGGTCCCGGAGCGGCTAGCCCACACCATTAATTCCTACGTGAACCGGACCAGTCTCGGAATCTGCCTGATCTACCGCGTCATCCCCGCCCATGTTGTTGTCTCCCGGGGGTCGTCGAGTCCCAGGGCCCTGAGCAACAAACTCCAATTCCCTGATGCGCCGATGTCGACCTGGGTGCGCAATGAAGTACTGCGCGATCATGACTACGAGTGCGTAGACACTGAACGTGAACTGGAGGAACTCGGCACCCATCAGCAGGGTGTGACCCTCAACGGACTGGTGCGACAACGCACCTACAGGGATGGCTCGGTCGGTTATATCAAGGACGACCGCCGTCGGCTGGGTGATCGTTCCTCCTACCGCCTCGGTTCCTCCAATGACGAGAAGATCGAGCTGCTACGCGACGCCCTCGCCACGCTGGATGCACAGATCACCGCCGCCGGGAACCGGATCACGGAGAAACGGCGTTTAATCACCAGTGAACGGACACTGATCGATCACGCCAGAGACATCGCCCAGTTCACCTTTGACCAGATCGATGTCAGCGTGGATGATGCCCACCTCAGCTCCCTGGCCCAGCAGCGTGCCGAGATCCTGTCCTCGCCGGAACTCGCGCAACTCCAGCAGCACGTCACCGAATCTCAGCAGCGCTACGCCGAGGTTGATTCCGCCTTCCGGATCGCTGACCGGGAGGCCGGGCAGCTGGCCACGGAGATCGACACCACGACCCGGGACATTGCGCGCCTGGAATCTGAGTTGGCTGGCCGCGCACACGTCGACGAGTCCCTCTCCCGGGAGCTGAGCGCACGCATTGATGTGGAGACGCGCCGCGTTACCCAGGGCAATATCGACAGGATCACCGACACGATCGTCGGTGAACTCGATGCCACGATCGCCTCCTGCGAAACGGCCATCACTCAGGCGAACTCCGGAATCACCCGGATCCTGGCGCGGTATATTGCCGAATGGCCCGCCGAGAAGGCCGAGCTCCAGGCTGATCCCGGTTTCGCAGGTGAGGCCATCAACCGCCTGATGTTCCTGCGCCGTGATCGGCTGGGGGATTTCGAGGGCCGTTTCCTCGACCTGATGAACGAGAGCTCGGTGAAGAACCTCGGCGCATTATCGACCTCTCTGCGCCGCGCCCGCGGGGACATTGAAACCCGCCTGCACCCGGTCAACGAGTCGTTGGGGCGTTCCGAGTTCAACCCTGGCCGGTGGTTGCGCGTCGAGGTCAGGGACAACCGGAACACCGATGCCCAGAAATTCATGGACGACCTCAGGATGGCGACCGATGGTGCGATGGCTGCCACCCGCGACCGGGACATCGCCGAGGCGGAGAAACGCTATCAGGTGCTGTCGGTCATCCTCGACCGTCTCGGCAGTGAGAACGCGGATGATCAACGTTGGTGTCGACTGGTGCTGGACACCCGGTTGCATGTCCGCTTCATCGCCTCCGAGGTCGACGCTGACGGTGCCGTGGTCAACACCTACGTGGATTCGGCATCACTGTCCGGTGGACAGGCCCAGAAGCTGGTGTTCTTCTGTCTCGCGGCGGCGCTGCGCTTCCGTCTAGCAGAGGCCGATGAGGACCACCCGCGCTACGCCACCGTGGTTCTGGATGAGGCCTTCGACCGGGCGGACCCGGCCTTCACCCGAACCGCCATGAACATCTTCACCGAATTCGGTTTCCACATGGTGCTGGCCACACCGTTGAAACTCATCCAGACGCTCTCCCCCTATGTCGACGGCACCGTTGTCATCAGCTACTCCGAGGGCATCGATGACAACGGCAACGACGTGGCCAGATCCGGATGGGCTCACATCGACTCTTCCGAGGAGGTGACGGATGCGGTTTCCTGATGACGTCTCGCAGCGCGCCGGGGTCCATTTTCGTTCCCGTCTGCCGAAGTTGCTCACCGACGATGCCTACGCCTGGTCTCTGCCCCTGCAGCCACCAACCGCCGCCACCGCCTCCCGTGACTTCGACACCGTTCAGGAGTTCATCCGTACCTGGCAGGCCTGGCGCGGCCCGGGAAGCATCACCGTGGAGGAGAAGCACTGGCACCGTGTGGGCCTGGGTGTCCAGCCCGTGCCGACACGCATCAGCACCTCAACATCCGCGGAGCTTGCCGAGCTCGCAGGGACAACCGGAGTCTTCTCGGAACTGCAGCACAAGCTCGCGCTGCTCGGCGTTGAGCACACCGAGCGCGCCGTGGAGGTGGTGCCCTTGTGGAGGGACCTTCCGGTGGAGGAATGCACCTGGGTGCCCCGAGTCGTGGACTGGTTCCGGCAGCACCCCGGGTCCGGCCTCCGACCCCGCGCCGTGGCCGTCGCCGGGGTGCATGGCAAATGGTTGGAACGTAATGCGCGTCTGGTGCGTCACCTGCTCGGTGTGGAGGACCTGGGCCTGGTCACCGGTGATCATCTCGTCCGCCTGAGGATCCTCGACCCCTCGCTGGGAACCGGGGTGACCGATATCAGCACCCCGGTCGCCGAGGCCGCCACGATGTGGCCCACGGCTGGACCACGGATCGCGCTGATCGTGGAGAACAAGGAGACCTTCCTGAGCCTGAGCACCGCCTGGCCGGGGACCGTGGCTGTGTGGGGTGCCGGTTACGCGGTGGGTTCCCTGGACCGGCTCCCCTGGCTGCACCGGTGCGACAGACTCGTGTACTGGGGTGACCTCGACGCCGAGGGATTCGCCATCCTCCACCGGCTGCGCAGCAGCTTCGCGACGGTGGAATCGGTGATGATGTCACCAGCCGACGTCAACCGCTGGGCCCACCTCGGTGTCCCCGACCCGGGTGATCCCACCACCGTTCTGCCGCTTCTCACCCCATCGGAGTCCGATGCCCGGCGGGCCCTGCTCACAGAGGGGAAGATCCGGATCGAACAGGAACGCATCCCCTGGGATACCGCGCACAGGACCCTCGACGAGGTGCTCGGCCTGACTGACTGAAAAGAAAAAAGAGGCGGCCCGCGTGATGCGGACTGCCTCGATTTATTGTACCCCGTACGGGATTCGAACCCGTGTTACCGGCGTGAGAGGCCGGCGTCCTAGGCCTCTAGACGAACGGGGCATAAAGGACACGATCACTATAAAATCCAGCTGATCGCAGCTGGCCTACCAGGACTCGAACCTAGAATGAGGGTACCAGAAACCCTTGTGTTGCCAATTACACCATAGGCCAATGTCAGTCAGCGTTTAAGCTCTGCGAGCTGCGCTGTTAACGGCTCCTACTATAACCACAACGGTGTCACTCGACCAAATCCGGCTCCCCGCCACACTCGGATAACGGGCTGGGTGTGGCCGCTCGCTTCTTCACCACACCATAAATCCCGTACACGTGATCGTCGGGCAGCATGATGGTGATCTCCCCCGGGCTGATGCCGGAGGCGAGCATCAGGCGTTCAACATCCTGCTCGGACCGTTCCCGTGGTTACGTCTTCTAAAGTGGTGTACAGCTACCGCACGGTGAGCACCCTGATCAGCAACACAGGCAGGCCACCGCGGTACCTTTCGACTCAGTTACCACACATCCTCGAAAGGACAACCCACGATGGCCTCTGCGCCTCATTCTATCGACCCGACCGGGCTACATTGACGACCTACTGGCCCAAGCCTCCCCGGACCTGATGCGGCAGATGCTTCAGGACACCATCAACCTGCTGCTTTCCGCCCAGGCCGACCAGGTCTGCGCAGCCGAGTACGGCGTCAATGACCCGGACAGAACCAACCGGCGCAACGGCTACCGCCACCGCGACCTCGACACCCGCGTCGGCACCGTCGACATCGCCGTCCCGAAGCTACGCCAGGGTTCCTACTACCCCGACTGGCTGCTGGAACACCGCACTCGCGTCGAATCCGCACTCACCTCAGCGGTGGCCACCGCCTACCTGAAAGGCGTGTCGACCCGCCGGATGGATGACCTCGTGAAATCCCTCGGGATCACCGGCATGTCGAAATCTCAGGTATCAACTATGGCCACAGACCTCGATCAGATGGTCGAAGACTTTAGGACTCGCCCGCTGGATGCTGGCCCGTATTTATACGTCTTTGCCGATGCGCTGACCATCACGGTCCGCGAAGGCGCACGCGTCGTCACATGCTCGGTGTTGCTGGCCACCGGGATCAATGCGGAAGGGTTTAGGCAGATCCTCGGCATGCAGATCGCTACCGCCGAGTCGACCTCGTCCTGGACCGGGTTTTTCCGGGATCTCAAGGCCCGCGGACTGACTGCGGTCGGGTTGATCACCAGTGACGCCCATTGCGGGATTTCGCACGCCATCGGGGATGTGTTTCCCGACGCATCCTGGCAGCGGTGTCGGACCCATTATGCAAAGAACCTATCCGACATCCGTGCCCCGGTCGGAGTGGAAGTGGGTGCGCACGATGTTTCACTCCATTGTTGACCAGGACGCCCCAGATAAGACATGGGCCCAGGCCCGATGGGTCGTAGACATGCTGGAGCCGACGCTGCCGAAGGCTGCCGTCCACCTGGAAGAGGCGTTGGACGAGATCCTGAGCTTCACGTCGTTTCCGAAGGCTGCGTGGACCAAGGTGTGGTCGAATAACCCGACTGAGCGGTTGAACAAGGAAATCCGCCGGCGCACGAACGTGGTCGGGATCTTTCCTGACCGGGACTCAGTGGTTCGCCTGGTCGGGGCGGTGTTGGCAGTAGCCACATGAGGACTGGATCCAGCAGCGGCGTTATATGCAACTCGGCGTCCTGAAAGACACGGCCGCAATGCTGACCACGGTGACTGCCGATGCGGTTGACGCTGATCTCTCCGCGAGCTTTAGGGAGGCGATCGTGGCATAGAAACCGGTGGCCATCAGTTAGCTAATCCCCACTGAGTCGGGCTGACGGATCCACCACTCAAATGGACGCTGATAATGGGAGTACGGGACCGGAACCACCGGAATGACCCACCTATGGACTGGCCACAGTCTGACTGTGTGCCTTTGTCAAGATTTGTCTTCCAAGCCGGTTCCGGCCCCGCACCGCGGATCTGGTGATGCGGTCATGACCTCATAGGAGCGTGACTTCTCACCGTGACCACCCCGGCAGGTGCCATAGTAGTAGTCCCATCAGCGTCTTGTCTGCCCGACATCTCGGATCCACGGCCGTACGTAGTGCCCCTCCTGTCGAAAGAGACGTCCATGACAATCACAGGTATCCCCCTCCCGTCCATCCCTGTCGCCGGTGTCGACACACATACTGACACCCACACCGTCGCTGCCGTCGCCGCTACGGGCCAGCATCTGGCCACCGCAACTTTTCCGGCTACCACCTCGGGCTATGCACAGCTGGCGCTGTTTCTGCACACCCATGGTGTCGATACCGTGGGAGTGGAAGGAACCAACTCCTACGGGGCAGGATTAACGCGACATCTCGTCGACGCCGGCTATGCGGTCGTCGAGGTGCTGCGCCCCAGTCGCGCGGTTCGTCGGCGCAACGGCAAATCAGACCCAGTCGATGCCCTGGCTGCCGCTCGGCAAGTCCTCACCGGGGAAGCGTTGAGTATCCCGAAAGATTCGACAGGGCCAGTGGAATCATTAAGGACGCTCTACATCACCCGGAAACAGCTCGTGGCAACGACCGTGAGAATCATGAATACGATCAAGTCGTTGCTGATCACCGCCCCCGATGACATCAGGGCCCGCTACAGCAGCATGACCAATCACGCCATGGTCCTTGCCCTGTCTCGTTGCCGGCCGCAAGCTGACGATCACGCCCCGGCGCATGCCGTTGCCTCCAGCCTGAAGATTCTGGCCGCCACCTATCTTCAGGTGCGTGAGCGATGCGATGACCTGGAAGCCCGGATCAGTGCTCTTGTCTCAAGCATCAACCCGTATATCAGCAACATGGTTGGCAGCGGCCCGCTGATCGCCGCTGAACTGATCGTCAGCATCGGTGAGAATCCGGAGCGTATCCCGTCCGAAGCGGCCCTGGCACAGCTATGTGGGGTAGCGCCACTGCCGGCGAGTTCCGGGCGAACCACCCGCCACAGGCTCAACCGTGGCGGGGATCGGCGGGCAAATTCAGCTCTGTACCGAATCGCGGTAGTTCGCATGGGATGTGACCAACGAACCAAAGACTACGTGGCTAAACGCACTGCGGAAGGACTGTCGAAGAAGGAGATCATTCGCTGTCTCAAGCGGGCCATTGTGCGCGAGGTGTACCGCGTGCTGTGCGCACAGTCCAGCCGGCCTGAGCCCAGGGATCTGCGTCGCCCAGACTTAAAGCAACGTCGTCAGGCCCAGCACCTGACTCAGGCAGAGGTTGCGGGCCGTCTTGGGTGCGCTCCTGCCAGGATCAGCGATATTGAAACGGGAAAACGCCCTTTGACGGAATTAGCCGCTGCCTACGAAAATCTTCTCCAAAGCGCTTGACACACTATAGGAGCATCTTGACCCCCTTGGAGGAAGGCCAACTCTTGATTAAATCTCCAAGATGACCTTCCCCCAAGACCTACTTCTACCTAGTGCAGCCCTCTACGGTCCGCTTGAAGCCAAGGTTGAAGATATGGAAACCACCTTCAGTTGGTAGCCGCAGGAGACCACCGAAACTACTGCTATCTTCCCACTGAGCTGTTGGATCGACAGCGATGACCTGTGCAATTAGTTCGCTGTTGTGATTCCAACCGCGATAATGCTTGTCACCGGCATCAAATTCGACCCACTCCCCGTCCATTCGCAGATTGGAAACCGGCAACCACTCCGATCTTTCCAGGGTTACCTTTGCCCGAAGGTAAAACACATCATGCCCGGATTGAGTGTGCCCGCACTTGTTGTGCAATCTGATTACTAGCGGGGTGTTTTCATAGGTATTCCGCATGGGAATCTCCTTCATAATCGCTCTTCTCTGCAGTCTTTTGAGTACAGAGCGGATCTTCCTTCGGGGGCACCGTGTGCGTTGCGCGGTTGCCAGTCAGCCTGCCGAAGGGCTTAGAGGCTGAACTTCTTGATCGCGAAGATGAGGTTAGCAGACCGCTTGGTCTAGATGCAAGCCCACCGCCACAGGCACTCGTCGAAAAGCCCCCTCCCTCAACCCCCGCATGGGGGTAACTTTCACGCCCACGCGGGCAACGCGCTAGTTTTGACGGCAGTCCCCACGGGCGCCCGAGCACGGGCTGAGATCGCGCTGATTGCTGCGCGAGCACCGTTCGAACCTGTCCGGTTAGTACCGGCGAAGGAAGAGAGGAATGGTGCAATGACGCCTACCCAAAATGAGATCCACCCGAAGCACAGCTACTCCCCCATCCGCAAGCACGGCCTTGAAGTTCCCGAGACTGAAATCGCCCTCGATGACTCGCCAAGTGGCCCCAACGAGCCTTTTCGCATCTACCGCACGCGTGGCCCAGAAACTGACCCTACGCTGGGACTTCCGCGCCTGCGCACACCTTGGATCACCGCCCGCGGCGACGTCACCGAGTACACCGGGCGCGAGCGTTTGCTTATCGACGACGGCCGCTCGGCAATGCGTCGAGGTCAAGCTTCAGCTGAGTGGAAAGGCCAAAAACCAGCGCCTTTGAAGGCGTTGCCTGGCAAGCGCGTTACCCAAATGGCCTATGCGCGAGCCGGCGAGATCACTCGGGAAATGGAGTTTGTGGCGCTGCGCGAACACGTTGATCCGGAATTTGTGCGCTCTGAAGTTGCCCGCGGACGTGCGATTATTCCCAATAATGTCAACCACCCGGAATCGGAGCCGATGATTATTGGTCGCAAATTTCTAACCAAAATCAACGCCAATATCGGCAATTCCGCCGTCACCTCTTCCATCGAGGAGGAGGTATCCAAGCTGCAATGGGCCACACGTTGGGGTGCCGATACCGTGATGGATCTGTCTACCGGCGATGACATTCACACCACTCGCGAATGGATTATCCGCAACTCCCCGGTTCCCATCGGCACCGTCCCGATCTACCAAGCGCTGGAAAAAGTAAATGGCGTAGCCGCCGACCTCAGCTGGGAAGTATTCCGCGATACCGTCATTGAGCAATGCGAACAAGGTGTGGACTATATGACCATCCACGCCGGCGTACTGCTGGCCTATATCCCGCTAACCACGCGCCGGGTAACCGGCATTGTCTCCCGTGGCGGTTCCATCATGGCCGGGTGGTGCCTAGCGCACCACCGCGAGTCATTCCTCTTTGAGCATTTCGACGAGCTGTGCGAGATCTTTGCACAATATGATGTGGCCTTCTCACTCGGCGATGGCCTGCGCCCCGGATCACTCGCCGACGCCAATGACGCCGCTCAATTTGCTGAACTAAAGACCATCGGTGAGTTAACCCAGCGCGCTTGGGAATATGACGTGCAGGTGATGGTTGAAGGCCCCGGCCACGTTCCACTGAACATGATTCAAGAAAACAACGAGCTGGAACAAAAGTGGGCTGCTGACGCTCCTTTTTACACTCTTGGACCCTTAGTTACCGACATTGCACCAGGCTATGACCACATCACCTCCGCCATCGGTGCAGCTCACATCGCCATGGGTGGAACCGCCATGCTCTGTTATGTCACCCCGAAGGAACACCTGGGCCTACCCAACCGTAACGACGTAAAAACCGGCGTCATCACCTACAAGCTCGCAGCCCACGCTGCTGACGTTGCCAAAGGCCACCCTGGCGCGCGAGCTTGGGACGATGCTATGAGCAAGGCACGTTTTGAATTCCGCTGGAATGATCAATTTGCGCTTTCCCTCGACCCCGACACCGCCATCGCTTATCACGATGAAACCCTGCCGGCAGAACCCGCGAAGACAGCGCACTTCTGTTCCATGTGTGGCCCAAAGTTCTGCTCCATGCGCATTAGCCAGGACATTCGCGATATGTTTGGCGAGCAAATCGCTGAATTGGGGATGCCTGGGGTTGGGGCTTCTGATTCCACGGAAGGCATGAAAGAAAAGTCCCGGGAATTTGTTGCCGGTGGTGGCGAGGTTTATCGGGAGTGACGGGTAATTGCTAGTGATTGTCGGGCCGATCCCAGATTTCTTGAAAGTGCTCTGCCACCAGAGGCCAGATGATTTCTCGGACATCTTCAGGTGAATTGATGCCCTCTGACATCTGACCACGCAACACAAAATCATGCGGGATTATTCTTCCTGCATGATCAAGTGGGGGGTGTCCCCCTTTGAGGGGACACGCAGGATTGATCAAGCAGCAGGCGCCACGGTAACAGCCGAGGCCGCATCTTCGAAAGCTCTCGGCGATAAGTAACTGATCCCGGAGTGCCGACGACGTGTGTTGTACCTCGTGATCCACCGGAACACCTCCCGTCGACACTGAACCGGCGACGCCCAGCTACCAGAACCTTGCAGCGTCTCCCGCTTCAGCGAGGCGTTGAACGACTCAGCCATCGCGTTATCCGCACTCGATCCGATCCGGCCCATCGACTGGCGGATCCCCAGCCTCCGGCACGTGGTCTGCAACGCTGAGGAGGTATAGACGCTGCCGTGGTCCGAGTGAAATATTGCCCCGTCCAGGGAGCCTCTCGTGCGTGCCGCGTCCTCAATCGCGTCCTGGACGAGACTGGTACGCATGTAGTCCGCAAGCGAGTAGCCGACCAGACGCCTGGAACAGACGTCGATGACCGTGGCCAGGTACATGAATTCTCCTTTCCCGCAGGGCAAGTAGGTGATGTCGCCGATATAGAGCTGGTTGCAGTCCTCGGCGGTGAAGTCTCGGCCGACGAGGTCGTCGAAGACCCTCGCGTCCTGGTCCGGGATGGTGGTGCGTTTCTTCTTGCGCAGGTTCACCCCGGCGATCTGGTGCTGGCGCATGAGACGTTCGATGCGTTTGTGGTTGACCCGCGTGGGCGCGGTGTCGTTGATTTCGGCGGTCATGCGGCGCACTCCGATCGTGGCGTCGAACTCCTCGTGGTAGTCCCGCATCTGGGCCACCAGCACCTCATCGGCGTGCTGGCGCTGCCTGCGGGCAGGCTTGCCGTCCCGCCACTTGTAAAAGCTTGACCGAGTAGGTGGTGGCGTAGTCGTCAACGAACTGGAAGCGGATCACCAGGTCGTCTCTCCCGCGAAATACTTCGCGGCCTTGCGCAGGATATCGCGCTCGGTGGAAAGCTTCTGGGTCTCCGAGCGCAGGTGCTGGACTTCTTTGCGCAGGCGCAGCAGCTCGTCGGTGGGGTCCTCGGCGGTGCGGCTGGGCTGGACGCCGCGGGCCCTTGCGGGTGGCGTAGACCCAATGCCGTTAAGTTAGTGGGTGTAGTGTTGTGCTATGCCTCGACATGGACGGACACAACCTGATACTGATCGTCGGTTATCGGATTTAATCTCGGTGGGCCTGCTCACCCGGGTGTTTCCGGCCGATGTCGTGGACGAGGTCGTCGCGCAGGCCGGTCGTACCCAGCAACGATCCCGCATCCTGCCCTCCCGGGTAATGGTGTATTACACCATCACAATGGCTTTGAACTCCGATGGATCCTATGAGGATATCTACGCCGATCTCACCGATGGACTGTCCTGGGCCTGCAGGTGGGAGGAACAGGCAGTACCTGCTCCGTCACGCTCCGCGATTTTCCAGGCCAGGGTCAGGCTGGGACATGAACCGATGGCAGCGTTGTTTGCCCGTGTTGCCCAACCATTGGCCCGGCCGGGGTGGGAGGGGGCCTGGCTGGCGGGCAAACGCCTGTTGGCTGTTGATGGCACCACCTTGGATGTCCCGGATACGCCAGCCAATGTCGAGCATTTCGGGCGTCCCGGCACCGGACGTGGTCAGGCCGGGTACCCGCAGGCCCGTGTCGTGGCGATCGCGGAATGTGGATCACATGCGATCCTGGACGCGGTCATCGGCGGGCTGGGCACCGGGGAAACGACCCTGGCTGATGAACTGATCGACCGGCTGGATCCAGGCTCAGTACTGGTCGCTGATCGGGGGTTTTATAGTTTCCACCGGTGGGCTACCGCCCAGGACCGTGGTGCGGATCTGGTGTGGCGGATCCGGAACAATGTGAAACCACACCATGTGCGAACCCTGGAGGATGGAACATGGTTGGCCACGATTACCCCGAGCAGTGGGCCGGGGTGGCGGCAGGTTGCCCCAAGGATGGTGCGGGTGGTGGACTACCACATCGATACCGGTGACGATGAGGCTGGCATTGTCGACCAGCAGCATCGGTTGTTGACCACCTTGTTGGATCCTGATGAGGTGTCGGTGGAGGATCTGATCGCGGCGTATCACGCCCGGTGGGAGATCGAGAACACTTTCGATGAGTTGAAAACCCATCAGCGTGGACGAGAAAGGGTGTTGCGGTCAAAGTCCCCGGAGTTGGTGCGTCAGGAGATCTGGGGGCATCTGTGCTGCCACTACGCGATCAGGACACTGATGGCTGATGCGGCCACTGCCAGTGAGCACCCTCCGGTGCGGGTGTCATTTGTTAAGGCCTTGAAGCTTACCCGTCGTTCGGTGATCCAGGGCTCTTTTCCCCCCTGACGACCCGCACACCGCCCGAAGTTTATGGGATCGGGCAGTGTCTTGGCTGGCCAGGTACCTCAACCCACCGCGACGAAGGCGGAAGAATCCGCGGGTGATTAAACGAAAGATGTCGAAATGGCCGGTGAAACGATCCCATCATTGTGGTCGGCCACTCGGCCCAGTGGTCACCGTCATCCCACCACTAACTTAACGGTATTGGGCGTAGACCCAGTTCTTCAACGTCGCCCGGCTGATGCCCAGATCGGTGGCGATCATCGAGAACGAGGCACCCTCGGTGGTCTCGTAGAGCCGGACCGCGTCGGCTTTGAACTCATCGGTGTAGGTGTTCTTCGGCATGGTGTTTCTCGCATTCTCCGGCCCATTCTGGGCCAGGGTCAGCGTGTCCACCAAACAGGGGTCAACACGCACGTCAGCTTGCAGCTGAAGTACTGGCAACCGAGATCGGGAACATCCACGGACACGATGACGGTCGACCAGCTACCTACGACACCGCGATCGACTCCACGTATTCACACTCTATGGGTACCAGACAGGGATCGGTAGGCCGATAACACCGGATCCGGCCTCGGCGACACGCCGGAGCCGGACACACTTTTTGTCCCTTAACCCACTTTTTGTCCCTTAACCCGCATCTTCCAAACCACCGCTTGAACAAAGAAAAAGCCACTCAGTGAAATTCACTGAGTGGCTTCTTTAATCTGTACCCCGTACGGGATTCGAACCCGTGTTACCGGCGTGAGAGGCCGGCGTCCTAGGCCTCTAGACGAACGGGGCGCGGTACGCAGAAAACTATATGTCAGCACGGTTTAATCACACAAATCAGGTGGTCAGTACCTGTTTTCTCGGCACATGGTCGCACACATGGAAGGACACCCGCTCCGGGTGTTCTCGGAGGGGTGTCAGTGTGCAGGGACCAATTTTTAGTTCTTGATCCGACTCTCTCACGTCCACCTGTGGCTCCAACCTGCTGCCACCGCTTTCCGGCTTCGGTTCGGAAGTTTCGTTAACCCGAGTTGATTGTCCTCGGTGTTACGTCCGCTGTGCCCATCGGGGGCTTAATGTGCCGGGTGTGGGTTGTTGAAGGGGGTGAAGGTGGGTGTCGAATGACTCCAACGAGGTGTCATCTCGTAGCGAGCTCCTGATTCACGCATCTCTAGCGCTCGGAATCCATGGTTACGGCATTGCCAGCTGCTTCGAGGACGGCTTCGTTGCGTCCGAACTTCGTCTTCTCTTCACTTACTGCCATACACTCTCCTTTACTGGATCGGTTTCCACTGATTCCAGAGCGCCCGTTCCGAAACTCTGGGGATCCATTTACGCTGGTCAGCAGCTGGTTCCTTCGAGATATCGGGATTGAACTTCTCTGTTGAATTCGACTCTAACGTCAGGTCAACAGTGGGTAAAGCCCATGCGGATAAAGGCATCCTTTTGCATTGATAGGGCCACCCCCACTAAATGAAAATCCGCAGCTCATCTGACCAGTATGCTCGTCCTGGGCAGGGGTGACATCAGACGTATGCGAAATCACGAAAAGCACCGATTCTCTATCTGAGAATCGGTGCCAGTGCGTTGTACCCCGTACGGGATTCGAACCCGTGTTACCGGCGTGAGAGGCCGGCGTCCTAGGCCTCTAGACGAACGGGGCATAAAGGACACGATCACTATAAAATCCAGCTGATCGCAGCTGGCCTACCAGGACTCGAACCTAGAATGAGGGTACCAGAAACCCTTGTGTTGCCAATTACACCATAGGCCAATCATTGACATCATCAGACAACTTCACCGCCTGGCGGGTTATCCAACTCCGTGCAACAGGTGAATACTATAGCCACATTCAAC
Source organism: Corynebacterium efficiens YS-314 (assembly GCF_000011305.1). Lineage (NCBI taxonomy): Bacteria > Bacillati > Actinomycetota > Actinomycetes > Mycobacteriales > Corynebacteriaceae > Corynebacterium > Corynebacterium efficiens. The sequence goes on along the minus strand of NC_004369.1, from coordinate 1,468,032 downwards.
TGAAAGTCACAAATCCGCAGGTAAGAGCATCGATAAACCAGTGAGATCCCCTCCCCCAAAATCCCTGATCCCCACTAGTATTGAAGATCCGCCCCCATGGACAACTTCAGAGAGGATCCTCTCCGCATGCCCTTCCCAGCACTGCTCATCCCACTGATCTTCTGGGCCGGCGTGGCCGCATTCTCCTCCTGGGCTGTCAGCCGCGCATTGCCGCTGTCTGCCACCCGTACCGTCCGGATCAATGCGTCCGTGGATGAGGTCTGGGACCTGGTGACCGACCTCGGCCGTGCCTCAGAGTGGAATGATCACATCGTCCATTCCAGCGCACCGGAGGGCCTGGAGGAGGGCAGGAAACTGCGCATGCACACCCACCACCCGGAGACCTCTCGCCTACGGGCTTCTTTCCGCCCGACCCTCACCGTGTTAGAACCCCAGACCGAAATGACCTGGGAGGCGAAGATCATCGCACGGTGGGTCTTGTCCGTCACCGACACCATCCGCCTCAGCCGCGTGGAGGATAACCTCACCGAGGTCACCCAGACCATGACCTTCAGTGGCATGCTCTCCCCCGGCGTGCCTTTCCTGACCAGTATCGAACACCTGCAGGACACCTCGAACGCGAAGCTCAAGGCGCTCCTCGAGCAGCACTAGAACGCTTCACGACGCCCGAACCCCCACCCCGCACACCGGCTCAACCGTTTGACCTCTGCGGGGCCTACCAGAAGCGGTTTACAGATCACCCGCACATTGGGGGCTGGTGTGCCAATCCTCCGTGACCCCGTCGACCCGCGCATCCATGCCGGGGACAGGACGGAGCCCATGCACCTGATCACCCGCGAGCTGGCCTACACCGACACACTGAGCGGTGAGACGAGGGTGTTCACTACTCCGCGCGCGCGGACGGTTCACTGAAGTCGGTGTTTCCACCCACCTCCACGCCGTAGGTCGCGGCAACCCGCCGTTCCAGCTCCGCCCACTGCCGGGCCGGCGCCAGGTCCTCCGACAGGGTGTGCAGCTCCACACCGGTGGCGACGGCACCGGGGCAGTCGGCATCCGTGAGTCGACCATCCTTGTCGACGGCCACCGCCTGCTGCACCATCGTGCCCGGCATAAGGTTCATCAGCAGCATCGCCGTCTCCCGTCCGGGACCCGGCGGGAGGGTGAAGGGCACCACCACCACAGCCGTGTCGATGTCAGGGGTTCGGCGGACCGCACGCAGCGCGACATCCACCCCACCCACTATCGCCTGCCGGAGGAACCAGCCGACCAACCGGAGGAGGGCCCACCCCCGCCGTGGCCAGGCCCGGATATCTGCCCGGCCCGGGGGGATGAGCACGACGCTGAGGGCGGTGGCTGCGATGATGCTCACGATGCCGTAGGTCGCGTAGCCGGGGTCCCAACCCGCCAACGCCACCCATACCAGCGCGAACAACACGACCCGCACGACGATGCCTGCAACTGTCCTCATCAGAACCACTCCCCCGTCAGCAGACCCAGTGCCACCAGTGCCGCCACCCCACCCAGCAGCAGGAGGATGGCCAAACCTGCGCCACGCCACTCACGCACCAATGCCTCGCTGGCGACGGCGGCGCGCTGGATCCGGTCACCAGCACCCAGCACGGCGGTGGTTCCGACCCCCGCAGCCCGGCGCGCTCCGGTGTGCACAGCAGTCAGGGCCCGTGCGCCGGCCGACCATGCCCGCAGGACACCCCGCTCCTCGACGACTACGAGATCCCCCGGTGGTGCCAGAGAACCGTCGGCGGCGGGGAACCACCCGGGTAACCGTTGCCGGGCAGCCAGCCACCAGACCACCAGGCCCGGCAGCAGTCCCAGCGCGATGGGCCAGATCATGTCCCAGAGCGTGCCGGGGCCCCAGATGGGCGGGTCCAGTGGCAGCCAGTCCGAGCCCACCCACCGGGGCACCGTCAGTCCGGCCAGACAGAGCGCCACCCACGCGCCGAACTCCCCGTCGGGCACCGGGCGGGAGGTGCGTTCCTCACGCCACATCACCCAGGCGAAACGCATCAGCAGGAGGGTTGACCCAGTGGCCACCAGGGGCAGGAGAACGTCGAGTCCGATGCCGAACACCGTGATGTCAGCCACCGCCTCCTTGGAGACGTACTTCGCGAAAGCCCCGGAGGTCCCGGGAGCACCGGCCACGGACAGGCCTGCCCAGAGCAACCCGGCGAGCACTGCCACGCCGATCGCGCCCCGGCCGAAATGCCGGAGCACGGGCACACCGAGAAACAGCGAAGCCTTCGCAAAGCCGTGATGGACCGCGTAGAGCACCGCCGCGGCGGTGGCGGCGGTGGCCGCTCCCGGCAGCAGCATGCCAGCGGCGACCACCGCGCCGATGAAGCCCATCTGGGAGATCGTCGAATATGCCAGGATGACCTTCGGGTTGTTCTGCAGCACCCCGAGAGGCACGGCGAGGAAGGCTCCCAGCAGGCTGAGCATCAGCATAACCCGGGCGAGCGTGATCACCGCATCCTCACCGAGGGGGTCGGCTGCTGTCGGGAAGAACCGCAGCCAGCCGACGAGGCCTGCCTTGACCATCGCCCCGGAGAGCACAGCCGAGGCCGCAGGTGGAGCGGCCGGATGTGCCAGCGGGAGCCACACGTGAAGTGGCAGGGTGCCCGCCTTGATGCTGAACCCGATGAACAGCAGGGTGAGTGTCAGGCCCGTGTGGGGCGAGTCAAGCACTGCCTGCGGGGCGTCGACAAGCTGTCCCCCGCCGGCGTGGACGACCAGCATCATCCCCGCCAGCAGGGAGGTCTCGCTGATGACCGACATGATCAGGTAGATGACGGTGGCCCGGCGGGCCTGCCGGGTCCGGTAGTGGATGACCAGGCCGGCGGCCGAGAAGCTCATCGCCGCGAAGGCCAGATAGAAGGCCACCGTGTCCGAGGCAAGGTATACGCCGATGTTGCCCGTGTAGCAGGCCAGGAGAAAAGCCGACAAGGTGGCAACCCGAGGTTCCCGGTCCCCGGGACGGACCCAGGCGATCGCCACCAGTGCGGAGCCGTAGAGCAGCGCCGTGACCAGCAGCAGAGGCCTGGCCACCTCATCGATGGCGAAGTTCGAGCCGAAGAGCAACCACGGGACCTCCCACGGTTCGGGGGAGCCCCCGACCGCGGCAGTGGCAGCGGGCAGCACTGCCACCGGTGCCAGCACCGATCCGACCCGGCGGATCCGGTGCCTGTCCGGGGCCGGGACGATACCGGCCATCGCGATGAGGGCGATAAACGCCACGGGCAGTAGGAGTGCGGCCGCCAGCATCAGTTGAACACCCCCTCGGCGATCTGTCCCGCGATCTGCAGCGGGGCGAAGGGAACCGAAGCGACAACACCGAAGGCAACGGTGGCTGCGGCGGTGAGGAGAGCGGGCACGAGCAACGCCTTCGGTTCCCGGACACGGACCTGGGTTGCGCCCCCGGTGGCGGAGGAAGCACTGTCATCCGCGCTGTCGCCGTCCCGGTCCGGCTTCCGGAACCACAGGCGGTAGACGATGGGGAGGAAATACATGGAGTTGAGCAGTGAGGAGGCCACGAGGACGGCGACCACCCAGGAATGATCCGCCTCGAGGGCTCCCACGCCCAGCTGCCACTTGGAGATGAAACCGGCGGTCGGGGGCAGGCCGATCATGCCGAAGGCACCGATCGTGAAGGCCAGGGATGTTCCCGGCATCCGGTGCCCGAGACCGGTCAGTTGGTCCACCCGTTTGGCGCCGAGGGTCTCGGCGTAGAGCCCGGCACAGAAGAACAGGGTGATCTTCATGATGCCCTGATGGACAAGGTGGGCCACACCGCCCGTCACACCGGCGACTGTTGCCAGGGAGATGCCCACCGCCACGTAGCTGACCTGCGAGACTGTGGAGAAGGCCAGACGCTTCTTCAGGTCGATCTGACGCAGTGCCTGGTAAGAGCCGTAGATGATGGTCACGCAGGCGACCACGAGCAGCGGGGTCAGTACCCCCAGCTCCGAAGCCACCCCGATGCCGTAGACGTCGTCGATGACCCGGACGATACCGAACACACCCGCCTTGACCACGGCGACCGCGTGCAGCAGGGCGGAAACCGGGGCGGGTGCCACCATCGCGTTCGGCAGCCACCCGTGCAGCGGGACCAGAGCCGCCTTGACACCCAGACCGCCGACCAGGAGCGCGAAGATGACGATGGCGATCCCAGGCGAATGTGTGGCCACCTCGGTCACCCCGACAGCACCGCCGGGTGCGAAGTCCACCGGACCTGCGTAGATCGTCAACCACACCACACCGATGAGCAGTGCCAGGCCTCCACTGAGCGTATAGCGCAGATACACCCGCGCCGCCTTTAGGGAGGCGCGGTCCCCCCAGTGGGCGACCAGCGGGTACGTCACCAGGGTCAGCATCTCGTAGAAGACCAGGAAGGTGATGAGGTTGCCGGAGAAGGAGATGCCGACCGTCGCGGTGACACAGAGGCTGAAGAAACCGAAGAAGCGGCTGCGGTTCTGCCCCTCCCCCAGGTATCCGATGGCGTAGACCGTGGTCAGCAGCCACAGCACCGCGGACAGGGTGGCGAAGAACAGGGCCAGTGGATCCACCCGCAGCACCAGGTCACTGCCGGGCAGGAAGGGCATGCTGAACTCGGGCCGCAGATCGGCATCCAGCACCACCGGGAACAGCAGCATCACCAGCAGTACCTTCAGGCCGGCGGCGCTGAGGTTGATCGTCGACCTCAGCCGGACCCGTTCCTCAGGCAGGGGGAAGATCAGCAGCGCCGCGAGCAGGGACAGTAACAGCATCACCAACGGAATCCAGGACAGTACCTCCGGGGAGAACAACGTCACCATGGCGCACCCACCTCCAGCATGTCGGAGACCCAGAAGCCCATGAAACCCGTCAGGATCGTCAGGGTGCCCAAGGTGAACGGCACCACCTGGGCGGCAAAGGAGACCTTCTCCCTTGGCAGTCCACCAGGCTGGATCATGTCCCCCTCCTCTGTCTCCGCAACCAGTAACGGGGCCAGTGCCTTGAAAAGGTAAGCGGCCGACAACAGGGTGGCGACCACTACCGTCAGCACGATCCAGAAATGTTCCGCCGCCACGGCGGCGGTGGCCAGCTCCCACTTGCCGCTGAACGCCAGCGAGAACGGCAGTCCGGCCAGCCCGACCACTGCCAGCCCCATCGCCATGATCAGCATCGGATCCCGCTGCCCTGCCCCACGCAGCCGGGCCAGCTCATCGGTGCCGTAGTTGATTTTGAGGTGCCCGGCCACGAGGAAGAGGGAAGCCTTCGCCACACCATGCCCCAGCAGCAACCCAATGGTGCCGGTGGTAGCCCCGCCGATCACGGCCCCGTCGGCGAGTGTGGTCACGGTCTGTTCGGAGCCGGGATCCAGGAGAATCGGGAAGAACAGGAACCAGTACCCGGCTTGAGCGACAGTGGAGTAGGCCACCAACGGCTTGAGCCGTGGCTGCCGGAGCGCGAGGATGGAGCCGAGGACGATCGCCACCAGGCCGAGGCCTCCCAGTAGCCACCCCAGCCCGGAGAGCACGGTCAGCCACGTCTCATCCGCCAGTTGCGGGCCGTCGACCAGGGCTGGGATCATGCCGGGGCCTGCAACCCACAGCCAGCAGCGCAGGAGGACGAAGAATGATGCCTTGATGACCAGGGCCGACAGCAACGGGGACACGGCCCCCGGAGCGCCTGAATGGGCGGGGATGAGCCACCCGTGCATGGGCACCAGCGCGACCTTCATCACCAGACCCACGGTGATCAACACCAGCGCGAGCACCACCGGGGGATGGGTGCCGGGTTCCTGCTCGATCACCCGGGCGGCCTGCTGGATGTCGAGGGTGCCCGTCGCCGCGACGAGCAGCCCGACACCCACCAGGAACAGCATCGCCCCCAGCACCGCGATGAACAGGTAACGCAGGGCCGCCCGCCAGGCGTCGGAACCGCCGAGTGCCACCAGCCCCACGGCCGTCAGGGCGACAAGCTCAAGGCCGACATAGGTGTTGAACAGGTCTCCGGAGACGAACACCGTATTGAGACCGGCCCAACACCCCAACCACAGTGGCCAGTAGCCGGGATGTCCGGAACGCCACTCAAGCGTCTCCCCCGCACTGTCCACGGCCACCAGACGTTGCCCCGTCGAGGCGGGGACAAGGGCGGCGTAGACACTGACCAGACCCCCGACGACGGTGGTGAGCAGGAGGAACAGCACCGACAGCCCATCTGCACGCAACGTGATGCCCAGCGGGGCGTCGTAACCGCCGAGGGACAGTTCGAGAAGGTCACCCCCGGCCACCGTGGCCACGACCGGCAACGTGAGCAGAACGACGCCGACGGCGGTGACAATGCCCGCGATACGCCGCTTCCCTACCGGGAGCAAGACTGTCAACGCCGCCATAAGCAGCGGGAACAGTACAAGCGCGCCGAGGCTGAACTGGGGAAGGGTCATCACTGCGCCTCCTCTCCCCGCCGGGTCTCTGTCTGCCCGGTGTGCTCTGTGCCTTCGGTGGTTCTGAGTCCCTCGATGCGGCGGATGAGCACCGCCCCGACCCCCGTGAACGCCACCGTGATGACCAGACCGGTGATCACGAGGGCCGACAGGACGGGATCGGCGGGGTCGGAACGGGCCCCCAGTGCCACCAACACGAGTAGGGATCCGGACCCGACGACATTCATCGCAACCAGCCGGGCCACCCGGTCCTCCACCAGCAGCATCCGGACCAGACCGGTGACGAGAAGCATCACCGCCAGACCCAGATACCACTGGACAATGCTGATCGCGGAGATCACCTCGGTCACGCGTCCTCCACCTCCCGGATCCTCCGGCCCGGGTTCTCCAGACCGAGGTAGAGGAGGTAGAGACCAGCTGTGATCCCGGCGGTGAGGAACACCTCGACCATGAGAATCGTCGCGAACGCCCAGTCCCCCACCCAGCTCAGCCACGGATAACCCACGACGGGACCGAGAAGGCCGGCCAGGATGAAGACGATGACGCCCACTACCAGCAGCAGCGGTAGCCACCACCGGGTCAGGACCGACAGGTCGACCTGGGCGGTGCGCAGCAGGATCAGCAGGCCCGCAAGGACCGCGCCCGACTGGAAGGCCCCGCCCGGGCCGGAGCTGCCGGCGAACAGCAGCCACAGTCCGAGCAGCAGAAGCACGGGTGCGGCGATGCGGGCGTAGAACCGGAGGATGGACGGCAGGGCGGGTTGTGGCATGAGCACGTGGGGCAGCCCGTTGTCCCGTCCCACAGCCAGGACTATGACACCGGCGAACAGGAGTACCGCGGATTCCAGGAGCGTGTCGTAGCCACGGAAGGCCAGGAGCACTCCTGTGATCGCGTGCTCGACGCCGGTGGCGGGTAACTCGGTGGCCAGAGGGGCCGACCAGTCGGGCAGGCGTTGCTCTGCCCGCAGCAGCACCGCCCCGGCCACCACGGTGAGGAGGGCCCCCACGAGTACCCCGACGCTGGCAGTGAGCCAGGCGGGGGCGGTTCGGCGCCTCTCCCCCTCCGGGGCCGGGTGGACTCCCAGCCAGACCAGCACTGCGCTCAATAGACCGGTGCCGAGTGCCGCCTCCGCGAAGGCGATGTCGAGGGAGCCCAGCCGGAGCCACACCAGACTGAGGATCACCCCCAGGGACAGAAATGCTCCCGTCTGGCCCCGTCGGGACCGTCTGCCGAGCGCCATGCCACCAGCCAGCAGCACCCCCACTGCAAGAACGATGTCCAGGATGCCGACACCGGGGGTGGATGAATACTGCAGGGTCTCTGTCACCGATCCCCCTCCGCGCCTGCCGACGTCCCACCCATCGGCGGGGCTTCGGTCACTTTGCGGGCCTCCACCCCGGCGAGCGCCTGTGCAGAGACCGAGGCGGCTCCGAGCGCCAGCACCCAGACCAGCAGGAGCAGAATCGCGGTGGAAACCTCCCCCGCCTGGATCGCGACCCCCAACAGCACCAACCCCAGTCCCAGGTTGTCCGCCTTTGTCAGCGCATGCAGCTGACTCCGCACATCAGGGAACCTGAGCAATCCGACGGTTCCCGCGGTGAAGAACACGAGACCGAGGATCATGAGGCCGGCGCCGATGAGGTCAGACACCATGGGCATCCCCACTCCTCCGGACAGCGACCGAATCCGCACGGCGTCGACCCGCCACCACCGCGACCGCGGCACTCACTGCGGCGAGAGCAGTGAAGATGAGGGCGACATCAGCGATCCGGGAGGCATCCTCCGCCACGAGCAACCCGAAAACGGCGGTCAGGGCGGCCCCGGTGGTGCTCGACAGCAGGAGGACCAGCAACCAGCCACCGGAACGGTCACGTCGGAGCACGACGATCAGAGCGACAAGGAAATTCACCAGCAGCACCAGGAAAACCATGCTGAGTAGAAAATCCAATGCGTTCCTCCCCTCCGGCCACAGCACGGTGCCACCGGAAGGCCACCGCACTTTCTCTGCAGTTTCGGCCCGCCAGTTTAACTAAATCTCCGTTCGTATGCCGGGGCCGGAGGCTGCTTGAACCAGCATCGTTTCTCAGCTCGCGATGATCCTTTTCAGGTCATTACGTTGTTTGACATGAGGAGATCCCCTCGCGCACACACCGTTGAGCGCTCTCAATCGGTCATGACGACCGTAGGCTGAATCATCCGTGACAAACCCCGACCAGGGGGTGAGAAACGGCTGCGGGTGGCCCTGCAACAGCACGGCACCGTCCCGGTGGTGGTTTGACCAGCCCAACACCCCAGCCATCACTATGACCTGAGAAGGGCTGCATGTCTCCATTCAGGCAGGTTGACCACCGACCGCAGGGACACCTCTCACGCATCGCCGATTCCGCACGGACCGTGTCACCCGCACGAGCAGCTGGTCACCAGAAACGGGTATCCACCCCACAATCCTCTGGCGAGTACACCGCCTGCACCTTGACACAACACAGGGCCATCCCCCTTGCGCAGACCTATCGTTATTCGATATGTTTCTATCAAAATTCGATAAACGGAAGGGTCGGGTCATGAACCCACGCATTCTCTCAGCGCTCCGGATAATCTTCGGCATCGGCTTTCTCGGTGCCCTGGCGGTCCAAGGGCTCATGATCACACAGCTGGTGATCGACACCCTGGAGCACGGCACGCTCTCACGCACCCCACTGGTGATCCTGGTGCTCCTCTTCGTCACCGGCTTCGGCCTGGTCCAGTTCATCATCGTCTGCCTGTTCCGCCTGCTGGCCATGGTGGAACACGATGAGATCTTCAACCGGCGCGCCATCACCTGGGTGGACAGGATCACCGTGGCCATCGCCGCGGCGGCGGTGCTCCTCCTACCCTTCGGCTACATCCTCGCCGAGCTTGACGACGCCCCCGGCCTCGTCATCGTGGCCATGGTGGTCTCACTGCTCGTCCTCGGTGTGGCACTGCTCGTCTACGTCACCCGCACGCTGCTGGCCCGCGCCATCGGGTTCTCCACCGAGCTGGACGGGGTGATCTGATGCCGATCATCGTGGATCTCGATGTCATGCTGGCCAGGCGGAAAATGGGCGTGGGCGAACTCGCCGAGCGGATCGGGATCACCCCGACGAACCTGTCGGTGCTCAAGAACGGTCGCGCCAAGGCGGTGAGATTCACCACCCTGGAGGCGATCTGCCGGGAACTGGACTGCCAGCCCGGCGATATCATCCGCTTCGAGAGATAAAAGGACCTACTCCGCCGCCTGGTACGGGGTGGCCGCCCGTGCCGCGCGCAGACGGGTCAGCGTGGACTCGCGTCCCAGCAGCTCCATGGACTCGAACAGCGGTGGGGACACAGCCGCACCGGAGATGGCCACGCGCAGGGCACCGTAGGCCACGCGGGGCTTCAGGCCCAGTTCCTCGATGAGCGCCCTGGTCAGCGCCGCCTCGATATTGGGTGTGGTCCACTCGGCCACAGCTTCCAGAGCATTGATGCCGGCATCCAGTGGCTCGATGGCGGCCTCCTTGAGGTTCTTCTTCGCGGCCTTCTCGTCGAGCACCAGATCCTCATCTGCGGTGACGAGGAACTTCAGCAGGTCATACCCTTCAGCGAGGGTCTTGATGCGGGTCTGGACCAGCTCCGCGGCGAAGGAGAATTTCTCGGCCGGGTAGTCCTCCGGGAAGTCGGTGAACTCGCTCAGGTGCGCACGCAGACGCTCCTCGAACTCCCCGGCGGGAAGCAGACGGATGTGGTCGGCGTTGATGGCCTCAAGCTTCTTCTGGTCGAAGCGGGCCGGGTTGCCGAGCACATCGGCGATATCGAAGTTCGCCACGAACTCCTCAACGGTGAAGATGTCCTGATCGGCGGACAGGGACCAGCCCAGCAGACCGAGGTAGTTGAGCATGCCCTCCGGGATGATGCCGTTGGTGCGGTGCTGGAACAGGTCCGACTGGGGATCGCGCTTGGACAGCTTCTTGTTGCCCTCCCCCATCACGAACGGCAGATGACCGAAGACCGGGGTCTGCTTGGCCACGCCGATGCGCTTGAGGGCCTCGTAGAGGGCGATCTGACGCGGGGTGGACGGCAGGAGGTCCTCACCGCGCAGGACGTGGGTGATCTCCATCAGGGCATCATCCACCGGGTTGACCAGGGTGTACAGCGGCTGACCATTGGACCGTGCCACCACGAAGTCCGGCTGGGTGAAGGACTTGAACTCCACCTCGCCGCGGACCAGGTCGTTCCACTTCCAGTCCTGCTCCGGCATACGCAGACGCCAGACCGGCTTGCGGCCCTCGGCCTCGAAGGCGGTGATCTCATCCTCGGTGAGGGTGCGGTCGTAGTTGTCGTAGCCCAGCTTCGGGTCACGGCCGGCGGCGCGATGTCGCTCCTCGACCTCCTCCGCGGTGGAGTACGCGGGGTAGACCTCGCCGGCGTCGATGAGTTTCTTCAGCACATCCTGGTAGATGTCGGAACGCTGGGACTGGCGGTACGGCTCATGCGGGCCACCGACCTCCACACCCTCGTCCCAGTTGAGGCCGAGCCAGTTCATTGCGTCGAGAAGCGCGGCGTAGGACTCCTCGGAGTCACGTGCGGCATCGGTGTCCTCGATGCGGAAGATCAACTTGCCGCCGGTGTGGCGGGCGTAGGCCCAGTTGAACAGGGCGGTGCGCACCAGGCCCACATGTGGGGTGCCGGTGGGTGAGGGACAGAAACGTACACGAACATCAGTCATGCTGGCTATGGTAATCGCCTGCACCCCGGGAGTGCGCGTCCACCCCGGAAACCGGTGGGATTAGAATGAATACCCATGGCTACACCCCTTGACCCCCAGGCCCCGCCCACCGCGCCGGATTTCCTCCTCTCGCGGGCGCACGGCTCGGTGCGCACCCAGGGCTCACAGGAGACCTTCACGGACCCCTGGGACGCCGTGGAGGCGCTTCGAGGGGGGCGGGTGGAGATGGTCGTGGGTGCCCTGCCGTTCGAACGGGACAAACCGGCCGCGCTGACCGTGCCGGAGCGCATCATCCGTGAGGACGGCCCCCTCGAGCCACACGCCTACTACCGCCGCGGTCCCGGGTCGGTGCTCGCCGCCCGCGTGGTCGGGATGGATCCCTCCCCCGAGGAGCATTTACGACGCGTGGATGCCGCCATCCGCACCATCCGCAATTCCGCCCTGGGCAAGGTGGTGCTGGCGCGTGCCGTCGACATCGCCTTCGATCCCGCGGTGGACCCCCGCCTGGTGGCGGCCCGCCTGATCGACAACTCCTACAACCGGGACGGTTTCATCACCGACCTCACCGCCGCCGGCCCCGGGTTCACCGGCCACATGCTGGTCGGTTCCTCCCCCGAGGTACTCATCAAACGGCAGGGTTCCACCGTCACCGCCTATCCCCTGGCCGGGTCCGCCCCACGTTCCGAGGACGCGGCCGAGGACGCCCGCCGCGCCGACAGCCTCCATTCCAGTGCCAAGAACCTGGAGGAGCACGCCTATGTGGTGGACCACATCCGGGCGGCGCTGGCACCACTGTGCTCACGGGTGGACATCCCCGCCCGCCCGGAACTGACCCGCACCCATGAGATGTGGCATCTGGCCACCCCGATCGCGGGCACCCTGAAGGATCCTTCCACCACGGCGCTGGAACTGGCGATCCGGGTCCACCCCACACCGGCGATCTGCGGCACCCCCACCGATGCCGCCGAGGGCCTGATCATCGAGGCGGAATCCCCCCGCAACTTCTACGCCGGTGCCGTGGGCTGGTGTGATGACACCGGTGACGGGGAATACATGGTGGCCATCCGCTGCGCGGAGGTCTCCGGGGATGGAAAAACCGCCCGCGCGTGGGCGGGCGGTGGGATTGTGGCTGATTCCGATGCTCAGGAGGAGTTCGACGAGACCACGGCCAAGCTGCGCACCATCATGCGCTCACTGGGCCTGTAGGAGATCTCTAGGACGCCTGCTTCTTCTCCGCACGCAGCACCACATCATCCTTGTGGTGGGCACCGGCACCGCTGCGCACATCGCGTTCGAAGTTCTCCAGCACGGTGACGGTGAACTCGTCACTTAAGTGATCGGCGATCCACCGGGGCAGGGCCACGGACTCGGATTCGAGGTCATGGTGGGTGATGAACAGGATACCGCCCGGTGCGACGAGGTTCTCCAACTGTGCCATGGAGGTCTCATTCGCCGGGATCTGCCCGTAGGAGCAGGTCACCAGATCGAACTGGCGGCCTGATTCGATGGCGAACTCGGTGAAGGACACCTCGAACACCTCGGGGCGGTCGGGGGCGGTGAGTGAGGCGTCGACAAGCTCCCGGGCGCGTCGGACCGCGGTGGGCGCGAAGTCGATGCCGGTTGCCCGCCAGCCCTGCTCGGCCAACCAGATGAGGTCAGCGCCCTCACCGCACCCGATGTCGAGCGCGGTGCCACGGGCAGGTTCCCCACCCAGGTAGCTGACCAGCGCCTGGTTCGGGTTCCCGCTCCACACCCGCTCGGCGGAGGTGTACCGGGCATCCGCCTCCTCCGGGGTGGCCAGATGGCCCGGGCCCCGGTGGCCGTGCTCGTGGTGCTCGTGGTGGTCGGCCATTCAGGCGTCCTCGACCGGGTTGCCCAGCTTGCCCAGACCCGGAATCTCGATCTCGATGAAGTCGCCGTCGACCATGGCCTCGGTGCCCGCCGGGGAACCGGTGCAGATGACATCGCCCGGCAGCAGGGTCATGGAGGCGGTGATGAACTCGATGATCTCGCCCATCTTCATGATCATCTGGATGGAGTTGGAATCCTGCTTGAGCTCGGTGACGCCGTCGTGGGTGAGACGTGCCTTGATGGGCAGGTTGTCCAAGTCGAAGTTGTCGATGTCGGATTCGATCCAGGGGCCGAGCGGGCAGAAGGTGTCGATGCCCTTCGCGCGTGCCCACTGGCCGTCGGCGAACTGGAGGTCACGGGAGGAGACATCGTTGACGATGGTGAAGCCGAGCACAACAGACTTCCAGTCTGCAGCCTTGACATTCTTGCACGGCTTGCCGATGACCACGGCGAGTTCACCCTCGAACTCAACCTTGGTGGCAAAGCTCGGGATGCGGATCGGCGCACCCGGGCCAGTGACGGATGTCGGGGGCTTGAGGAACAGGGTCGGCGGCAGGTGCTCGGCGGACTCCTTGAACACCTCGGCGACGTGGTCGGCGTAGTTACGGCCGATCGCGACGACCTTGCTCGGCAGCATCGGCGCGAGCAGACGGACATCCTTCAGTGGCCATTCGCGGCCGGTGTGCTTGATCTCGGTGAAGGGGGTTCCCTCAATCTCCTTGGCGGTCAGGTTGGCGATATCATCTCCGTCGCCCTCGATGGTGCAGAAACACATTCCCTCTGGGGCGGCAATTCGTCCAAAACGCATAACGGCCATACTACTAGGCTTCCCCCGCCGATCCTCACCCACCTGGGGAAAAGTCCCCGATAGTGGTCGAGGCCACATCCGGAACCTATTCGGCGATCTCCTTCAAGGCACTGGCGTTGACCTCCCGGATCTGAGCCAGGTACAACTCGGCGCAGGCCAGTGCGTCGGTGAGCGCCTGATGGTTGGAGTACTGCGGCAGGCCGTACCGGGTCCGCACCCGCGCCAGACGGAGATCCTCCCCCCGGGGATAGGTGGACATCTTCTCCATATGGCGACGTTCAATGGCGAAGGTGTCCACCACCGGCAGCTGCAGAGGTGCATCAAAGTACTTCAGGCACGCCGCCGAGAGGAAATTCTGCTCCATGGGGGCGAAGTGCGCGAGCAGAACCCGCCCCTTGAGCGCAGCGAGCAGTTCGACGAGTGCGTCCTCCAGGTCCACGCCGGCGGCCAGTTCATCATCGGTGAGCCGGTGGATCACCGCCGAGGACCCCACGGTGAACCCCTCGGTACCCCGGATCACCCGGTACCCCGCGCCCCCGAGCTCGATGACGCGCCCGGTGACGGGCACCCACCCGATCGAGACGATCTGGTGCTCGTCCGGTTTGAGTCCGGTAGTCTCCACGTCAACCGCCAGCAGGGGCAACTCATCCAGGCTTGTCGACGGTTGTGGCGCGGGCACCTCATAGAATTCCTTCAGGGCACCCGTGGCACGCCGGGACCGCGCCGTGCGCCCGGATCGACCCCGGCCCCCAAAGAGTGCGCTGAACATCAGATGTTCCTCACGGGGTACTTGGTGGCCAGTGCGGTCTGCATGTCCTTGATGATGGTGAAGGCATCACGCAGATGGTCGCGGTCCAGACGCCCGAGGTTCTTCGGGTCGATGTGGTAGTTGGGCTTCTCCCCCACCTTGATCAGATGTGCCTGGTGCCGGAAGGCGATGCTGCCCAGGAATTCAAAGGCATCAAGCAGGTCCTGTGCGCCCTTCGTGGACACCTGACCATGGCCCGCGGCGGCCTCGAGACGCTCCCGGGTGCCGATGGCATCACTGCCCGTGGCCAGCGCATACAGTCGTGCCATCTGCACGATCCCGGCGGTCCCGCCCTTCTTCACATCCAGGGTCGCGCCGTACTCCCCCGACCGTTCCACCACGAAGCCACGGAAGAAACCCACCGGGGGGAAGCGCCGCGCAGCCAGGGCGGCCAGGTGCGCGTGGAACCGACGGGCACCGCGGGCCATGTTCACCGCGGACCGGTGCACCTGCTGGGCCATCTCGATCTCACCGTGGATGGCCCGGAAATCGAAGAAGATCTGCGCGTTGAGCAGTGCATCGGGTTCCGGGGCCTGGATCCAGTTGTGGAAGGTGTCCACCCACTCCGAGGCGGTTTTACGCCATTCCGGGTTGGAGGCCATCATGTCACCCGGGCACAGCACCTGCCCCGCGCGGTCCAGCCCGCGGCAGACGAAATCGGTCAGCGCGGCGAAATAATCACCGTGTTCACGTTCATCGTAGGAATCATCTAGCAACAGGCAGTTGTCCTGATCGGAGGCCAGACCCATCTCCTTGCGTCCCTGGGAGCCGACCACGACGAAGGCATACGGTACCGGGGGCTTCCCGAACTTCTCCTCCCCGAGCACAAGCAGGCGGCGTGCCAGGGAATCCGCCGCCACCGTGAGCAGGCTGCTGACCTCCTCCGCGGAGGCACCACGGTCGATGAAACGCGCCGCCACCTCGGAGGCCGACTGGTAGGTGTTGGACAGCTCCTCCACCGTGTTCTTCCGCGACAGATCCGCGGTGAGGTAGATGGGATCATGACGCAGTAGACGCATGATGTCCGCGGCGGTGACGATGCCGGAGATCCGTCCCTCATCCACGATCGGCAGATGGTGGATGCGCAGTTCAGCCATGAGCAGCATGGCCTCGAAGGCAAGATCCTGCGAGGTGGCGGTGCGGGGGTTGGAGGTCATGATGGTGGAGACCGGCTGCGTGATATCCAGCGCAGCCGCCACCACGCGCCCGCGCATATCGCGGTCGGTGGCGATACCGATGAGCTCCCCGTCGGTCTGGATGAGCAGCGAGGACACGGCATACCGCTCCATGGTCTGGGCGGCCTCCCGGATACTGGTCCCCGGGCCCACCGAGATGGGGTTGTTGATCTTGAACTCCCCCAGGCGGGTGCGCAACACCTTGGAGCTGGATTCATTGCGCAACTGCTCGGCGGCGACCCTGATGCGTTTGGACCAGCTGGAGTAGTACCGGGCCATCTCCGGGTTTCGTTCCGCCAGGGCGAGGACATAATCGCGGGGGATGCTCAACACCAGGCTGTCCTCCACCGCCACCATGGTGTAGCGGGAGACGGGGTCCTTGGCCATCGTGGAATAGCCGAAGGACCTACCCGCCTCCCGCCGGTCCAACAGGGTGCCGTCCTCATCCAGCACATCCACCGCCCCCGACCGGATCACCCGCAGGTAATTGTTGGACTGACCATGCTGGATGATCACATCCCCCCGTCGGAAATACTCCATGATCATCTTGGAGGGCAGGGCATCCAGTTCCTTCTTGGGGAGGCGGATAAAGGGTTCGAAACCGGCGATGAAATCGCGGATCTCCTCTAGTTCAACCGACATGGTTTTCACCTTAGAGAAACAACCGACCCTGGGTGGTGGTTTTCCGCTGTTTAAGCCACCACAGCAGCTGCGATGCGGTCTCCGACCTCGGTTGTGGAGATCGGGGCCTCGGGGTCGCGGCCGGCCACATCGCGGGCGACGGCCTCCTCGATGCGCACGGCGTTAGCCTCGTCACCGAGGTGGCGCAGCATCATGGCCGCAGACAGGATCGCCGCGGTCGGATCGGCGATGCCCTTGCCCATGATGTCCGGGGCGGAACCGTGGACCGGCTCGAACATCGACGGGTTGGTGCCCGTGGCGTCGATATTGCCGGAGGCGGCCAGTCCGATACCACCGGAGATGGCACCGGCCTCATCGGTGAGGATGTCACCGAAGAGGTTGTCGGTGACGATGACATCGAAGCGGGAGGGGTCGGTGACCAGGTAGATGGTGGCGGCGTCGATGTGGTTGTAGTCGACGGTCACCTCCGGGTACTCGCGGGCAACCTCGTCGACGGTGCGCTGCCAGAGGCCACCGCCGTGGACCAGGACGTTGGTCTTGTGCACCAGGGTCAGGTGCCTGCGACGTGACTGTGCCAGTTCAAAGGCGTAGCGGATGACCCGCTCGGCTCCGTAACGGGTGTTCACCGAGGTCTCGTTGGCGGTCTCATGGGGTGTGCCCACGCGGATGGCACCACCGTTGCCGGTGTAGGCACCCTCGGTGCCCTCACGGACCACGACGAAATCAATCTCGCCCGGGTTCTTCAGCGGGGATTCCACGCCCTCGTAGAGCTTGGAGGGACGCAGGTTGACGTGGTGGTCCAGGGCGAAACGCAGCTTCAGCAGCAGACCGCGCTCCAGGACTCCCGGGGGAACGGAACCGGGTGCACCGATGGCTCCGAGCAGGATCGCGTCGTGTTCGCGCAGCAGAGCCAGATCCTCGTCGGTGAGCAGCTCACCGTTGCGCAGGTAACGGCGTGCGCCCAGATCCAGGTCGGTGGTCTCGATGTCGGCGCGGAGGGCGCGCAGGACCTTGAGGGCCTCGTCGGTGACCTCAGGGCCGATACCATCGCCACCAATAACAGCAAGTTTCATTTTGCGGGATTCCTTTCTCACCATGTGAACTTTTTTAGTTTAGCTGATGGAGTACCGCACGCATCTGTGCAGTGGCGCCCACCACACCGCCGTTGAGGGCCTGATCCAGTTGGGAATCATTGAGACCTACACGAACGGGGACTGCGACATGGGAGAGGATGCCCAGAAGATCATGCTGTTTGATCATGGCGATCGTGGACAGCCAGGAATCCAGGTTCGCCCGGTTGCACAGGTGGAGGAATGCCGTGGCATCGATGTCCTCCTGCGCATCGGGGTTACCGGGCAGCAGCATGCTGGCCTGGACCTGGAGCACCTCGGAATCCTCGAAATCGATGTCCACGGGCATCTCATCCATGGACAGGCTGATGCACCGGGTGTCGGGGTCATACGCCACCCCGTCGACGCCCTGCCCGGAAAACCACTGCTCCACGCGCTGCGGGGTGACCCGGTCGGTGGGTGAGGCATCCCCCACCCCGATGTGGAAGCTCTCCCCGGGCTGTCGTGGTGACCGCTCCGGGTACAGGGCATGCAACTCGCGGGTGAGGCGGATACCGGTGTTGAGCACCTCGGCGAGGAAGGACTTCAGCTGGGTGACGCTGACCCCGTCGCCGACCGGGTAGACCAGGGAGGCGGAAACCTCCAGGGGCCCCTCATCGGCCTTGAGCACGGATACCAGGCTCGCTGGATGCTCAGGTGGGGTGTCGATGCTGAACTTCGGCATGGGACCGGCATTGTTGGCCGCGTTGAGGGCCACCAGGCACCGGATATAGTCATCCGTGGTCAGCGCACCCACCCAGGTGGCCTTCGCGATCAGCCAGTCACCGGTGCGGATGACAATGTCGAAATGGGTGGCGGGAATATAGACCCCGACGCCGGAACCGGTGTCACACAGTTCAGCCTCCACCCGCTCGCCGCGGAGCAGCTCAACAATGCGCTCGGCCGTCACCTCGGCCCGGGGAATGATCTGCACCATCAGCGTGTCCTTTCGCAGGCGAATCCTTGTCGGGATTCACGCTACCGGGCAGCAGGGACAGACCAACACACCGGGGGTGACCCCGGTGACTAGAGCTCCAGGGTCGTGGTCTGCCCGCCGGTGTCCTCGCCGGCCACACGTGACTTCACGATCTGTGCCAGTGCGGACATCCTGCCTCCGGGCAGACCCCAGAACTGGGCGGACTCGGAGGTCACCTTGAGCAGCCCGAGC
The DNA here is from genome assembly GCF_000011305.1 of Corynebacterium efficiens YS-314. Lineage (NCBI taxonomy): Bacteria > Bacillati > Actinomycetota > Actinomycetes > Mycobacteriales > Corynebacteriaceae > Corynebacterium > Corynebacterium efficiens. Next base: position 1,449,303 of record NC_004369.1, on the reverse strand, counting down.
GCCGGGTCATCCTTGCCGTCGAACCAGCCCTCGACGTCCTTGTTCCAAAGTTCCTCGACCTTCGCCGGATCGTGGACGAACTCGGTGTCAGCTGCCACCGATAACCAGGAACCAGCCTCCGCCACCGATAGGTTCACCTGGGAGCTGGCGCGGAGGGCATCAGCGTGGCCGCCTGTGAGTGAGATGAAGAACCAGATATCCGCATCCTCGGTGACCTCCTGCGGAACCATGGGATGGGACACCAGCTTGCCGTCGGCGGTTGCGGTGGTCATCATGACCCAGCTTGCATCCCGGAGCTTGGCTACGACGTCTTCCTTCGTGATGTCCTTTGACATGTTGTCTTCCTTCCAGTCGGGGTGACACGGTGCCAGCGTCGATGTGTCGCCCAGCATAGACATCACCGATTGCCCGGACCACGTTCATGAACACCCCGAGAAGGTGACTCAGCTACTTCCGAAGGAGGAACCCGATAGCAGGCCTTCACCGGGATTTCCCCGGCTCCCGAAATCCAGGGTGTACTCCCCTGGCATTGCATCGACACACGCCTGGTAGAGATGCTGCTCCTGCGCACGGACCTCCATGAGCGCGTTGTACGTCTGAGGATATGTGGTCCGTAACAACCCACCCGCCTGGGTATCGGGAAAATTGCGGATGGATACCAGGGCCTGTGATGCCGCATCCTGAGAGAACACCGGCTGGATATGGGTTTCAAACGCCGCGTTCATCGGAAGCGAAACAACCTCACCGAATAGCGGGATATGCCCTTTCTTAGCCACAAGGGAGTAATTCGCCGCGATGATTTCCGGGACGTTCAGCTCAGCCGGTGTGTCCACCCGGAGCAGGGAGAAATACCTGTCGAGCTGCTGTCGGAGTTCCGGATGAGCCGCCTTCAGTTCCTTTTCAGTGACATCGGCGAGCTTACGTTTCAGCTGTGCGTGCTCATTGCCCGTCAGGGTCACCGAACAGGTGGTGCCCTGGAGCCCGAGCTCCGCGGCGAATGCCGCAGGTGCCGTGATCGAGATCAACCCGACAATCGCAGTCACGGTGGCCACGCTCTTTAGGGGATGGAGTTTCATCGTTACTCAGCCTTTCGCTGCCGAAGGAAAATGGAGTGATTAGACGAACAACCGGACTCGTCCCCTGATGCTAAACCGGTGGTTCGCCGTCTGACAGACCCTGCTTTCGGGGGCAGGCACCTCACCCCGGAAACGGGAAAAATCCCGCCCGAAGGCGGGATTATCCGTGATACAGCTACTGATGAAGGAAGCTGTTAGCCCAGGTTGACCTGGAAGGAATCGGCGTTGAGCTCGGCGGTGATCTCCTCGACCAGCTCCTCCGGAACCTCACGCTCGACGCGCAGGATCAGCACGGCACCATCGCCCTTAGCTGCCTGGGTGAGAGCTGCGGCCTCGATGTTGATGCCGGCGGCACCCAGCTTGGTGCCCACGGTGCCCAGGGCACCCGGTGCGTCGGTGTACTCGAGGAACAGGTTGCGTCCCTCTGCGCGCATGTCCAGGCCACGGCCGTTGATGCGGGTGATCTTCTCAACGCGCTCCAGGCCGGTCAGTGCGCCCACGACGGAGGCGGTGTTGCCCTCGCCGGTGACAACCTTGACCTCGATGACGGAGCGGTGGGTGACGGACTCGGAGTTGGTCTTGACGTCAACGCTCACGCCACGCTCCTCGGCGATGCGCGGTGCGTTGACGAAGGTGACAGGCTCCTCGATGATGCCGGAGAACAGGCCACGGACGGCGGACAGACCCAGGGCGCTGACATCCTCGCTGGAGAGCTCACCGCGGGCGGTGACCTCGAGGGAGACGGGGGCACCGTCGACAAGCTTGCCGGCGAGCAGACCGAGCTTGCGGGCGAGCTCCATCCACAGGGCGACCTCCTCGCCGACCTTGCCACCGGAGACGTTCACGGCGTCGGCGACGAACTCGCCGGCCAGTGCCTTGAGCACGGAATCGGCAACGTCGGTGCCGGCGCGGTCCTGTGCCTCCTCGGTGGATGCACCCAGGTGCGGGGTGACAACAACCTGGGGCAGCTTGAACAGCGGGGAGTCGGTGCAGGGCTCGGTCTCGTAGACATCGAAACCGGCGCCACGGATGTGGCCGGACTCGATCGCATCCGCCAGTGCCTGCTCATCGACGAGGCCACCGCGGGCCGCGTTGATGATGATCTGGCCCTTCTTGGCCTTGGCCAGGAGCTCGGCGTCGAACATGCCGGCGGTCTCCTTGGTCTTGGGCAGGTGGATGGTGACGAAGTCGGAGCGACCCATCAGTTCTTCCAGCTCCACGAGCTCCACGCCGAGCTGTGCGGCACGTGCCGGGTTGGCGTAGGGATCGTAGGCGATGATGGTGGTCTCGAACGCGGCGAGGCGCTGAGCGAACAGCTGCCCGATGTGGCCGAAGCCGACGATTCCGACGGTCTTGCCGAAGATCTCCACACCGTTGAAGGAGGAGCGCTTCCACTCGCCGTCACGCAGGGTGGCGTCAGCGGCCGGGATCTGGCGTGCGGTGGACAGGAGCAGGGAGACGGCGTGCTCACAGGCGGAGTGGATGTTGGAGGTCGGGGCATTGGCGACCATGACGCCGGCCTCGGTGGCGGCGGGGATGTCGACGTTGTCCAGACCAACGCCAGCACGGCCGACGATCTTCAGGTTGGGCGCTGCTGCGATGACTTCCGCATCCACCTTGGTGGCGGAACGCACGAGGAGGGCGTCTGCCTCCTTGACTGCTTCGAGCAGTTCGGGGCGGTTGGGTCCGTCAACCCAACGGACCTCAACTGCGTCACCCAGCGCGTCAACGGTGGACTGCGCTAGCTTGTCGGCGATAAGTACAACCGGACGGCCATTCTGGCTCACAAGATACTCCTGGAAGAACTAGGAATGTCCGCCTGCAGCAGGCACGACCGCGTCGGCTGCAGACGTGTCCACGCCGGGTTTTGGCGTGCGACTACGGATATTCTAAACCCACTCGTTCAACTGGGGACACCTCGGGTTGTTTTCATGACACGGGACACACCCGCTGGGTTGTCCCACCCGTGGTGCTCCCGCCCGGCACCACCCCGGCGGACACCCCCGGCATCACCGGGTGCACATTTCCCTCAATCACCAGGTCAGGCCCGCAACCCCGCCCCGGGGAGATGATCTCCAGAGTCCCGGTGGTCCTCCCCCATCCCGCACCGGAATGCGACAAGGGGCCCTGAATATTATTCAGGGCCCCTTGTCGGGCTCTCCCACGCCCGGGTGAGGGTCCTACTGGTAGGACACGAACCACGGACGGGGGTCGACCTCCTCGAAGGTCTGCTGAGGGGTGAAGGTCGGGAAATCCTCGTCGTAGAAGTTCTTCCAGGCCATGAAGAAGCCCGGATCGAGATCCTGTCGCAGAACATTCCAGGTGTCGTACTTCTGCCCCGGTGTGCCGTGTCCATCGGCGTGCAGGACGAAGGCGAGCTCAATGTGATCGGTGTTGATCTGCTCGCGGTCACGCAGCATCTGGAGCTGGAACTGGTGCAGGACGAAGGCCTTCTGCGGCAGTTCCTCCTCGCGGACCAGGTTGGCCAGCCAGTCGGCGACCTCATTGACCTCGGCGGCCTCCACAGAGCCCACACGCGCCATAGGAAGCTCATCCGCCCCGATACGCCACTCGGGGTCCAGTGCCAGGCCCACATTGGGGCGCTTCAGCAGATCCTCGTAGATCTTGGCCAGCTCCAGGAAGGTGGAGCGTCCGGGCTGGATGTCGAGCACGACATACCCGCCGGCCTCCGTGATGGCGTCGATGTAGGGCACGAGGTCAGCGGGGTCGGACTCGTTGACGTAGTTGCCGTCGGGGCCGGGGAACTCAGAGGCCACCGTGGCGATGATCTCGAAGGCCGGGATGACCGGCTGATCCTCGAAGGCCTGGTATTCCGCAGCTTTGTCCAGCGCACGCTGGGCGGCCTCGGCCGGGGGCTGCTCACCCATCGCACCCAGTGCCGGGCCGGAGGGGTGGCCGTAGAAGGCGATCATGCGCCTGCCCGGGAACACCAGTCCGCCGCCGCCGGGGAGTTCCTCGGTGACGGTCTCACCGCGTTCGATCTTGGCGGCCAGCTGCTCACCGGTGCCGAACTGGTCACCCAGTGCCAGCAGCGGCTTGTCGGACAGACCGGCGACCATCTCCATGTGTTCGGTGTTCAGGCGGGGATCCGGGTAGTCCATGAAGCGCACGGGGGCACCGTAGGCACGGGCGGTGGCCACGGACGAGATCCCGGATTCAGGGCTGGCCAGCACGATGGGGGCCATCTCGCCGTCGCGGGCGCTCTGAGCGGGGAACGCCGGCAGGTCGTCGCCCCCGGTGGTCTCGGGCATGGTCTCCCACGCCGGCACCAGGAGGGTGTGTTCCGCCGGGTCCAGGTCCGCGGTGGCGCGGGAGACACCGGAGATGTCATCGACGGTCCGGGGCTCGAACTGCAGGGCGGTCAGCTGTGCCAGGGACTCATCGGTACCCCGGTCACGGATCACGGTGAGATCCCCGGAATCCTCCAGGTCGGGCAGGGCATCGCCGACGATGAGGACGGTGGTCGCCCCGAGGCGGTCGATCTCGTCGAGGATGTCCCCGTCATTGTGGCCCGGCGCGTGCAGCACGGGGGCGTGCGAGACCACACCGATCGATGCGGCCCGTAGTTCCTGGGCGATGCCGGCGCCGGAGACGACGGCGGTGTCAGACTGGTCGAAGAACATCCGGCTGGCGCCGATACCGGAGTAGTCCGGGTCGCTGACCACGGTCGGTTCGGCCGGGAACTCCTCGGAGACCGCGCGGCTGACGTTGGTGGCGCGTGCCTCGCGGTACGGCCGGTTGTCGTCCTTCCGGGCAACGACCACGCTTGTCGACGCCTCCCCCGCCGCGTCATTGTTCCCGTCACTGTCCTCGGTGTTGGCGCACGAGGCCAGCCCCAACGCCAGTACCGTCGCGGCGGTACCTGCTGTCAGTGCTCTCGTTCGAGTCCTCATTCGGCGCAGTCTACTGCCCATGTACATGGCCTTCCGTGGTGCTTCGCTCTTATATGTCAGGTGGTGAACCCAAGTTACCGAGTGGCTACACTACCCACAAAAGCATCAGGTCCGTCGAGTCCCCCCGTGAGGTCTGCGTCATCGACATCACGCACCACGGGTTTTCCGATGGCCTCCTCCACCATGGCCATGAACTTCTCCCTCCGGTCGGCGAAGAATGCCTCGGCATTGGAGGAGTGCAGATACTCCGCGCGCAGCAGGTGGGTGGCCAGCATGGTGTCGAAGTCCGCATCGTTCATGAGCGATTTCGACTGCACGCGTGGCAGATAACGCGACGGTGGGGTGTCCCCGATGACCACCTGGGTGCGACCCCCCATCGGGGTACGGTTGAGGACACTGTGTGCCAGGACCGGGTCGATGCCACGGTCGCGGCACCAACGGTCCGGGAAGATCTGGTGGAAGTCGCAGCCCAGCTCGTCGAAGGTCCACTGGTCGAATTGTTCGCCGGTGCGCCAGTCCCGGGCCCCCCTGCCCATGAGCAGCGCGAAGATGCCCTTCCACACCCCGGTGTCAGGGCCGGCACTGAGCAGCCGGGATTCGTGGAAGACCGTGTCCCGGATGGTTTTGGGTTCTGCGCTATCGGTACCCCGGATCCAGGCGGTGACCTGGTCGGTGTCGCGTCCCGAGCGGGCGATCACCGCGGGGGAGCCGTAGAGCTCACCGAGGATCCCACTCCAGAACCAGCGGTTGAGGCGGTCCCAGGAGGTTGAGTTGGCCAACTCGTTTTCCGTGAGCAGGGTGAGTATGACGGCCAACGGCACAAGCTGCGCGGTGTACGGCACCTGATCACCGCTGAGGATGCACCGTTGACGGAGGAAGTCCGCGGCATCCTCGAAACCGGTGCGGATCTCCTCGGCCGCCGGGATGTAGTCTTCCCGGGTGAGGTTGAGGATGTTCTCACGGTGTCCCACCGCCTTGCCTTTGCGCGCGGTGACCAGGAGGGACACGGCGGTGAGGAACTCGGTGCGTCCGACGCCGTCGAGAGCCGGGTGCTGACGCAGTCGACGTTCGGTGCGGGCCCAGTCATCACGGAGTGAGAACTCGGTGGCGGTGTTCTCATCGGTGGCGAACACGGCGGTGAGGAGGTCGAAGACATCCATCTGCAGGCCGGCGGAGTTCGCCTGGGCGAAGATGGACCCCACTCCCCCCTTCGCGGTTTCCCGGTCCAGCCTGATCATGGGGATGTCATAGGTGACGATCTGCCGGCCCACCTGAGCGTGGAATCTCTTGGCGTTCTCCCGTGCCCCGTTGCCGGCGAGATCAGCCAGGTCGAAGAGGAGGGCGGCGCCGTCGTCGCCAAGCAGCATCGAGATGGGCACGCATCCGGCCGACAGCGCCGTCTCCAGGTCCTGAATACCGCCGGGGATCTTCGGCCCGAAGTGGGATTTGACCTCACCGTGCTCGTCGACGGCGAACACGGCCTCATCCGGCATGACCGGGGATTCAATCGCCTTGGCCACATCGACGTAGAACTTGCGGCGCACCCGCTTGTTGCGGAAATCGACGGTGTCGACGTAACCGTCGCCCCGGAGGCAGTGGTAGAGCGAGGTGAGGCGCTGTTGTCCGTCGAGAAGCAGCAGGCCGGGGTCCCGCCCGGTATCGGGCGCGCCGGCAAGCGGCCGGGGACGGAAGCGCATCTGCTCCCCGCGGGTGTCCAGCGCCATGAGCACACCGACGGGGAAACCACGCAGAACGGTGACGATCAGCGTGCGGATCCGGTCGACGTCCCAGGAGTAGTTCCGCTGGAAGTCCGGTAGTTGGAGGTCCCCCCTGTCAACCCGGGCGAAGAGGTCTGTGAGCGCGTAACTCGGCGTGGAAAAACCCATGGCTCACACTCTATATCAGCACACGGTCTCATGATCGCTGTGCTCGACGCTCTCCAGCTGGATGGTGGAATGGGTGATACCCAGTTTGGTTAGTTCCGCTTCTGCCCGATCCAACACCCCGCAGGAGAAGATGTGCTCGGAATCGGCATCAACCACAAGATGACAGGTGGCCAGGACCTCCCGGCCGTCGATGCTCCAGATGTGCAGATCATGGATGTCCTCCACCCCGGGGATGGTCCGCAGCACCCGGTCGACTTCGTCGGTGTCCGCCCCGTCCGGCACCCGTTCGAGGAGGATATTGAGGGCATCCCGCAGGAGGCCGAGCGCCCGGGGCAGGATGATCGCGGCGATCGCGATGGAGGCGATGGTATCGGCCGGTGTCCAGCCGGTGTAGCGGATGATCAGACCGGCGATGATCACCGCGACCGACCCCAGCATGTCACTGAGCACATGGAGGAGTGCGCCACGCATGTTGATGTTGCCGTCCTGGTGGCGCATGAGCACCAGGGCGGAGACACCGTTGGTGAGGAAACCGATGACCGCGACGATGAGCATGAGGCCGGTCTGGATCTCGGTGTCGGATCCCAGGCGCATGATCGCCTCCACCACGATCCACACCGCCACCGCGGACACCACGAGCGCGTTGGTCATCGCGGCGAGCACCTCGACGCGTTTGAAGCCGTAGGTGGCACGGTCGGTGGGCACCCTGCGGCCGATGAGCATGGCCACCAGCGCGATGATCAGTCCCGTGGAGTCGGAGAGCATGTGCATGGCGTCGGCCAGCAGCGCCAGCGACCCGGAGACCAGTCCGGCGATGAGTTCCGCGAAGAAGACGGTAGCGGTGAGGATGAGGACCGCAGCGAGCGCCTTCAGTGAATTGGGTGTGTGGGAGTGCCCGCTGAGGCCACCATGATCGTGGTGGTGATGCTCGTCGTGGTCGTGGTCCACTTCAGGGTGATGTCCGGGGTGCCCATGCGCTGTCATACCTCTAACCCTGTCACACTCCGGACCTTATTGAAAGTCTGTTGAAAATTAAGTGACCGTTCCCATACTCTCCCCTATATGCCCCTCACCTGCGCAAATGGAAACCATTACCAGTTAGACCATCCCCAGCACCCCGGATCCCGACACGAAGCTGAGTGGTAGAACCGGCAGGCGGTCGGGTCACTCCGGAACGTAGTACTCGGCGAGATAAACGAACCCACCCACGGCGGTCGCGGCAACCCCGACCCGATAGGACCCCATATCCTCCGACGGACTGGCGAGGAGGTGGGCGATCCAGGCCTCCACATCAGCCTCCCGGATCCGGAAAACCTCCATCACCCGGCCGCTACCGAAATCAGAAACCCAGGTTCCATACTCATCGAAGGACAGCTCGCCCCGGGCAGCCCGCTGCGCATAGTCCTGCGCAACAACCTCGGCAGCCGGCGAGAGCGGAATGCCACCGTTGATATGGTTTCTTTCGGATGCATCCTTGAGGCGGTCCGCAAGACTTGCCTCGGAAGATCCGAAGTTGAGGAAGGACGAGAAATCGCTTGATTGCGCATGTCCCACCGGGGAACCCGTGAATGCAAGCGCCGCGGCAAGTCCCACAGCTGTGAATCTAGTTTTGTTTCCCATATCACCATCGTGCCAAGATGAGACATAACAGTCAATAGCATCTTCGCTAGGTGGGGAGTTCGACCATCCATCGCCTAAATGACCACTGGAGACGACAAATCCCCGCCATGGACATGGCGGGGATTTGGCCGAACAGGTATAGCTAGGAACCCTGGGAACCCCAGTCGTGGAAGCGCCCACGCTGATAGAGCAGCGGCTGTACGCCCCTGCCCGTGCCACACTCCCTCACCGCGACGGTAAAGATGGCGTGGTCACCGCCCTGGAAGACATCGACGATCTCACCGGCGAACCACGCGGCCGATCCGTCGATGACGGGCACCTCACGTCCACGCCGGATGATGTCGACCCCCGAGAAGCGGTCGACGCCGCGGGTAGCGAACTGGCGGGCGAGCGGACCCTGGCCGTCCGCCAAGACGGAGATACCCACGGGTGCACCTGCCGTCAGGTACGGAATCGATGAGGACGTGGAGGCGACACTGAACATCACCATCGCCGGCTCCAGTGACAACGAGGTGAAGGCACTGACGGTCAACCCGACGTCCCTTCCCCCGTCATGAGTGGTCACGATGGTGACCCCGGAGGGGAAGGTTCCCACGGCCTCCTTCAGCTGTTCACCTGTCACTGTGAGATCGGCGCACGTCATGGTTCTAGTTCTCCTTCTGAGCCCTGGCGCGACCGAGTTCCCACTTGAGCTGGGTCTCGGATGGCGACTGGACGGGAATGAATGCAGCTTCCCGGAAACGACGGGATGCCGGGGAGCTCTGTGCGTAACCGGCACCACCGGCGACACGGACCTCCAGGGCGGTGGCAGCGGTGGCGACCTCGGCGGCCGCCAGACGCAGTTCCAGCATGTTCACGCGGGGCACGGTTCCCCCCTCATCGATGGTAGTGGAGTAACGCTCCTGGGTGGCGATCAGGTCGGTGACCCGCCCGCGGACTGCGGCCACATCATCAGTGAGTACCTCGTTGATGCCGGTCAGACGGGTGGAGGCAACATCAATCGCCGCATCTGCCACACCCAGGCATTCCGAGATCTGGAGGGTCATGAAGGTCGGGCGCACTGCGTTGATGAACTCCATGAAGTCACGGGAGAGCACCTGGGGCTCGGGGATGAAGACATCGTCCAGGGTGACCCAGGAGGATGAGGTGGCGTTCAAGCCGAGCAGCCCGAAAGGCCTACCCAGCCCGACGCCGTCCGCACCACCATCGAAGGCGATGAGCAGGCGCTCCCCCTCCGGGGTGCGACCGGCGGTGACAATGAGGGCATCCCCATCCAGGTTGGAGGCCCAGGCCAGCTTGCCGTTCAGTCGGAAGCCACCGTCAACCGGTGTGAGCTCCAGGTCGATGGCACCCGCGCCCGCTGCCTCTTTGAAGGCGGGTGCCATGCCGGTGACGCCCGGTCGCCCACCCAATTCCAGCTCCGGCAGGACGGCGCGGGCGTAGTCGGTGTCGGCGGTCTTCAGGTATTTGATGACCATGGTGTGGGCCCAGATGCTGAAGGCCACGGACAGGTCCCGGGCTGCGATGTCGCGCAGCTGGCGGGCAGTCTCGGTCAGGGTGTCGTGCAGGAACAGGTTCTGCTCGCCGAGCAGTTCCAGGCCATAACGGGCTGGAATCTCGTTCTTGCCGACAGCCTTCGCGTTCTCCGCGATGGTGTCCAGGATAGTGGTGCTCATGATTACGGTAGTCAAGGCGGTTAAACCAGCTCGGAGGTGAGGTTGGCCGGGCGGGTGCAGGTGTTGACGACCGGGGACCACTTGATGGCGTCATCGTGGATCTTCTGCAGGGTCTCGCGGTCGGCATCTCCTTCGGACGAATGATCATAAGTTGACTCCCGGTGACACTAATCCACCTGGTCCAGAAATGCCATACCGTGCTGTCTATTTCTGCCCCTTTTGACCCACGTCCGGAGCCCACGCTGCAGGAACCCCCAGCGAAGACGTGAATAAAATGTCCGACCACCGGCCAAAAAGGGGTCCGTTAAGCCTATTTTCAGGTTCTGCTCTACAGAAAGAAATACCCCCTGCAACCTGCCCCGATGCTCCCCTATCCCAGCTTTCGAGACCTAAATGCACCGGTCGCTGAATCCTGCATTAAATCCACCGGTAGGTTAGACAGAGTTTCATACCGAGCTGTACAGTTACTGCGATCCAATAAAGACCACTCGGTCTAAAATCTAACTACCGAAGTTTCAATCGTGGCGATGATGAATCGGCGCACCTTCCTCGGTGCGACGGCCCTGGGTGCGATGGGCACCCTGGGACTCCTCGGCGGCAGGGCTGCAGGCAGCTCCCCAACCGCTCCTACCCCCGGGGATTCCGTCACCATCGGATATGTTCCGATCGCGTGCTCCTCGCCACTGCTGGTCGCCGATGCTCTCGGACTGTTCCAGAGCCACGGTGTCACGGTGAAACTGCGCAAGTTCGCCGGTTGGGCCGATCTATGGTCCGCGTACCTCACCCGTGAACTGGATGTCACCCATATGCTCTCCCCCATGGCCGTGGCACCGACCTTCCGCCCCACCACACTCGCCTACACCCTCAACACCAACGGCCAGGCGATCACCATCGCCTCCGACCTGCATTCCCAGGTGCGTGGACTCGAGGATCTCAAGGGCCGGGTCATCGGTATCCCCTTCGAGTATTCAATCCATGCGCTACTGCTCCGTGACCAGCTGGCCGCCCACGGGGTGGATCCGGTCTCCGACCTGGAACTGCGCCTCCTGCGCCCGGCCGACATGGTCGCCCAGCTGGAGGTCGGCGGGATCGACGGGTTCATCGGACCGGAACCGTTCAACCAGCGGGTTCTGGCCACCGGTTCCGGCCGGGTGCTGCACATGACCAAGGAATTCTGGGATCGCCACCCCTGCTGTGCTGTCTCCATGGGAGATGACTGGTTGGCGGCCCACCCCACGCAGGCCCAGGCCATCACCGCCGCACTGGCAGAGGCCTCGACCTTCCTCAACAGCGACGGCAACCATGTGGCGGCCGCCGATCTGCTGTCCCGTGAGATGTACCTCAACCAGCCAGCGAAACTGATCGCCCCGGTGCTGGAGGGCTCCTACAGGAACTGGGCCGGCAAGGATGTCATCGACCCGGATCGAATCCACTTCGGTGATCCCACCGACCCCGTCGCCACCGCCTGGATGCGCGAACAGCTCTACCGTTGGGAGCTCGTATGACCGACCGCATCAAAGCCGTCATCACCGGTGTCATCCTCCTGGTGCTGTTCGTCCTCGGATGGCAGGCGGCGGTGTCCACCAACCTCCTCTCCCAGCTCGCCCCCTCCCCCGGTGGCGTCTGGACACGTGGTGTGGAGATCCTCTCGGATCCCTTCTACCGGGACGGCCCGGGCAGTGTCGGCATCTTCTGGCACCTGCTGACAAGTCTCCGGCGCGTGCTGTTCGGATTCCTCATCGCCGCTGTCATCGCCATCCCGCTCGGTTTCCTCCTCGGCAGGGTGAAAGTGTTGCGGTGGGCCCTGGATCCCCTGATCCAGATTCTGCGCCCGGTATCCCCGCTCGCGTGGCTGCCGATCGGACTGGCCCTGCTTCTCGACGCAGAACGCACCGCTGTCTTCGTCATCGTCCTCTCCGCACTCTGGCCGATCCTCATCAACACCATCGATGCGGTGCTGCACATCCATCCCACCTATCTGAAACTGACCTACACCCTGGGCACACCGTTGTGGCTCGCCATCTCCCGTGTGTGGCTGCCCGCGACGCTGCCCGGCATTATCACCGCTCTGCGGCTCTCCCTGTCCACCTCCTGGCTGGTGATCATCGTCGCGGAGATGCTCGTCGGAGGCCAGGGCATCGGCTTCTTCGTGTGGAACATGTGGAACCGTCTCGACATCGATGCCATCGTGGTGGCCATCGTCCTCATCGGCCTGACCGGCCTCATCCTCGACCACCTCATCGGCGCACTACAGAAGACGGTCCGTTATGACTAATGCGATCACCATCGACCAGATCACCCGTTCCTATGGAACCACGCGCATCATCGGCCCCACCACGGTCGATATCGTGCCCGGGCAGTTCGTCTCCCTGCTCGGTCCCTCGGGCTGTGGTAAATCCACCATCCTGTCCATGATCGCCGGGTTGGATCAACCGTCGACAGGCGCGGTCACCGTCGACGGGCGCAGCTCCGTGGTCTTTCAGGACCACGCGCTGCTGCCTTGGTTCACCGCACGGGGAAATATCGAATTCGGGTTGAAGTCCGTCCGCCCGGAGCTGTCGGCGCCGCAGCGCCGTGAGATCGCCGACCGTCACCTGGAGATGGTCGGCCTGTCCCATGCGGCCGATCGTCGTCCCGCACGCCTGTCCGGCGGTATGCAGCAGCGTGTCGGCATCGCCCGTGCCTTCGCGGTGGAACCGGAGATCCTACTCCTGGATGAACCCTTCGGTGCACTCGATGCGCTCACACGTCGGGAACTCCAGCTCCAGCTGCTGGAACTGTGGGAGGCCGACCGCCGGACCGTGGTCATGGTCACCCACGATGTGGATGAGGCCATCTTGCTCTCCGATCGCATCCTGGTGATGTCCCCCTCGCCGGATGCCACGGTGATCGCTGATATCGCCGTCGATCTGCTCCGTCCCCGCAGTAATGTCGATCCGGACCCCGCCCTGCGCCACGAACTGATCGATCTGCTGCATCCCTGATCCCGAAACGCGACATCCCCCTCCCCAGCCACGATGTGGTTGAGGAAGGGGGATTATTCATTCCGGTGCGCAAAAACAGCTGATCGCGACCACCCCCGGAGGGATGGCCGCGATCAGGTGGTGTTATATCGGAAAGACTGCTTACGCGGTCTCGGTCAGTGGGTTCTTGACCCAGCTCATGAGGTCACGCAGCTTGGCACCGGTCTCCTCGATGGGGTGCTCGGCGTACTTCGCACGCAGGCCCTCGAGCTCGGTGTTGCCGTTCTCGACGTTGGCGATGAGACGCTTGGTGAAGGTGCCGTCCTGGATGTCGGTGAGGATGTCCTTCATGCGCTCCTTGGTGTCAGCGTTGATGACACGTGGGCCGGAGAGGTAGCCACCGAACTCAGCGGTGTCGGAGACGGAGTAGTTCATGTTGGTGATGCCGCCCTCGAACATGAGGTCAACGATGAGCTTGAGCTCGTGCAGAACCTCGAAGTAGGCCATCTCCGGCTCGTAGCCGGCCTCGGTGAGGACCTCGAAGCCGGTTTTGACGAGCTCCTCGGTGCCACCGCAGAGCACAGCCTGCTCACCGAAGAGGTCGGTGACGGTCTCAGCCTCGAAGGTGGTCGGGATGATGCCTGCGCGGCCACCACCGATGGCGGAGGCGTAGGACAGTGCGAGTGCCTGTGCGTCGCCGGTGGGGTCCTGGTCGATGGCGATGAGGCAGGGAACGCCCTTGCCGTCGACGAACTGACGACGGACCAGGTGGCCCGGGCCCTTCGGTGCAACCATGCCGACGATGATGTTGTCAGCGGGCTTGATCAGGTCGAAATGGATGTTCAGGCCGTGGCCGAAGAACAGTGCGTCACCCTCGTTGAGGTTCGGCTCAACGTCGTTGGTGAAGATGGATGCCTGGGAGGTGTCGGGAGCCAGGATCATGATGAGGTTGGCCCATGCTGCTGCCTCAGCGGTGGTCTTGACCTCGAAGCCGGCTTCCTTGGCCTTCTCTGCGGACTTGGAGCCCTCGCGCAGACCGATAACGACCTCAACGCCGGAGTCACGCAGGTTCTGTGCGTGGGCGTGGCCCTGGGAGCCGTAACCGATGATGGCGACCTTGCGGCCCTGGATGATGGAAAGATCGGCGTCTGCGTCGTAGAACAGTTCAATGGCCATGGGAGAAAATCTCACCTTTCGTGATAAACGATGATAAAAGTGTCCGCCACATGAGACAGACAACTACATTATTGTTTCTACCACACTCACTGTGGGGGGCTGTGCTTCAACCCGCCCTGGAGTACGGAAGGGTTTTAGAGCTTTGCCGGGGCCATGGTCTTGGGACCACGGTTGAGGGCGATCTGACCGGACTCGATCAGCTCGCGGATCCCGAAGGGTTCCATGACATCCAGCAGTGCACGGAGCTTGCCGGGCGTACCGGTGGCTTCGATGACGACGGAGTCCTGGGCGACGTCGACGACCCGGGCGCGGAAGATGTTCGCGGCGTCGACGATCTGCGGACGGTTGGTGCTGTCCGCGGAGACCTTGACCAGCATGATGGCGCGGGCGATGGTGGTCTCCTCGTCGAGACGCACGACCTTGAGCACCGGGATCAGCTTGTTGAGCTGCTTGGTGATCTGCTCGATGTTGAGCTCGTCAGCGTCGACGACGACTGTGATGCGGTTGATGCCCGCTGTCTCGGTCTTGGCGGACACCAGCGAGACGAGGCTGAATGCGCGTCGGGTGAACATGCCCGAGACACGTGAAATGATACCGTCGACGTCCTGGACCAGAACGGACAGGGTGTGGCGGGTGATATCTGAGGGGGCCATCGTGATCTCTCCTTATGCTCTGGTGGTGACTGCGTCGATGTCTGCGGGGTTCTCGCCTGCGGACTCCTCGGTGTCGAACAGCGGGCGCAGGCCGAGTGCGTACTGGATGTCCGAGTTCGACGCACCGGCGGACACCATAGGCCAGACCTGGGCATCCTCACCGACGATGAAATCGATGACCACCGGGCGGTCGTTGATCTCCCGTGCCTTCTGGATGGCCGGGATGACCTCCTCCTCCTTGGTGACGCGGATGGCCACGCATCCAAGGCCCTCGGACAGCTGAACGAAGTCCGGCACATAGGAACCCTGCTCGCGCAGCTTGGTGTTGGAGTAGCGACCTTCGTAGAACAGGGTCTGCCACTGGCGCACCATGCCGAGATTGCCGTTGTTGATCAGGGCGATCTTGATCGGGAAGCCCTCCACCGCGGCGGTGGTCAGTTCCTGGTTGGTCATCTGGAAACAACCGTCACCGTCAATAGCCCAGACCTCCTTCTCGGGAGCCCCCGCCTTGGCACCGAGGGCAGCCGGCACGGCGTAGCCCATGGTGCCCAGGCCACCGGAGTTGAGCCAGGTGCGGGGCTTCTCGAAGTCGATGAACTGTGCGGCCCACATCTGGTGCTGGCCGACGCCGGCGCAGTAGATGGCGTCGGGACCGACCTCACGGGAGAGCGTCTCAATGACAAACTGCGGGGACAGGGAGCCGTCGGTCTGCTCGTCGTAGCCACGGGGGAAACGCTCGCGCAGGTCGCGCAGGTAGTCCACCCAGGCGCTGACGTCGCCGGTGGCGTTCGTCTTGTTGCGCACGGAGGCCAGCAGCTGGGTGAGCACCTCGCGGGCATCGCCGACGATCGGTACATCAGCCTGACGGATCTTGCCGATCTCGGCCGGGTCGATATCGGCGTGGATGATCTTGGCGTCCGGGGCGAAGCTGCTGACCTCGCCGGTGACGCGGTCGTCGAAACGCGCGCCGATGGTGATGAGCAGGTCGGAGCGCTGCAGGGCACCCACGGCGGCCACGGTGCCGTGCATACCCGGCATACCCATGTTCAGTTCGTGGGACTCCGGGAAGGCGCCCAGCGCCATGAGGGTGGTGACAACTGGGATGCCGGTGTACTCGGCGAAGGCGAGCAGTTCCTCGTGGGCGTCCGCCTTGATGACACCGCCACCGATGTAGAGGACGGGCTTCTGGGCCTCACCGATGAGCTTGACGGCCTGCTCGATCTGGCGGGAGTGCGGAACGGTGACCGGGCGGTAACCCGGCAGGTCGATCTTGGGGGGCCAGACGAAGTCCAGTTCGGCGTTCTGGATGTCCTTGGGGATATCGACCAGAATCGGTCCCGGGCGGCCGGTGATGGCGAGGTGGAATGCCTCGGCCAGGGCCTTGGGGATGTCGTTGGGGTCGGTGACCATGAAGTTGTGCTTGGTCACCGGCATGGTGATGCCACGGATATCTGCTTCCTGGAAGGCGTCGGTACCCAGGAGGCTGCGGCCGACCTGACCGGTGATGGCGACCAGTGGAACAGAATCCAGGTGCGCATCGGCGATCGGG
Source organism: Corynebacterium efficiens YS-314 (assembly GCF_000011305.1). NCBI lineage: Bacteria > Bacillati > Actinomycetota > Actinomycetes > Mycobacteriales > Corynebacteriaceae > Corynebacterium > Corynebacterium efficiens. The sequence continues at coordinate 1,432,790 of NC_004369.1, read as the reverse complement.
GTGACCAGGTTGGTGGCACCGGGGCCGGAGGTGGCGATGCAGACACCGACGCGACCGGTGACCTGTGCATAACCGGTTGCGGCATGTCCCGCGCCCTGCTCGTGGCGCACGAGCACGTGGCGAACCTTCGTGGAGGAATACAGTGGGTCGTATACGGGGAGAACCGCACCGCCCGGAATACCGAACACAATGTCGGCATTCAATTCCTCTAGCGATCGAACAATTGCCTGTGCGCCTGTCATCCGCTCCGGGGCACCGGAGCGTCCACGGCTGGCAACCGTGGCTGGAGTGGGCTGTTGAGAAGCTGCCACGTTCACGACTTTCTGGCTCCTTTTCGTAGAAGGATTTCTGATGACTCCCCGGGGAGAGTCACTGTTTAATTGTTCCGACGCAGGTGCGTGTTCACGCGGTGCGACAGATGTCCGTGCGATGTTGGATGCAGGGGTGTCCACCCACAACAAAGCCCTCGAAACAGCACTGTGGTGGGTACTGTCGAGGGCGCTTGACGAGACGACTTGTAGAAAACCGTTACGGCAAACGCCGCGCAGCTACGATTACTACAGGTCGAATTGAGGTCATGGTCAATGATAGTACCCTGCCGGACCATCAATGGCCACCCCGCCACGCGCGGGGGTTACCCCCGCGGAGAGCGCAACCGGGCAGCGGGGTGGGGCGTCGATAAGCACACCACACCGCAATGTGTGCGCTAGCGTTCATCCAGACAACGCACAGAAAACGGGGTTACCCTGGTTGACATGCTGGCTTTGAGCTATTTCCTCTCGTCCCTGTGGTCCTGGTTCCTCGGAACCGGGATCGATCTCATTATCATCGTCCTCATCGGTGCCCTCATCCCCCGCATCGGCCGTCTGGTCATGCGGATCGTGCGGAAACGGATTGAGTCCACCAACGATGAGGAGGCGGGAAAGAACAAACTCGCCTTCGCCGGCGTGGGTCTCTACATCATCCAGATCGTCGCGTATTTCATCCTCATCGTGACGTTCCTGCAACAGCTCGGATTCTCACTGGCCGGCGCCGCCATCCCCGCCACCGTTGCCTCCGCGGCGGTTGGTTTCGGTGCGCAGTCCATCGTCGCCGACTTCCTCGCCGGCTTCTTCATCCTCACCGAGAAACAATTCGGTGTGGGTGACTGGGTCCGTTTTGAAGGCGGTGGTGTTGAGGCGGAGGGCACCGTTGTCGAGGTGACCATGCGTGCCACCACCATCCGCACCATCTCCCAGCAGACCATCATCGTCCCGAACTCCGCGGCGAAGGTGTGCATCAACAGTTCCAACGAATGGTCCCGCGCCGTGGTGGTCATGCCCGTACCCATGCTGGGTTCCGAGGACATCGGCGAGGTGATTGCCCGCTCGGAGGGTGCTGCACGCCGCGCGCTGGCGGAGGAACAGGTATCCGCGGTGGTGCTCGGCGAACTGGATGTCCATCCGGCCGTGGATATCCAGCCCCCCACAGTGGTGGGTATGCCCTGGATGGTGACGATGCGGTTCATGATCCAGGTCACCGCCGGCAACCAGTGGCTGGTCGAACGCGCGGTGCGCACCCAGATCATCGATGAGTTCTGGGATGAGTACGGCTCCGCGACCACCGTCACCGGCGCCCTGGTGGACAAACTCACCCTGGATGACCACCCGGGTGAGACCCCCACCGGACTGATTCCGACCCCGACCCCGGACAAGGCCTATTCCCGCAAACCGGTGATCGATGTCCCGGTGGATGCCCTCGACGAGGACAGCGCCATGGCCGCCGCTGTGGTCAGCGCCGGGGCCGGAGGGGCCGTGGCCGGCAGGCATCTCGACACCACCGCCTCCGCCGAAACCGCTGAGGTCACCGCCGACGGCGAAGTCAAACCCACCGCCCAGGGCACCCACCCGAACCGTCCGGATATCTCCATGTCCGTGCCGCCGAAGAACATGGAGGATGCCGATGAGACAAGGGTCTTCCCCGTCACCGACGATCCGGCGGATACAGACAACTCGGAGGACGATGATCAGAACGCAGGCAGCCGGACAAGCCTCTTCCGTTCCGAAAGCTACGACAAGTGGTGGCAGAGGCTGCTGTCCGGCGGTGGCCGCATCCGTATGAGTACCGGTGCCATGACGATCGCTCTTGTGCTCCTGCTGCTGTTCAAGGTGTTCACCATTGAACCCGAGGAGGGATGGGAGGGCTGGAACACCTCCAATGAGGAGGAGATCACCACACCGGTCGAATCGGTCCCCGAGCCGGTGATCTCCGAGGAACCGGCACTGTCCACCGAGCCACCCGCCCCGACAACCGAATCCACCGCCGATCCGACCGGCACCGCCACCCCCATCGCCCCGGGCGCCACGAACACACCGACCACCGCACCGGAGAACGAACCAGCCCCCACCGTGACACCGACCACTGTGACCCCGACCCCGGGTCTCGCGCCCCGGCTCCAGCAGACCCCCACCCCGGCGCAACCGACGGATCAGGCACCGGCCCAGTCACCTGCCCAGCCCACCGCCGAGCCCCAGCCTGCGCCCGTGGGATGATGATTACGGTCACGATTACGGACATGTCCACCCCCTTTACTACTATGTGAAACATGAGTTCAGCCACTGAAAATACCCAGGACACCGCACCGGGGACCGCTTCCCGGGCAGAACCCACCGAAACCTTCCATCCTGAGCGCACCCATATCCTCAGTGCGGTTGTTCTGGCGCTGATCTCACTGCTCACCATCGGGGCTGCCCCCCAGTACCTCTGGTGGATCCTCATCTTCCCCGCCCTGATCATCTGGTGGGTGCTCAAGTCCGCCACGGTGGTGGACGGCACGGGCATCGAGGCCCGCTATGCCTTCCGTGGTAACAAGGCCATTGCGTGGGATGATTTCGCAGGCATCGGCTTCAAGGGTGCACGAACCTTCGCCCGCACCACCGACGGTACGGAGATCTCCCTGCCCGGTGTCACGTTCAACTCACTCCCCCGGCTGCAGCAGGCATCCTATGGTCGTATCCCCGATGCTCTGACCGAGGGGCGTGCCGCCATGGATGGCAAGATCGTCGTGGTGCAGGAGGATGGTTATTCCGTGGTCCTGACCAGGGACGAGTATATCGCCCGCCAGAAGGAGCTGGGCCGGGAGATCCAGATCGAGCTCGATGAGGACAACACCCCCCACGATGTCTCGCATACTGCCTCCGGGAACAATTCCGGGCCCGGCGGTGTTGAATCCCCCGGTAGCGCAATTCCCACTACTGAGCCCACTGATGACAGGCCGACGCCACAAGCGTAAGTGCCACCATCCAGTGTGACGGTGTGATTCGAACCAGAGAACCGATCGCCGTCGGACATCCTATTCTGCTTTGGATTCCGCCGCTCCCAGCCCACCTCACCCGGTCCGGGCATGGTGAGGCGGCATCCGAGATTTTTCCCCTTTCCGCCACTCTTTCCGGATCTATCCGAAAGAGTTGATCTGAAAAGCGCATCATGATTCCTCTTCGTTCAAAAGTCACCACCGTCGGCCGCAACGCAGCCGGAGCCCGCGCGCTCTGGCGTGCAACAGGCACGAAGGAAAACGAGTTCGGCAAGCCGATTGTGGCCATCGTCAACTCCTACACCCAGTTCGTGCCGGGCCATGTCCACCTGAAGAACGTCGGGGACATCGTCGCGGATGCCGTCCGCGCCGCGGGTGGTGTGCCCAAGGAGTTCAACACCATCGCCGTCGATGACGGCATCGCCATGGGTCACGGCGGTATGCTGTACTCCCTGCCGTCACGTGAGATCATCGCCGATTCGGTGGAGTACATGGTCAATGCCCACACCGCCGATGCCATGGTGTGTATCTCCAACTGTGACAAGATCACCCCCGGCATGCTCAATGCCGCGATGCGCCTGAACATCCCGGTCGTGTTCGTCTCCGGTGGCCCGATGGAAGCCGGTAAGGCTGTGGTGGTCGATGGTGTCGCCCACGCCCCCACCGACCTGATCACCGCGATCTCCGCCTCCGCCAATGACGGTGTCGATGATGCAGGGCTGCTCGCCGTGGAGCAGTCCGCGTGCCCCACCTGTGGTTCCTGCTCTGGTATGTTCACAGCCAACTCCATGAACTGCCTCACCGAGGCCCTGGGTCTGTCCCTGCCGGGCAACGGATCCACCCTGGCCACCCACTCCGCACGCCGCGCCCTGTTCGAGAAGGCCGGCGAGACCGTGGTCAAGCTGTGTGAGCGTTACTACGGCCAGGAGGACGAGTCCGCCCTGCCACGCTCCATCGCCACCAAGAAGGCCTTCGAGAATGCCATGGCGCTCGACATGGCCATGGGTGGTTCCACCAACACCATCCTCCACATTCTGGCCGCCGCACAGGAGGGCGAGGTCGACTTCGACCTGGCCGATATCGATGCGCTGTCCAAGCGCGTGCCCTGCCTGTCCAAGGTCGCACCGAACTCCGATTACCACATGGAGGATGTCCACCGCGCCGGTGGCATCCCCGCCATCCTCGGTGAGCTCAACCGCGGTGGTCTGCTGAACAAGGATGTCCATTCGGTCTTCTCCGATGATCTGGAGTCCTGGCTGGACGAATGGGATATCCGTTCCGGTAAGGCATCCGAGGAGGCGATCGATCTCTTCCATGCCGCTCCCGGTGGCATCCGCACCACCGAGGCGTTCTCCACGGACAACCGCTGGGATTCGCTGGACACCGATGCCGAGAACGGCTGCATCCACAGCATCGAGCACGCCCACACCGCCGACGGTGGCCTTGTGGTCCTGCGCGGCAACATCGCTCCCGACGGAGCCGTGATCAAGTCTGCCGGTATCGACGAGGAGCTGTGGACCTTCACCGGCCCCGCCCGCGTGGTGGAGAGCCAGGAGGAGGCGGTCTCCGTCATCCTCAACAAGACCATCCAGGCCGGTGAGGTCCTCGTCGTCCGCTATGAGGGCCCCTCCGGTGGCCCGGGCATGCAGGAGATGCTGCACCCGACCGCCTTCCTCAAGGGCTCCGGTCTGGGCAAGAAGTGTGCCCTGCTCACCGATGGCCGTTTCTCCGGCGGTTCCTCCGGACTGTCCATCGGACACGTCTCCCCGGAGGCCGCCCACGGTGGTGTCATCGGCCTGATCGAGGACGGTGACATCATCACCATCGACATCCACAACCGCGTCCTGGATCTGGGTGTCTCCGATGAGGAACTCGAGCGTCGCCGGGCAGCGGAGGAAGCCTCCGACAAGCCGTGGCAGCCGAAGAACCGCCAGCGTGTGGTCTCCAAGGCACTGCGTGCCTACGCGAAGATGGCCACCTCCGCCGACAAGGGTGCGGTCCGTCAGATCGACTAACAGGGGCCGTGTGACCACAAAAACTCCCGGTGGGGTTCACTGTTGATCAGTGCACCTCCACCGGGAGTTTTCTCATGCCTGGTGCCAGGCCCTGTGTCAGGCCCTGTGTCAGCCCAGGGCACCGAAAGGGTTGACGCCGGCCCCGAACCACCACAGCACCACGGCCAGGGCGATGCCGATGATCACGAAGATCCATGAGGAGACCAGTGGGCGGCGCGCCCAGCTGCGTCCGGCATCCAGGGAGATGCGGCCGGGTCCGGTGAACTGCAGGCCGATGACCACCAGGGTGAGGACAACAGCCAGCACGATCGGCTCGTCCAGCTCCCCCCAGCCACCGTCATGGACGTTGATCTGGTGCAGGGCGGTGAAGGATGTGGCCACGGTGGCGACCGCCGCAGCGACCGGGGTCATGAGCCCCAGCAGCAGGAATACACCGGCAGCCAGTTCCAGGGACGGCAGCAGGATGGCCAGAACCTCCGGCCACTGGTAACCGGCGTAGTCCGCCTCGAGGCCGGCGAGACCATCCGAACCGCCGATAGCGAAGAAGGCGGACACCCCCCGCAGGATCAGGTACAGACCAACCGTGGCACGGATGATGAGCAGGCCGAAGTCCAGGGTGCCGCGTCGGGCGTCGACAGGCACAGCCTGTTCGGCGATGACCGGCTCCTCGGGCGGCTGCGCCGGGGGGATCACGGTGGGTGTCGCGGGTTGTGCGAAATCCGTATCGGTGTAGGAGCTGCCCGGGGCGGGTTCGCGATCGAGCTGCCGGGTCGGTTGCGCGGGTGGCGGTGGCGTCACCGTGGTCGGCGCGTCGGATGCCAGATGGTCGCTTGTCGACGCCCGATACCCCTCCCCCGGACGGGCAAAGGCCGTGGTCTGGGGGGCCTGGGGTGTCTCCGCACGTGGACCGTTGTAGGTCGGGATGTCATCCTCATCGGGGTCACCGAGCTCCGAGGACTCCACGGGCTGGGGTTTCTTCCCCATCAACCGGCTCAGGGGGTGCGAACCCCGCCCTGGGGTGGGCGGTGTCTCGGGGGCCTTGTCGGTCGGGTCGGAACTGGGGTCGGTGTTACGCGGTTTCTCAGCCATGCTGCCAGGTTAATCGAACTCACCGGCCCTGGCCTGCAGGAAGCCCCGGTGTGCCCGGAATGTTATGAGGCGCAGGTGTCCAGCTGGGTGGACAGCGCCTCCGATTCCGCCCGGGTGAGCCAGACGTCATAACGGTCCTTGACCGTGATGATCATCTTGGCGTAGTCACAGCGGAATGCGCGGTTCGGTGGTAACCAGGTCGCGGCATCACTCGCACCCTTCTGACTGTTGAGACTGCCTTTGACCGCGAGGAGGTTGACCGGGTCGTTCGCGAAGTTCCTGCGGGTCTGGTCATCCCACTGCTGTGCACCCTTCTGCCAGGCATCAGCTAAGGGCACGAGGTGGTCGATCTGCACCAGTGATGAGGTGGACTGGCCGCGGGTGAACCGGATGGTCTCGCCGGAGAAGGGGTCGTCCAGGGTGCCCTTCTCCACCACGCAGTCGCTGGTCCCCGGGCGGGTGTCCACGCCCGTGAGGTCGCGGTTCAGGATGTCATTGCGGGTGTCGCAACCGTTGTGGCCCAGGTCAACGTCAACGGTATCGGTCCATGCGGGACCGAAAAGCTCGCGGTCGTAGCCGGTCATGGGGGCGCGTCCCTTGATATCCAGGCCGGTGAGCATGGTGCGGTAATCGGCTACCGGGTCGGTGTGTGGCCGGTCATCCCCGGGGGCATCGTTGATGACATACGCGACCGCGATGATGACCGTGACAAGTGCGGTGAGCACCCCGGAGGCGGCAGCCCTGGCCCTGACGGCGCGGGATCTCTGCGTGGTTCCTATACGTGTTGCCATGGCGTTTTACAGTATCAACCTGCACTGATGTCACATCCATGAGGGTTCGAATATATGTTCAGCTGGCATCGGAGCCCGATTTCAGCTATAATTGTTGACATATCACATAAATCGTTGAAGGAGTTTCCCATGAGCAACACCACTGATGACTGGGCCGGTGCGCCACAGAATGCCTCCCCGGACGGCGAATTCGTCCGGGACACCAACTACATCACCGACCGCATCGTGGCAGATGTCCCGGCGGGCTCCGAACCTGTGGCACAGGAGGATGGGGCCTTCCACTGGCCGGTTGAGGCCGGTCGCTACCGCCTGGTTGCCGCCCGCGCCTGTCCCTGGGCCCACCGCACCGTGATCACCCGCCGCCTGTTGGGTCTGGAGGACGTGATCTCGCTGGGCCTGACCGGCCCGACCCATGATGTGCGCTCCTGGACCTTTGACCTGGATCCGAATGGTGTCGACCCGGTCCTCCAGATCCCCCGCCTTCAGGAGGCCTATTTCAACCGCTTCCCCGACTACCCACGGGGCATCACCGTGCCTGCAATTGTGGAGGAATCCAGCCGCAAGGTGGTCACCAACGACTACCCCTCCATCACCATCGACTTCAACCTGGAGTGGAAGCAGTACCACCGTGAAGGTGCCCCGGAGCTCTACCCGGAACACCTTCGCGAAGAGATGGAGCCGGTGATGAAACGCATCTTCACCGAGGTGAACAACGGTGTCTACCGCACCGGTTTCGCCGGCTCCCAGGAGGCTCACAATGAAGCCTATGAGCGACTGTGGACGGCCCTGGACTGGCTGGAGGAACGCCTGGCCACCCGCCGCTACCTCATGGGCGATCACATCACCGAGGCGGATATCCGCCTCTACCCGACTCTCGTGCGTTTCGATGCCGTCTACTACTCCCACTTCAAGTGCTCCCGGAACAAGATCACCGAGATGCCCAATCTGTGGGGTTACCTGCGTGATCTGTTCCAGACCCCGGGGTTCGGTGACACCACCGACTTCACCGAGATCAAACAGCACTACTTCATCACCCACGCGGAGATCAACCCCACCCAGATCGTCCCGGTCGGCCCCGACCTGTCCGGCCTGATGTCCGAGCACGGCCGCGAGGCACTGGGGGGTTCCCCCTTCGCCGAGGGTGTCACCCTGCCGGGCCCGATACCCTCCGGTGAAGAGGTCAAGAACCCGGAACCGTTCCAGGTTTAGGTTCTCAGACCCGCCCGGGCCGCATCCACCACGGCGTCTGTGAGTCTGGCGAGCAGCCTGGACTCCAGGCGCCATCGTTGCCAATACAGCGGGGTGTCCACCACCTTCTCATCCAGCTGCACCACATCCCCGGCAGCCAGCATCGGCGCCGCCTGGGCCTCGGGCAGCAGGCCCCACCCCAGGCCGAGTCGCACCGCCTCCCCGAAACCCTCCGCAGACGGCACCACCGAGACACGGCGCCTGGCGACGGCTCCGTCGACCCTGCCCTCGAGATCGCGGTCCTGCAGCACATCATTCGGGCCGAAACGCAGTACCGGCATGCGCACCCAGTCGGGTTGGCCATCCACGGTGTACCGTGCCCTCAGTTCCGGGGTGGCCACCGGCAGGTGTCTCATGACCCCGAGGCGTAGGACCTCACACCCGGCAACGGGGTCCGCCTCGCGGGTCACGGCCCCGAGCACGGAACCGCGGCGCAACAGGGACAGGGTGTGGGCCTCGTCCTCCACACGCAGCGTCAGGGTGACCGCACCCCAATGTGCAACCTCGGCGAACACGGGCGGGAACCAGGTGGACAGGGAATCGGCGTTGATAGCCACGGTCAGGGGGATCTCGTCAAGCCGTTCCGCCAGTTGCTCACGGGTCTCCGCCTGCAGCAGCGCCATCTTGCGGGCCGCCTGGACCAGCACCTCCCCGGCTTCGGTGGCAACCGCCGGCTGGGTGCGCGACACCAGTACCCGACCGACGGATTTCTCCAGTGCCTTGATGCGCTGGCTGACCGCCGAGGGGGAGATCGACAGTGCGAGGGAGGCGTTCTCGAAGCTGCCCTCGTCGATGATGGTCAGGAGGGTGTCCAGGTGGATCGGGTTCATGAAGCAATTCTAAACCATGTTCAGTCTCTATCATTTTACTTAATGTGGTTTGTGCGCGAACATGCGGGACATGGAAATCTTTGTCACCGGTTTGTTGTTGGGAGCCAGTCTGCTGTTGGCCATCGGCCCACAGAATGTCCTGGTGATCAAACAGGGCATCAAACGCGAGGGCATCACGGCCGTCATCATCGTCTGTCTGCTGTCCGACGTGGTCCTGTTCACCCTCGGCACCCTCGGGGTCGGCCTGATCTCCGACACCGCCCCGATCATTCTCGACATCCTGCGCTGGTGCGGCATCGCCTACCTGCTGTGGTTCGCGGTGATGGCGGCGCGCGACGCCCTGCGCGCCCGCACCGAGGTAACCTTTGTCGAGCATTCCGAACCCGTTGCGGCAGCGTCCGCCTCCGGCGGGGGCGTGACGACGAAACAACGACCCCGGCTCCGCATCACATCAGGCACCCGGCAGGTCTGGGTCAGGCCCATGCTCATGGCCATTGTGCTGACCTGGCTCAATCCCAATGCCTACCTGGATGCCTTCGTCTTCATCGGTGGTGTCGGAGCCCAGTACGGGGAGACCGGTCGGTGGATCTTCGCTGCGGGTGCCTTCGCCGCCAGCCTGGTCTGGTTCCCACTGGTCGGTTACGGCGCGGCCGCACTGTCGCGTCCCCTGTCCAGCCCGCGGGTCTGGCGCTGGATCAACATAGGTGTGGCCGTGGTGCTCACCGGATTGGCCGTGAAGCTGATCCTGATGGGTTAACCCACCAATCCCAGCTCATAGGCTCTGATGACGGCCTGGACCCGGCTGGTCAATCCCAATTTCATCAGCACCCTGCCGAAGTGGGTTTTCACCGTCGATTCGCTCAGGTGTAACGCCTGCGCGATCTCGGGGTTGGTGTATCCCCTCCCCACCAGGACAAAAACCTCCCGCTCGCGTTCCGTCAGGCGATCCAGCTCTGGATCCTGTTCGGTGGGGGGAACACCCTGGTTCAGCTGTGGCAGGGCCACCTCGATCAGTTTCGCGGTGATCCGTGGGGAGACTACGGCATCGCCGGCATGGACCGTTCGGATGGCGGCGGTCAGTTCCACAGGGCGGGTGTTTTTCAACAGGAATCCGGCTGCCCCGGCGCGCAGGGCACCGAAAGCGAATTCATCCCGGTCATAGGTGGTGAGCACCAGTATCCGGGTGGTGGGCAGGTCAGTGAGAATCTGCCGGGTAGTTTCAATCCCGTCGATTCCGGGCATCCGCACATCCATGAGGATCACATCCGGGCGCAGTGTGGAGGCGAGCTGTCGGGCAGTGGTCCCATCCCCTGCTTCTCCCACCACCTCGAGATCCGGTTCGGTTTCCAGTACCAGGCGGAATCCATAGCGGATGAGCTCCTGGTCATCGACCAACAGGATACGGATTGTCTCAGCCATGGCTTCCCCCTAGTGGATATTCTGAGTATGCAACCGTGCATGGACGCGCCAGCCGCCCTCTGGCCGGGGTCCGGTGGTCACGTGCCCATCGTAGAGCGCCACCCGCTCCCGGATCCCGAGCAATCCCCTGCCCGGATGCCCCTGCGTGGCAACGGGTGCGGAGTCGTCCTCCACCGTGATCTCCACCATCTCCTCCGTCCAGGTGATGTCCACGGTCGCCCCATGGGGGTCATGGGCATGACGTAGAACGTTGGTCAGCGATTCCTGCACGATCCGGTAGATCGTGAGCCCGAGTACCCCATCCTGTGGAGGGTCCCCTACGACCGTGAGATGTACCGGCAGACCCGCCTGGGCGAATTCTTCGCTCAGGGCCTGCAACCGGGAGGCATCCGGTGGGGGTTCCCCCTGTACCGAACCAAGGAGCCGGCGTACCTCATCCAGGGTCCGACGCCCGACATCAGCTACCCGCCCCATCGCCTGTTTCGCGACCTCCGGGCGGTGCACAGCGGTGGCATGAGCACCATCTGCCATGGCGATCATGACGGCCAGACTGTGCGCGATCACATCATGCATCTCACGGGCGATGCGTTCACGTTCCTCGGCGCTGGTGATCAGCGCCTGCTGGTCGCGTTCGCGCTCCGCCTGTTGTGCCCACTGCACCAGCGCGGCCACATGACGACGGCGGTGTCCGATGTTGATACCCATCAGTGTCACCACCAGGGCTGTGACACTGATGATGACATAGTTGTTTCCCCAGTCGAGGAGGAGATCCCGATCGGTGGTGGAGACAACGGTTCCCCAGAGAGAGGGCCCGGTTGCCAGACGCCTGGCGAGGATGAACGCCCCGAGCACCCCGACCACCACCACTGTGGCAAACGCTAACCATGCGGCTCGCGCACTTCTTCGGGCCCCTGCCAGATACAGCATGGACAACACGATGAATGCCTCGGCGAGCGTACCTATGGCACAGGACACCAACGTGATCACCAGGGCGGCGGCGAAGGAATACCGGGGATACCGCCGGCATCCCATCAGCGTGGGGACCCCTGCGCAGGCCAGCACCGGGATCACCCAGATCGGTATGACATGTGGAGGTGCCTCCACCGACAACCACCCCAGCCCCGCCACCAGCAGCACATACGCCACCAGCAACAGAGCATGGGATCGCACCGGGGTGACCATCGCCGCCTCAGACATCCCGGCGTCGCAGGATCACGCCGGCGATCACCAGGGTGATACCTGCCCAGGCAATCGCGGTGATCCAGCCACCGAGTGGACTGAGATACATGTCGGTGACATCAGCGAAGGGCCCGCCGACCTCTCCGATCCCGGCCATGGAGTTTCCCGCGTGGCCCAGGGTGTAGAGGCGCATGTATCGCACCGGATCAGTCGGGGGCAGGACGGAAAGGAATACCGGCAGCAACATGGTGGCACCGATGACGGCCATGGATCCCCCTGCCGCGGAGCGCAGCAGTGTACCGATACCCAGTCCGAAGATTGCGCAGCATCCGATATAGATACCCGCCCCCACCAGCGCCATGATGAAGCCCCGGGTGGCGGGGGTGGCCTGCAAGCCGAACTCGGCGAAGAAGGGATAGCTGGTGAGCCAGGCACCGAAGACGGTGACCAGGGCCGTGGTGGTGACGAGAAGGAACACCACCACTGACTTAGCCATCAGCACACGCAGCCGTCCGGGTGCTGCGATGAAGGTGGGGTGGATGGTTCCTGATGAGTACTCGGTGGTGATGGCCAGCACGCCAAGAATACCGGCGATGATCTGTCCGAACACAACCGCGCCGATGGTCACCCCGTCCAGTACCAGCCCCACTGAGAATGTTTCCGGCAGACCGGCATCCTCAAGGGTGAGGGCATAGAGTGTGCTTGCTCCCAGGCCCACGAGCAGGAGCGTCACCAGCGCCAGGAAGGTCACCCGCAGGCTGGTCAATTTGATGTACTCAGAGTGGAGGAGGTAGGAGAAACGAAGGTGCTGGGGTCTGTTGATGGTGGGGGTATGCATGATCATCGGTCTCCGGAACGGTACTCGACATCCCCTGCGGTGAGGCTGAGGTAGGCCTCCTCCAGGGTGCCGGTGTGGGTCGTGAGTGCGGTGAGCACAAGGTCCTCAGCGGCGACTGCGGACGCGATCTGGTCCGCAGCCATTCCAGATATTTCCAGTGTTTGATCAGACAACAATGACAGCTCCACTCCGGGGCCGGTGAGCACCGTTTTCAACCTGTCCACGTCGTTCGTGCGCACCCGGACTGTGGAACCGGTGACCCCGGCGATGACCTCATCGGTCGGACCATCTGCCAGGATCCTTCCGCGGCCGATGACGATGAGATGGTCGGCGGTCTGGTTCATCTCACTCATCAGGTGGGAGGACAGGAGCACCGTACGCCCCTCAGCAGCAAGGTCTCGCATGAGGGTGCGGATCCAGCGGATGCCCTCGGGGTCCAGGCCGTTGACGGGTTCGTCGAGAATGATGGTGGTGGGATCCCCGATCAGTGCGCTGGCAATTCCGAGTCGTTGTCCCATGCCGAGGGAGAAACCACCCGCGCGTTGTCCCGCTACCGATTCCAGGCCGGTCAGTTCGATGACCTCCCGCACCCGGCTGGATCCGATGCCGTGGGTGGCGGCCAGTGTGAGCAGATGTTTGTAGGCGGTGCGTCCCGGGTGGGTGGCGCGTCCGTCGAGAAGCGCGCCGACCTCTCGAAGCGGTGCGGTGTGTTGCGTATACGGTTTTCCATTGACCTCAACAGTTCCCGACGTAGGGCGGTCCAGTCCGAGGATCATCCTCATGGTCGTGGACTTCCCGGCTCCGTTCGGCCCGAGAAACCCGGTCACCCTGCCCGCTTCAACTGTGAAGTCGATGTTGTCCACCGCGGTTTTACTTCCATACCGCTTGGTAAGTTGGTGTGCCTTTATCATGTGTATCTCCTTGTCATGGTGTTGACATTAGGAGGCTGCGCGGAGATACACATCGGCCACACGTACCCACTTCGCCGGGTCAGGGTGGCACCGGGGTACTACTTAATTCTCCCTCGGGGTGGCCGTCTTGGATTCGGTGGCCTTGGCCCAGATGTTCACCCCGGCGTCATGGGCGATCTCATCGATGGCCTCGAGTTCCGCCTCGGTGAATTCCAGGTTGGCCAGGGCGTCGAGGTTGGCATCGAGCTGCTCCACGCTGGAGGCACCGATGAGCGCCGAGGTGACCGTCTCCTCACCGAAGGAGCCCTGTTTCCGCAGGACCCAGGCGATGGCCATCTGCGCCAGCGACTGACCGCGCTCCTGAGCGATGTCGTTGAGACGGCGCACCATGCCGATGTTCTCCTCGGACAGCATGCCCTCGGACAGCGACTTGCCCTGGGTGGCACGGGAGCCCTCGGGGACACCGTCGAGGTAGCGGTCGGTGAGCAGGCCCTGCGCCAACGGGGAGAAGGCGATGACCCCCAGTCCGTTGTTCGCAGCGGCCTGAAGCAGCGACTCCCCCTCATCACCCGGTTCCTCCACCCACCGGTTGACCAGGGAGTAGCTCGGCTGGTGGATGAGCAGCGGGCAGCCCTCCTCCGCCATGAATTCCGCGGCCTCGGCGGTGAGATCCGCACCGTAGGAGGAGATGCCCACGTAGAGTGCCTTGCCGGAGGCGACGATGTCACGCAGGGCGTAAAGCGTCTCCTCAAGCGGGGTGTCGGGATCCGGGCGGTGGTGGTAGAAGATGTCCACGTAATCCACCCCCAGGCGCCTGAGTGACTGGTCGAGGGAACTGACCAGGTATTTGCGGGAACCACCGAAACCGTAGGGTCCGTCCCACATGTTCCACCCGGCCTTGGATGAGATGATCATCTCATCGCGGTGATCGGCGAAATCCTTCTTCAGGATGCGACCGAAGTTCACCTCGGAGGACCCGGCCGGTGGACCGTAGTTGTTGGCCAGGTCGAAGTGGGTGACACCCCTGTCGAACGCCCGGTGGATGATCCCACGCTGGGTCTCCAGAGGTTTGTCATTGCCGAAGTTGTGCCACAGCCCGAGTGAAATGGCAGGCAGCTTCAGTCCGGAGTGGCCGACGGTGCGGTACTCCATGTCGTCATAGCGCGTTGGTGCTGGTACATAGGTCATGGCCACCATTGTGCTCGCATTGGGCCACGGTTGCCACGAGGACGGGAATCAGGCGAGTTTCTCCGCGATGAGCTTGTTCACCTGGGCCGGGTCAGCCTTGCCGCGGGTGGCCTTCATGACCGCGCCCACGATGGCACCGGTGACCTTGGTGTTACCGGCGCGGTACTTCTCCACGATGTCGGGGTTGGCCGCCAGGGCCTCGTCGACGGCGGCCTCGATCGCGCCGTCGTCACGCACGACCTCCAGGCCGCGGGAGGCGACGACCGCGTCGACATCACCCTCGCCGGCGAGCACACCGTCGATGGCCTGACGGCCGAGCTTGTTGGTGAGCTTGCCCTCCTTGATCAGGGCGACCACACGGGCAACATGCGCCGGGGTGACCGGCAGTGCCTCGAGTTCCACACCGGTCTCGTTGGCCTTCTGGGAGAGGTAGGACACCCACCAGGCACGGGCCTCGTCCGGGGTGGTGCCCGCCTCAACGGTCTCGATGATCAGATCGAGGGCATTGGCGTTGACCAGATCCCGCATCTCGGCGTCGGAGAGTTTCCACTCCTCCTGGATGCGGGCACGGCGGACCCAGGGCAGCTCCGGCAGGGTCGCGCGGATCTCCTCAACCCACTCGGCCGGCGCGATGACCGGCGGCAGATCGGGATCGTTGAAGTAGCGGTAGTCCTCGGCGGTTTCCTTCGGGCGTCCCTTGGAGGTCGTGCCGTCGGTCTCCTGGTAGTGGCGGGTCTCCTGGTCGATGGTGCCGCCGTTGTCCAGGACGTGGGCCTGACGCTGCATCTCGAAGGTGATGGCCTGCTCGACGGACTTCAGGGAGTTGATGTTCTTGGTCTCGGTGCGGGTACCGAATTCCTCCTGGCCGATGGGACGCAGGGAGAGGTTGGCATCCACGCGCATGGACCCCTGATCCAGTCGACCGTCGGAGACCCCGAGGGCCTTGACCAGATCGCGCAGCGCGGAGACATACGCCTTGGCGATCTCCGGTGCACGTGCACCGGCACCCTCGATCGGCTTGGTCACGATCTCGATGAGGGGAACACCCGCACGGTTGCAGTCCACCAGGGAGGCGGTGGCGCCATGGATGCGACCCGAGGTACCGCCGAGGTGGGTCAGCTTACCGGTGTCCTCCTCCATGTGGGCACGCTCGATCTCGATGCGCCACTCGGTGCCGTCCTCCAGCATGACATCCAGATAACCGTCATAGGCGATCGGCTCATCATACTGGGAGATCTGGTAGTTCTTCGGCTGATCCGGGTAGAAGTAGTTCTTGCGGGCGAACCGGGAGGATTCGGCGATGCTGCAGTTCAGTGCCAGACCGATCTTGATCGCCCACTCCACACCCTTGGCGTTGACCACAGGCAGCGCACCGGGCAGGCCGAGGGAGACGGGATCGACGTTGCTGTTCGGGGCCGCACCGAAATGGGCGGAGGAGGCGGAGAACATCTTGGTCTCGGTGGCCAGCTCGACGTGGACCTCGAGGCCCATCACGGGGTCATACTTCTCCAGGACCTCGTCAAAGTCCATCAGATCATAAAAGGCTGCAGTCATGAGTCACTATTCTAGCCCTCCACGGCCACCCGGGTGTTCATCGGGTGGAGGGCGACAATGGGGGCGGGAAAGACGAAACCGAACCACCACGAGAGCCGGGGCGGTCGTGATGATCCGGGAGGTGGATGAGGGACAGATGGGGTGTGGTGTCAACCCGCGTCGACGAGCGAAACCTCGCTGGGCAGGGTGGGCACCTGGAGACGACGGTGGAGTCGCTCCAACAGCGTCAGTTTGACCGCAGGCCACTCGTCATTGGTGATCGAGTAGACGACCGTGTCACGGACGGTGCCGTCAGGATGGATACGGTGCTTGCGCAACACGCCATCCTGTTTGGCCCCGAGTCGTTCAATCGCCGTGCGGGACCGGTGGTTGTGCCAGTTGGTGCGGAATTCCACAGCATTGACCCCCAGATCCTCGAAGGCACGGTGCAACTGGAGGTACTTTGCGGAAGGGTTGATCCCGGTGCCGTGGACGTGCGCGGCCATCCACGTCCGTCCGATCTCAAGGCGCTTGTTGAGCTGGTCGAAAGTATGGAATGAGGTCATCCCCACCGCCCGCCCGGTCGCGGCGGAGACGATGGCCCAGGGGGCGCATAATCCGTCACGGTGTTCGGCGAGACGACGGTCGATTTCCTCGGCCATGCCCTCTGGTGTGGGTAGAGCGACGAACCAATGACGCCACAGATCCTGTGAGGCGACAGCTTCCTGGAGATCCCCCGTCCACTGATGTGACAGTGGTTCGAGAATCACCGCGTCGTTCGCCAGACGCGGGTTTTCAGCGAAATGCATGAGATGAATATAGACCCACCGGGGTCAATTGTCCTATTTTCACTGTCGACGCAGTTCAGATGCCATAAATTCACCCCTGCCAGATGGCTGTCGCACGCCGAAATGACACGGATATATCTAGCTTTCCGACGCCCGGCCCCGCCTCTGTGCGGAACGGGCCGTGGACCCGTGGATGTGGAGGGTGGTGGGGATACGCACCGACTCCACGCCCCCTTTCCCGGCGATCAGTTGCTGGAGGAGGTCGAAGGCGTGCTCACCCATCTTCTCCACCTGCTGGTCAATGACGGTCAGGCGGGGGTTCTGCAGGCGGAACACCGGATTATCATCGAAACCGATGAGCTGGAGGTCCTCCCCGATCACCAGGTCCATCTCGTGGATGGCCATGAGTGCGCCGATGGTCATCATGGAGTCGCCGGCGATGATGGCGTTGGCACCCTGCTCCAGGAGCACCCGCACACCCTCATAACCGGATTCCTGCCGGTAGCCACCGTAGTAGACCGACACCCCGGTGATGCCACGGTCCACGCAGAGCTGCTCGAACAATCCCAGACGCTCCCGGCCGGTTGAGGTGTCCTGTGGCCCCGAGAGATACCCCAGGGACACATCGGTGGCGGTCAACAGATCCACCGCCGCGGTCATGCCCGGCTCCGGATCGGAGGTGACCGACGGGATGCCGGTGTCCTTGAGCGTGCGGTCGGCCAGGACGATGGGCACTCCCCTGGCATGGAGTTCGGCAACCTTGTCCGCGCTCTGGAAATGCGGCACCACGATGATGCCGTCGAGGCGCTGATCATCCATGACATCCAGTGCCTGGTTGACCAGATCGGGATTTTCCTCGGTGTTGGTCAGGATGGTCGACACCCCGGCCCTGCGGGCCCGGCGCTGGACGGCGGCAGCCAGGCTGGCGAAGTACGGATTCTCAATATTGGGCACCAGCAGCCCGATGGTGTCGGTGCGTGATTTCCGCAGCGCCCGCGCCTGGGCATTCGGCCGGTAGTTGAGCTGCTCTGCTGCCTCGATGACCCGTTGCCGGGTGGATTCAGGGATGCTGGCATTGTTGGACAGTGCCCGGGAGATGGTGCTGACCGAGAGCTGCGTTGCCCGCGCAATGTCCTTGAGGGTGGTGGCGCGCTTCTTTCCCGGGGGGTTCTCGGAGGACATGAGGGGCGGACCGCCTTTCTCGAAGCTCACCAGGATATACCGGCGCAAAGGGCAATCGTTTGCACCTTCCTTAAGGTCGAACCTAAGCGATCCCCCACTTCCCCGTCAAGTAATGCATATCACGATTTCATACCGATGTGTTCCGGGGCATGAAAAAACCCGGCCCCGCGGGCGCGGAACCGGGAATGCGGCCTGACTAACCGAACATAGCCTGGGCGGTCACCCAGCGTTCCATCGGCACCTTCTTCAGGGTGCCCACGGCCTCATCGAAGGAGATCATCCGGATGCGCTCCCCCTTGAGCGCGACCACGGTGTTGAACTGACCCTCGTGGCAGGCACGCGCGGCGCGGACACCGTACCGGGTGGCCAGGACACGGTCGAAGGCGGTGGGGGTGCCACCACGCTGGATATGGCCCAGGACCGTGGTGCGGACATCATGACCCAGACGCCTGTGCACCTCGTCGGCGATCTGCTGGCCGATGCCGGTGAAGGTCTTGTGACCGAACTGATCCACCTCCCCCTCACGCAGCTCCATGGTTCCCTCCTTGGGCAGGGCACCCTCCGCGACGACGATGATGCCGTACTTCTCCCCCATCTGGAAGCGACGTTCCATACGCTTGCAGATCTCCGAGATGTCGAAGGGCACCTCGGGGATGACGGTGTAGTGGGCTCCACCGGCCATGCCGGCATGCAGTGCGATCCAACCGACGTGGCGGCCCATGACCTCGACGATCATCACACGGTTGTGGGATTCCGCCGTGGTGTGCAGCCGGTCGATGGCGTCGGTGGCCACAGAGACCGCGGAATCGAAACCGAAGGTGAAATCCGTGCCGTTGACATCATTGTCGATGGTTTTCGGGACACCGACCACGGGGATGCCGTTGTCGGCGAGCCACTTCGCTCCCTTGAGGGTGCCCTCGCCACCGATCGGGATGAGTGCGTCAATTCCCGCATCGGCGAGATTCGCCTTGACCTGGTCGATTCCGGCTCTGAACTTGTCGGGGTGGAGACGACCGGTGCCCAGGATTGTTCCACCGCGGAGCAGGATGCGGTCGATGTCCTCATCGTCATAGAGCTGAACACGTCGGTCCGCCAGCAGGCCCTCCCAGCCGTCCTGATAACCCACGACGGTGGAACCGAATTCATTACTTGCGGTACGGACGATTCCCCTGATGACAGCATTGAGTCCGGGGCAGTCGCCGCCTGACGTGAGAGTGGCAATTCGCATGGCTCCCATATTAAACCCCCCACACGGTTAATGCTGTGCCATTGATCCCGAAGACACGCCCGAACCGGTGGGTTTATCCCACATCGGACACATCTGCCTGCGATTTTCCCCCGTCGGGGCAACGCCCGAACGGACATGGTGTCCGCCACCCCAGCATGTTCGGACGCGTCGGAGAGAGTGGTTAGACTGTCTGACATGGATATGAAACTCAAAGACGCTGACCAGGTCAGCACCGCCACCGTTGTCGCTGCAGGTCTCATCGGCGGGTGGCTGACCGCCCGTGAATCCGGCATCCGTCCGCTGGGCACGATCCCACTGGTGGCTGCCGGCGCGCTGGCCGCCCGCAGCTGGAACAGGAAGAAGGGGCCGGGTGTCGCCGCGGCACTGCTGGGCACCTATGTGGGTGCCTTCGGCATGTCCCATCCGCTGGCCAAGAAGATCGGCGCGTGGCCCGCAGTGCTCACCGCAACCGGTGCGGTGGCCGCCGTGGCCTACATGGTGTCGGATTCGGATTAATCAGGACAAGGCTGCCGAGGCAGCCTCGTCCGCCTCCATGGCCTCGGCGAATTCACGCTTGGAGGCCTGCCACTGGTCCTCGGTCATGCCCAGGCGCCAGTAGCCGGAGATGGAGACATCCGCCCGGTCCACATCGCCGTCGACGAAGAGGAACCTGCGGGTCTCCTTGACCATCTCGGCCACACCGTGGATGAACCAGGAGGTCTTCCTCCCCGGGTAGCCACCGGCACGCACCGCCTCGATGAGGCGGGAGCCGTGGACGGCGCCCTCCCGTGGGACCCAGACGAGCTCCGCCGACGCCGGGGTTGGAACGTCGAAACGCGCCCCGTCGGTGGAGATCTCGATGTAGGCCGTTGCGGTGGTGCCTGCGGGGAGCTGCTGGAGTGCCTCGACGATCGCGGGGGCTGCGGCCTCATCACCCGCGAGGACGAAGTGTTCGTAATCGGGGGTTGGTGACCATTTGCCACCGGGGCCGGCGAATGCGATCTGATCACCGGGGCTGGCCGTCATGGCCCAGGGACCGGCGAGCCCCTCATCCCCGTGGATAACGAAGTCGATGTCGAAGGTACCGGCCACGGTATCGATGTTGCACAACGTGTAGGTGCGGGTGACCGGGTGCATCTCACGCGGTCTGGTGTCACGGATCTCGGCGAGATCGTATGGCCAGGAGTAGTCGGCTCCTTCCGGCACGAAGAGCAGTTTGACGTAGTGGTCTGTGTACGGCAGGTCCGCTCCGATGATTCCGGGGCAGGTGAAGCTGAGCCGGATGAGGTCGGGTGAGATGCGCGTGGTGGCGGTGACGGTGGCGCCACGGGCGGCACGCCTGGTGGGTGCAGTCATGTGAACTCCCATGTTTCGATATATCGTTAGTCAACATAGGTAAGCCTACACTCTCACCACCTGGTCACGAAAGGGCGATGCCCGGGACCCCACGGTCCCGGGCATGGAGCAGGTCCTACTTACGGCCAGCCTCAAAGGCCGCACCGACGCGGTACAGGCGGTCATCCTGGAACGCCGGCGCCATGATCTGCAGGCCGGTGGGCAGCCCGGTGTCGGATGCCAGACCGGACGGAAGCGACATACCGGACAGTCCCGCCAGGTTCAGTGGCAGGGTGCACAGGTCGAAGTTGTACATCTCCAGCGGATCGGTGATCTTGTCTCCGAGCTTGAACGCGGTGGACGGGGTGGTTGGGGACACCAGCACGTCGACCTGCTCGAAGGCACGGGTGAAGTCCTGTGCGATGAGGGTACGCACACGCTGCGCCTGGAGGTAGTAGGCATCGTAATAACCCACGGACAGCGCATAGGTGCCCAGGATGATACGACGCTTGACCTCCGGGCCGAAGCCCTCGGCGCGGGTCAGGGCCATGACCTCGTCGGCGGACCGGGTGCCGTCATCACCGGAGCGCAGGCCGTAACGCATGCCGTCGAAACGCGCGAGGTTGGAGGACACCTCACACGGCAGAATGAGGTAGTAGGCGCCGAGTGCATCATCGAAGTGCGGGCAGTCGACCTCGACGATCTCCGCACCCTGGGAACGCATCTGCTCCACCGAGGCATGGAAGGCCTCGAGGACACCATCCTGGTAGCCCTCGCGGTCGAACTGATTGACCACACCGACCCGGACACCCTTGAGGTCACCGTTGGCACCCTCGCGGGCGGCGGCGACCACCGGCGCGACGGGCTTGTCGACGCTGGTGGCATCGAACATGTCATGACCTGCGATGACCTCGTGGAGCAACGCGGTGTCGAGAACGGTACGCGCGGTCGGGCCGACCTGATCCAGGGAGGATGCACACGCGATGAGTCCGTAACGGGACACGGTGCCGTAGGTCGGCTTCACACCGACGGTGTTGGTCAGTGCGGCCGGCTGGCGGATGGAGCCACCGGTGTCGGTGCCGATCGCCAGGGGCGCCTCACCGGAGGCCAGCGCGGCGGAGGATCCACCGCCGGAACCGCCCGGGGTGCGCTCCAGGTCCCACGGGTTGCGCGTGGCACCGTAGGCGGAGTTCTCCGTGGAGGAACCCATGGCGAACTCATCCATGTTGGTCTTGCCCAGGATCGGGATGCCGGCCTCACGCAGTTTCCGGGTGACGGTTGCGTCATAGGGGCTCATGTACCCCTCGAGGATCTTCGATGCCGCGGTGGTCGGGGCATCGGTGGTGACCAGGGCATCCTTGAGCGCCAGCGGAACACCGGCCAGTGCGGAGGCGGGGGCCTCACCGGCGTCGAGCGCCTTATCGACGGCATCTGCCGCAGCCAGGGCAGCCTCCTCGCCGACATGCAGGAAGGCGTGGATCTCACCGTCGACCTCATTGATGCGGTCGAGATGTGCCTGTGTGACCTCGCGGGAGGTGACCTCGCGGGAATGGATCAGACCGGCCAGTTCGGCGGCGGTCTTGGTGGTCAGCTCACTCGTGGAGCCCTCAACCAGATATTTGTTGCTCATAATGATTAGTCGCCCTCACCCAGAATCTGCGGAACCATGAAACGCCCATCCTCGACGGCCGGGGCCTGATCGAGTGCCTGCTCAGGCGTCAGGGTCTTGACCACGACATCATCACGCATGGTGGTCATGATGCTGTGCGGGTGGCTCATCGGCTCGACCCCCTCGGCATCGACGTTCTGCACAGCAGAGACATGTCCGACGATGTCATCGATCTGTCCGGCGAACTGCTGCAGCTCCTCTTCGCTGAGCGCCAGCCGGGCCAGTTTGGCAAGGTGAGCGACCTGGTCGCGCGAAATCTCAGGCACTTGGTTTCTGATCCTCTTCGCTAGTCACAATGGGTTGATAAAAATGGCACACGCCCGCTGATATGTCATGGAAAAATCAGAACAGGCGCAACTGTTGGATCATCTTACTGCACCGGGCGGACACGGAACCGCCCAGGGTGAGGCTCGGGTGGGAATCGCGGTGGTATTGTCGAGGGGAAGATTGTTCCCCGTCCATCCCCCGAGTTATCCGAAAGTAAGGAAGCGATCCCCTGATGTCTTTCCTGATCCGCGTCCTGTTGTCTGACACCCCCGGCAGCCTCGCCCTCCTGGCCGAAGCACTCGGCCTGGTGGAAGCTAATATCCAGTCCGTGGACGTGGTGGAGCGCTTCCCCAACGGCACCGTGATGGATGACTTCGTGATCTCCATCCCCAAGCACGTGATGGCCGATACCCTCATCACCGCCGCCGAGCAGGTCGAAGGCGTGGAGGTCGATTCCATCCGCCCCTTCTCCGGGACGGTGGATCGCCGCGGGCAGATCGAGATGCTCGCCGCCGTGGCAGCCGGCAAGCGGGATGTGCCGAAGGCCATGCAGGCCATGGTCAATGTCATCCCCCGCACCATGACCTCCGGGTGGGCCATGGTCATCGACACCACTCCCCCGGTCCGACGTGTTGCAGCCTCCCAGGCTGCACCCGAGGATGATGGCACAGTGCCGCAGAATGTAGTGCTGGAAACCGCGCGCCTGCTCATCCCCGAGCAGGAGGACTGGATCCCGGAGAGCTGGTCACTGCTGGATTCCTCCCTCGCGATCGCCCCGCTGGGCAAGACCCCCCTGGCGCTGATCATCGGTCGCCCCGGTGGCCCCGATTTCCTGGCCAGCGAGGTTCAGCACCTCGGTGACCTGGGGGCGATCGTGGGCGCGATCATCTCCTAATCCGGTTCCCCGCATCCCTGCTGGCGGATCCAGTCCCGGGCAGCCCGTTCCGCGGAGACGGTGACCATATCCGGTTCGATCGGATTCTCACCGAACACCTCCCCGGTGCGGGCCTTGTTGTGCGCGGTGGTCAAGAGGATACGGGCCCCGTCGGGCATCTCGACGGTGATGTTGGCGCTGGCATATCCGGCTGTGGGGCCGCCGAAGGACCTGGAGTTCTCCAGCCCCCGGAAGGCGAGCATGGTGGCCTCGCCGGAGGATCCGGTCATGGCATCGGTGAGAACCGCGACCGGCACCCGGAACTTCTCCTCTGCCTGGGCACTCATGGGTGTCCCACCTCCCTGGACACTGTTGCCGGTGATGGTGACCGGGGTGTCATGGAAAGAGGTGCTGAACCAGAGGACGTCACCATCCGGCAACAGCGGTGACACAGCGGCGAGCATGGGCCCCATATCCCCACCGGTGTTGCCCCCTCAGATCAAGCATGACTGCGCACCCGTCACCACGGAGTTCCTCCACCAGGGCGGGTGCCACCGCATCCACATAGGCCTGACCGTCCCAACCGGCATCGGTGGCAGGTAGGGTCACCGTGACCACCTGACCGTCCGACTCGACGGTGGGAACCAGATCAGCCCCACGCTCCCGCGGCACCACCCCGGGCAGTATCAGCGTGGAGTGCTTCCCGCCCGCGGCAGCCAGGACGGCATCGATGTGCGGGTAGGTGTCCGCGATGGAATCCGCGTGTGCGACAGCCTCCTCGGCCCTGGCGCGCGCGACGGCGAACAACTCGGAACCGGCGTAGATCCCCTGGCGTTCGGCGATATCGAAAACGGTGGTGGCATAGCGTTCGGGTGTCGGGGGAACGAGGAAGACCGGCTTGCCCCACAGGGCGGTGCCGAGGGTCGGTCCGAGAGCCCAGATCGTGGCCAGAACCACCGCCAGCCCCGCAGCAGCGAGTGCCCAGACCCAGCCGAGGAGCCTACGCCTGCGCCGGCCCTCGGCAGCGGGAAGGGGCGCTCCGGTTTTTGGTGACACCGCGGTAACACTCCTTTGTCGGGGAAAGGTTTCTCCGTGTCACCTTAGAGTTACCCGAGACATAAATCCCGATGATGGGAATTATTCAGGGTTTCCCCTCCCCCCGACCCCGAGCGCCCCTAAACCGCG
This sequence comes from Corynebacterium efficiens YS-314, assembly GCF_000011305.1. Taxonomy (NCBI): domain Bacteria; kingdom Bacillati; phylum Actinomycetota; class Actinomycetes; order Mycobacteriales; family Corynebacteriaceae; genus Corynebacterium; species Corynebacterium efficiens. The sequence goes on along the minus strand of NC_004369.1, from coordinate 1,407,929 downwards.
CCGGTATCGAGAAGCCGGACGAAGGCCTCCTCATCGAGAATGGTCAACCCGAGTTCCTCCGCCTTGGTGGCCTTGGAACCGGCGTTCTCCCCCACCACCACATAATCCGTCTTCTTTGATACCGACCCTGATGCCTTGCCACCACGGGAGATGATGGCCTCCTTCACCGAGTCGCGGGTGAAACCCTCCAGGCCACCGGTGACCACGATGGTGAGCCCCTCCAGGGTCTGCTCGAGCTGTTCGGTCTCTGCATCCTCCATGGTCACCCCGGCTGCCGCCCAGGTGTCCACGATGGCGCGGTGCCAGTCCACCTCGAACCAGTCCTTGAAGGACTGGGCGATGATCATGCCCACCCCGTCGGTTTCGGCGAGTTCGTCCACGGGGGCGTCGACAAGCTTCTGCATGGACCGGTAGCGACCGGCGAGGGCGCGGGCGGCCGTCGGGCCGACATGTCTGATCGAGAGTGCGACAAGAACGCGCCACAGGTCGGTGTTCTTGCGTTGTTCCAGGTTGGCGAGCAGTTTGCGCCCCGATGCGTTCACAGCGCCCGCCTTGGTGGTGTAGACATCGGATTCGAGCAGATCCTCCTCGGTGAGGTCGAAGAGCCCCGCCTCATCGACGAGGATGCCGTTGCGGATGAGATCCTGCGCACCCTTCTCACCGAGCGCCTCGATATCGAAGGCACCGCGGCCCGCGATATAGGTCAGCCGCTGGGACAGCTGGCCGGGACAACTGCGGGTGTTGGGGCAACGCCAGTCAGCATCCTCAGCCCTCGTCGGGGCCAGCGTGGATCCGCATTCCGGGCAGTGCTCCGGGAAGACGAATTCCCGTTCCGTGCCGTCACGCAGCTCCACCACGGGGCCGAGCACCTCGGGGATCACCTCACCGGCCTTGCGGACCACGACCGTGTCACCGATGAGCACGCCCTTGCGCTTGACCTCGCTCTGATTGTGCAGGGTGGCCATGGACACGGTGGATCCGGCCACAAAGACGGGTTCCATCATGGCGAATGGAGTCACCCGGCCGGTACGCCCGACGCTGACCTTGATGTCGATCAGCTTGGTGGTGACCTCCTCGGGCGGGTACTTGTAGGCGATCGCCCAACGTGGCGCACGGCTGGTGGAGCCCAGCGCACGCTGGGAGGCGATGTCATCGACCTTGATCACCAGCCCGTCCATCTCGTGCAGGGCGTCATGCCGGTGGTCGGCCCAGTACAAAACCTTGTCGACGACGGCGTCGGCGGTCTCGACGGCCTCCGTGTAGGAGGACGTGGGCAGGCCCCAGGCGGCGAGTGCCAGGTACGCATCATGCTGGGAGGCCGGCTGGAAACCCTCGCTGTAACCGATGCCGTGGGTGATCATGCGCAGTCGGCGCTTCTTCACGTCCTCGGGGTTCTTCTGACGCAGTGAACCGGCGGCGGCATTGCGGGGATTGGCAAACGGTTTGCCGCCGTCCTCGATGCGCTGGGCGTTGACATCGGCGAAGTCCTCGATGGGGATGAACACCTCACCGCGGACCTCGAGCACGGCGGGGATGGGGTACTCCTCAGTGGCGGTCAGCTCATGTGGAATGTCCCCGATCACGCGGGCATTGGCGGTGATGTCCTCGCCCACCCGGCCGTCGCCACGCGTGGCGGCGCGCTCCAGCATGCCGTTGCGGTAGACCAGGTCAATGGAGAGCCCGTCGATCTTCAACTCGGTGAGATAACGTTTCGCCGGGGTGCGGGCGAGCCAGTCCCGCAGTTCCTCCTCATCGAAGACATTGTCCAGGCTGAGCATGCGCTCCAGGTGCTCGACATTGTCGAAGCTGGACTGTTCGGTGACCGGTGCGCCCACCTCCTTGGTGGGACTGTCCGGGACGGCGAGCTCCGGGTGCTGTTCCTCCAGATCCTGGAGTTGCCGGAACAGGGCATCGAAGTCGGCATCGGGGATCTCCGGTTGCTGGTTGTAGTAGAGATCCCGGTGGTACCGGACCTTTTCCGCCAGCTCATTCCAGGTTCTGCGCAGTTGGGCATTATCGTCAGTCACGGTTCCCGATTCTAGATGGTCACGGATTGCGTCGGGCGGGGGCACCCGGTGTCCGGGGCGTTGGTTAGGGTTGAAGCCATGAATTCCACGGTGAAACTCCCCGCCCACTTCGACCCCGCAAACATGCTCTCCTTCGACCTGGAAACCACCGCCGCCAACCCCTTTGAAGCCCGCATCGTCACCTCCGCGATGGTGACTATCACCAATGCCGGAGCCACCCCACTCGAACTGCTCGCCGACCCCGGGGTGGAGATCCCCGAGGGTGCCACCGCGGTGCATGGCATCACCACGGAATACGCCCGGGAGCATGGCCAGCCCCATGAGGAGGTGCTGGCTGAGACCATCCGGAGAATCCAGGAGGGCTGGGGAAATAATCAAGCCCTCATCGTGTATAACGCTCCCTATGATCTGACCGTGCTGCGGCGTCTCTCCGGTGACTTCACCATCGATGGACTGGTCTATGATCCCTACACCGTCGACAGGATCAAGGATCCCTACCGGAAGGGCAAGCGCACCCTGGCTGATCTGTGCGCCCATTATGAGGTGCAGTTGGGCAACGCCCACGAAGCCACCTCCGACGCTCTGGCCGCTGCCCGCATCGCCTGGAAGCAGGCCCGCATCTGGCCCGAACTGGCCACCATGAGCGGGGAGGAACTCATGGAGATGCAGGCGGTGGGATATTACGAGAAGCAGATCAGTTTCCGGAACTATCTTCAGGGCCAGGGCAGGGACGGCTCCACAGTGAACACCTCCTGGCCGGTGCAGTCCAGCTAGGGACAACCACCCGGAAAAGTCGTGCCCCCATGAACTCGAGGACTGCGGGGGCGCGACTTTTCTGCATCCAGGTGGAAGAATGGATGATCGTGTCCACTGGTAGAAAACTCAACAACGCTTCCGCCGCTAGGGAAAACCAGGTCTATCCCTTGATGCCCCTGCCCGAGAAGGAGGCATGGCCGGCGCTGATCGCCCTATGCATCGGTTTCTTCATGATTCTGCTGGATCAGACCATCGTCGCGGTATCCACCCCTGCCCTCCAGGAGGATATGGGTGCCACCTACAACGAAGTCATCTGGGTGACATCGATCTACCTGCTCACCTTCGCCGTTCCACTGCTGATCACCGGGCGGTTGGGGGACAAGTTCGGCCCCAAGAATGTCTATGCCGCTGGCATGATCATCTTCACGGTGAGTTCACTCGCCTGTGGTCTGGCCCCGGACATGATGAGCCTGATCATCGCCCGCGGTGTACAGGGTTTCGGCGCGGCGCTGTTGACTCCCCAGACCATGGCGACGATCAACCGGATCTTCTCCATTGAACGGCGCGGAGCCGCCCTGGGAATCTGGGGCACCACCGCAGGTCTGGCCACCCTGGCCGGCCCCATCGTGGGTGGTGTGATCACGGAGAACTGGGGTTGGCAGTGGGTGTTCTACATCAATGTCCCCATCGGTGTCATCTCCGTCCTCGCAGTCCTGAAATACGTGCCCGCGTTCCCTCCCCACACCCGGCCATTGGATCCGCTGTCCATGCTGTTGTCGGCCACCGCGATGTTCCTGCTGGTGTTCGCCCTGCAACAGGGTGAGGTTGTCGGCTGGGTGGCCTGGATCTGGGTGATGATCATCGTCGCCCTGGTACTCGGGTATGGGTTTGTCCGACAGCAGGCCAGACTGGCGCAGGCTGGAAGTGATCCACTCATCCCGCTGGATATCTTCCGGATCCGCAATTTCTCCCTGGGCAACATCAGCATCGTCGCCATGGGTTTCACCGTTGCGGGTATCCCCCTGCCGATCATGCTGTACTTCCAGCAGATCCACGGTATGGGGCCGATGCAGGCGGGGTTCATGATGATCCCCCAGGCTCTCGTCGCCGTCCTGTTGTCGCCCTCCATCGGCAGGCTGGTGGACAAACGCAATCCCAACACCATGGCAGCGCTCGGATTCGGTGTCAGTTCGTTATCCATCCTCGGTCTCTCCCTCATGATGATCCTTGACGCTCCGATCTGGGTGGCCCTGGTGTCGATGTTCTTCCTGGGCGTGGGTAACAGCCTCATCTGGGCACCGAACTCCACCTCCACCATGCGTGACCTGCCGGGTCGGTTCATGGGGGCGGGTTCCGGCGTGTATAACACCACGCGGCAACTGGGGTCAGTCATGGGTGCTGCTGCCATCGGTGCGGTCCTCCAGGTGCGTCTGGTCGCCGGTGATGGAGGGGCTGCCTTCGGTCAGGCACTCCTACTACCCACCGTGGTCCTGCTGGTCGGTGTGGTGGCCTCCCTGCTCGCGGAAAATGCCACACCGGAGGCAACCCGGGCGCGCCTGGCGGCCAAGGCTGATAGGTCGGTTTAGAGTCTCTGTGGTTAGAACGGTGGGGCATCCTCCTGGGCCTCGGTGGCCTTCGCCTCTGCCTCAGCCTTCGCAGCCGCCGCCCAGCGCTCGCGGTGTCTGGTGCGGTACTGGGACACCGTCTGTGCCCACCGGGCGCCCTGTGGTGTCAGCGGCCCCTCCGGAACATTGACCGCCCAGGTGCCGTCCTCCCAGACCCACACCACGATCCCGGTGACCGGGTCGGCCAGGTACACGCAACGTCCGTCGGTCTTGCCGTTGTGGTGATGACGGCACGCAGAAGACAGGTTCCCGATGCAGGTGCAGCCTCCGTCCTCGTGGTTGATGCGGTGGTCGAGGTCGCAGCGATCGGCCGGCACTGTGCAGTACGGTGCAACACAACCGCCATCGCGTCCCTCCACGGCAGCCCGGATATCGGGGGTCGGATCATGGCCGGCGGCGTGCTTCTTCATCGCCTGATCCATATCCCTGACTGTGGTGGCACGCGCACTCCAGTGGTTTCCAGTTTTCTCATCGAGCCAGCCGATACCCGTGCCCCACACCGGAGCGTTGGCGAGGTCCTTCGCGCTGTAGAGATTGAGGGCGACCTTGACTTTGACCTTGCTCAGGATGAGATCGACGAAGGCCTCCCCCTTGTTCATTCCGGTGGCCTCAGCGTGTTTGGCCACCGCATCGTTGATGAGTTTGCCTTCCACCGGGTCCACCGAGGCGAACAGGTGAGCTGTGGTGTCATTGTCACCGGGCGAGATATCGAACTCCTTCCGGTTGGTGGGGTCCTTATCGGGGTCCGCCTTAGCATCATCGAGCATGCTGCGGATGGCGGCGATCTTCGCCCGGATGGACCGGTGGGAGGGAAGCGCCTGGTTGGGTGCGATGGGAGTGAGATAGTCGGTGAGCAGCTCATCCACCACCTCCAGATGCTCGGGATTGAGACCGAACAGGGCGTTGGAGATGGTGATCAGGCGCTGGTGGTCGAGGTGGAAGAGGTCCTGCTGGAGCTGATCCAGCAGGGGCAGGTCCCTGAGCTGGTAGAAGGCGAGGATGAGTTGCCTGACGCGGTGACGGGAATATCCGGTGGAGACGGCGAGTGTGGATACCGCCAGTTCGAAGTCCGTGTCCTCGTCCGGCATGACCTGCGCGATGAGCTGGTGCTCCGCCTTCCTGATGGCACCCAGCGCCATTGCGGTGGGATCGGCGGGATTGTTGACGGTGTAGTAGTTGGGTGGATGAGTGGTGATCATGGCATAACCCCCTATGGCAACCATGGTTCGTTCACTTGTTCTAATCCACCCTAGAACACGCCCCGGACACCGGGTGCCCCCGCCCGGCGTGACCAGGGCATATGCCGCCTACAGGTCCCCGGAATCCCTCTCCAGCATTCCCGCCACCACACGGGCCATGCGGTACGCCCCCACCACCGGGTCCAGTGTGCCAGCAGCACCCAGGCCGGCCTTCGGATGCACATCCACCCGGTCGACCAGATGAGCACGGTCCACCCCGAGATGATCGAAGAACCTGGCCACCTCAACAGCGCGCACTCGGGGTACTTCCAGGAGTTCATCCACCCGGTCCCCCGGACCCGTGATGCCCAGGCCGATGCGCACCCCTCCGGTGATGGTCTCCCCGAAACCGTCTAGCTGCTCATTGCCCGTCACGCGGTCCAGAGTCACCTGGACCGTTTCCGCACCCGCTCCCCTGGCCACCTCCCACAGGGGTGTCTGCCCGGTGAGGTTGAGGTAGGTGTGCTCGATCCCCTCACTGCGCACCGCATCGAACACGCCATTCAGGCGTTCGGTGAGATCAGCGGAGTTGACCGGCCGGATCGTGTCGAAGGTGGAGGTACCCTCCAGCCCTCCGGAAGCAATGACCGCCAGGTCCGGCTCATCGATCTGGACGGACACCTGGGCCCGGAACCTCCGGGCCACCTCCGCCGCATGCTCCCGGATACCGAGGATGAGCGCCCCGGTGAGGTCACGCATCGCACCGTGGTCGGTGAGCACGCGGTGCCCGTTGGGCAGTTCGATACGTGCACTGAGGGTCCAGGGGCCGACGACCTGGATCTTGATGTGGTCCCGGGAGGTGCCCCAGACCTCTTCACAGGTGTCCAGATCCATGCTGAGGTAGTCGCGCGTCCTGTGTGTCAGCCGGCTCGGGCGGGCGCTGAGCACCCAGGAGCGGGCCCCACGTGCGACGGTGAGGGCGTCGATAAGCCCCACGCTCCGGCCGATCGCGTCGGCACCCAGGCCGCGGGAGGGCAGCTGCGGCAGGTGCAGCAGGTCGCCGGTTTCGCCCTGGATGATGTCGGCGGCCTCGGCAATCGAGGTGCCGGGGAGCTCCCCCAGACCGTAGGCGGCCATGCTATGCCTCCGTGCCGCAGATCGTGCCGGACCCCAGGACGATATCGCCCTCCGGGTCGGGCAGGTAGAGCACGGCCGCCTGACCACGGGCCACGCCGGAGAGGGACTCGGCCAGGTCGAGGCGCATGGTGTCGGCGGTGCGGTCGATGCGCGCGTGACACTTGACGACGCCTCCGTGGGCACGCACCTGGACCTCGCAGTCGAGCTCGCCGTCCATGGCGGGGTGGAGGAACTTCAGGCGGTCGGCATGGATGACCCCGACCTCCAGATCCTCCCTCGAACCGACGGTGACGGTGCCGGTGGCAGCGTCGATATCGGTGACGTAGCGGGGTCGGCCATCAGCAGCGGGCTCCTTGATGTCAAGTCCCTTGCGCTGACCGATGGTGAATTCATGCACGCCGGCATGCTCACGCAGGGTGGTGCCCTCCCGGTCGACGATCATGCCCGGACGGAGACCGATGTGCTTGCCCAGAAACGCCTGGGTGTTGCCGTCGGGGATGAAACAGATGTCATACGAATCAGGTTTCTTGGCCACGGAGAACCCGGAGGCGGCGGCCTCCTCGCGGATCTCCGGCTTGACGGTGTCACCGACCGGGAACATACAGTGGGCGATCTCATGGGCACCGAGGACACCCAGAACATAGGACTGGTCCTTGTTCATGTCGACACCACGGCGCAGGTAGCCGTCCCCGCCGTCGGCGGGCTGGGTCAGGCGGGCGTAGTGGCCGGTGACCACAGCATCGAAACCCAATGCGATACCGCGCTCAAGCAAGGCTGCGAACTTGATCTTCTCGTTGCAGCGCAGGCAGGGGTTGGGGGTTTCACCGATGGCGTAGGAGTCGATGAAATCATCGATGACATCCTCCTTGAACCTGTCGGAGAAGTCCCACACATAGAACGGGATGCCAAGCTTGTCGCACACACGGCGGGCATCGGCGGAATCCTCCAGGGAGCAGCAACCACGGGAGGATTCACGCACGCTCTGCGGATCCCGGGACAGGGCGAGGTGCACCCCGACCACCTCATGGCCTGCTGCCACCGCGCGCGATGCCGCCACCGCGGAATCAACGCCTCCACTCATTGCTGCGAGAACCCGCATGATCTCCCCTCGTATTGTCGTCCCGGCCCCCAGAGGCCATGTCACCGTTGTTCAACCTCGTAGCGTATCTTTGTGTTCCCCGAAAGCCACAATCACCGCTCAGTTCTACCAGATCTAAAGCAGAGTCCCACTTCTTAAAGATCTAAAAGACCACTACACTTCTTATAGATCTAAAACCAACCCTCGAGGACCATCATGCATCCCACCCGAGCCAACCCCTTCCGCCCCACCTTCGGCGTCTCACCGACGATCCTGGCGGGCCGCGATTCCCTGCTCGAATCCTTCACCCTGGGCCTGGCCGAGGGACCAGGCAGCCCCTTCCGGGCCCTGCTCATCTCCGGCGCGCGTGGCATGGGGAAAACCGTCATGCTCAATGAATTCGAGGATGCCGCCGCCGCACAGGGCTGGGTGAAGCTGCGTGTCTATCCTGATTCCTCCATGCTGGACACGCTGACCAACACCACCCTGCCCGAAGCCATCCGGGATCAGACAGGGCCCGGTGACAAGCGGATGCTCACCGGTGTGTCCATCTCAGGGATCGGACAGATCACCACCGCCGCCGATCCCGATCACTCCCATCCCACCCCGACTCTGATCTCCAGGCTCCGGGAACTGGCCACCCTCCTCCGTCAGCGCGCATCCGGCATCCTCATCACCCTCGATGAACTCCAGAGCACGGACATCAACCACCTCCACGAACTGGCCACCGCAGTGCAGGATCTGTTGCGCGATGACTTCGATATCGCCCTGGTGGCTGCCGGCCTTCCCGAGGGTGTTGAAAGGCTGCTGCAACACGAGGGCACCACCTTCCTCCGGCGCGCTGAGCGCATCCACCTGGGCGAGGTTGATCACGCCGATTCGGTGGCGATGTTCCTCGAGACCACCACCGCCGGTGGTCGCCGCATCGACCGGGACGCCGCCGAACTGGCCGCCCACATCAGCGTCGGTTATCCCTATTCCATGCAGCTGACCGGTTCCCTGGCCTGGGCACGCGCAACCCTGGACAAGACGGACCACATCACCACCAGGCAGGTGGAGTCCGTGCGCGACGAGGTCATCCGCCGCATGGGCATGCAGGTGCATGAACCATCACTGCATTCTGTTCCCGACGGTGAGTTGACTATCCTCTATGCCATTGCCGAATTATCCGACAACGGTGAGATGGTGGCCACCGGCGACATCGCCGCACTGATGAAAGTCAAGCCCAACGCCCTGTCCGTGCAGCGTCGACAGCTGCTGCGCCGTGGTCTGCTGACCGTCCCGAAGTACGGATATCTCAACTTCGTGCTGCCCTATATGCGCGAGCATCTGCTGGCCAACCCCCAGCACCGCCCGCTCTAGCACCCACCCGGACAGAAAGAACACACCCCGCACCGTGGCCCGTAAACGTAACACCTCCCCCGACATCACCAATGCCAATCCCGTCGCCGGCACCTATGAGGGTGACTACTCCCTCATCGAGCTCCAGCCGGATTTCTACACCACCGACGGCTGGCTCATCAGCGTCAACGGTGTCCCCAGTTCCCACATCGTGCTCGGCGAACCCCGGGCCCTGGTGTTCGAATACATGCGCTGGATCGCCACCGGCACCCGCGCATTCACCGATGAATTCCTGGACACCGACAAACTCCGCATCACCCACCTCGGCGGCGGGGCGTGCACCATGGCACGCTACTTCGCGGACATCTACCCGCAGTCACGCAACACCGTCGTCGAACTCGACGGTGAACTCGCCCGCCTGGCCCGGGAATGGTTCGACATCCCCCGTGCACCCCGGGTGAAGATCCGTGTCGATGACGCCCGCGTAGTCGCCGAAGCCTTCACCCCGGCCAGCCGCGACATCATCATCCGCGATGCCTTCGCCGGCGCCGTCACACCGGAGAACCTGACCACCGTGGAATTCTTCGAACACTGCCACCGCGGCCTCGCACCGGGCGGGCTGTATGTCTCCAACTGCGGCGACCACTCCGATCTGCGCGGCGCCAAGAGCGAGCTCGCCGGGATGATGGAGGTCTTTGACCACGTCGCGGTCATCGCCGATCCCCCGATGCTCAAGGGACGCCGCTACGGCAACATCATCCTCTTCGGTTCCGACCGGGAGCTTTTCGACGCCCACTCGCCCCAGACAGCAGCCATCACCCGGGAGTTACTCAGCGGCGGTGTGCCGGCCCACTACAAAGACGAGGAATGGGTCCGCCGCTTCGCCAGTGGTGCCCATCCCCGGCGCGACGAGATGGTGACGGAGTAACCGTGACTCAGGCGCCGACTTGGTGCCATTCGGTTCTGTACTCCGGGGTTCTTCTCGCCTCCCAGCGGGTGATGGTACTACCCAGCTCAGCCTTATTGTTCAACCAGTAGGTCTCCCCCGGCGCCCATCCTGCCACTACAGACACTGCCCCCTTTCCGATCTCGATGGCGCGTCCTGCGGTACCTAGGTAGCCCGCCACAGTGAGATGGACAACATCGAAATCCCGGAGCACCTCGCTCCAATCAGGCATGACCCAGGGCCTACAGAGTCCGGTGACTGCCTGCCAGTCGTACTGTTTCAACGCGGTGACATCCAGGGGATAGTCATGGCAGAGCCTGGCCCAACTTGATTCCCCGTAGATGGTAAACACACGGGCATCGGGGGCCACGCTCACCTTGATCACCTCGGCGAATTCGTATCCGAAGGTATCTTCCTCCCACCAGAGGCCGGTTGCACCCCGGTGGGCCCTGCTGGTGGGAACAGATCCTTCTGTGGGAACGGACCACCACCGACCGCTGAAGTGCTCGGGCGATAGTTCTTTTTCTTCTGCGCATTTCCGCCACTGTTCAAGACGTGTCGGGTCTGCCCCCAGTTGATTCGGATGTTCAGGAAGAGCGTCCCAGGTCCTTCCCCGACCGACCCAGACCTGATCATCAGGGGTGAATTCCTGCGCCCACCACGTAGTTGCAGGACTAATAGCCACCACCTGCGCGATAGGCAGCAGGGCGGTACGTACCTCCGGATACTGAAAGACTCTTTCCTCTTCATCTGGCGATTCCCAGTACACCGCGCTTTCAACTGATGTCTTCACGCAATCAGTGAGGATGCCATCACTGAACTTTTCCGGTAGAGACACCTGCTGTATCTCAGCAACCAGTCGTACCAGTGCAGCTGGGGTGGCATCACGGTTCATAACATCCACAACTGCGCGAGCCAATCGTCTTTGATCCCCGCAGTTCTGCAGGAGGTTGAAGAGTAGCTGCCTGCCACGAGGTCCCGCTAACAATTGATCTACGATACTCACGGCTCACAGGATAGTGGTGTTGCCCTGGGGTGTCAGTTGTTCAAGCCAACCCGGCCGTGCGTGCCCGTGCCACCACATCGGTGATCACCGTGAGTACAGCCTCCACATCGGCCTCGGTGGTGGTCCGACCCAGGGTGAAACGGATGGCACCGCGGGCATCGGACTCGGAGATGCCCATGGCCAGCAGGACATGGCTGGCGCGGTTGACGCCGTTGGAACAGGCGGATCCTGTGGAGGCCTCGATGCGCATGGAGTCAAAGAGCATGATCAGGCTGTCCCCCTCCGCGCCGGGGAAGGACAGGTGCAGGTGTCCCGGCAACGCGGGCTCAGTGGTGTGGACCAGGACGTTGTCGATCAGGGACAGGATGCCGTCGTAAAGCCTGTCGCGGAGGGCGCTGAGGCGGGCGAGCTCGGTGTCGATCTCGGCCACCGCCTCCCGCAGCGCTGCGGCCGTGGCGGCCGCACCGGCGACGTCGAGGGTACCGGGGCGGATGCCGCGTTCCTGTCCACCGCCATGCAACACCGCAGACGGTGCCGGGGAGCGACGCGCCAGGAGCAGACCCACACCCCGGGGGCCACCGAACTTGTGCGCGGATGCCGCCAGCGTGGTCGCGCCCAGGGCATGGAAGTCCACCGGCAGATGGCCCACCACCTGCACGGCGTCGATGTGCGTGGGTGTCTCCCCCGCCGCGGCGATGAACTGCTCCACCGGCTGGATCGCTCCGGTTTCATTATTCGCCCACATCATCGTCGCCACCGCGGCGGGCTGGGCCAACGCCTCAAAGGATGAGACACGGCCATCACCACCCATCGGCAGCAGGTCCACCTGTGCCCCCTCCGTCCCGAGGGCCTTGACGGTTTCCAGGACGCCGGGATGCTCGATCGGGGTGGACACGATCCGGTTCATCGGCGATGCACGGTACAGGCCCTGGATGGCGAGGTTGTCAGCCTCGGTGCCGGAGGCGGTGAAGATGACCTCGATGGGTTCACAGCCCAGTAGCTCGGCGATCTCCTCGCGGGCTGTATCCACCACGCTGCGCGCCCTGCGTCCCGAGCCGTACTGACCACCCGGGTTGAGTGCCTGGGCATGCTCCATCCAGGTGTCGGCGGCGACGGCCCGCATCGGGGTGGTGGCGGCATGGTCGAGGTAGAAAGTATCCACGGTCCTTCTTCGGTTCTTGCTTCAGTTAGTTATGGGAGATGGAACAACAAGGGCCCGACAGTGACAACACCGTCGGGCCCATGTTTATTCGGTACGTGATCCTACTTGCGCTTGTTGATCTCCTCAAGCAGCGCAGGAGCCACATCAAAGAGGTCTCCCACAACACCGAGATCAGCGATGTCGAAGATGGGGGCATCCTCGTCATTGTTGACCACAATGACCTTCTTGGCGGTCTGCATACCGGAGGTGTGCTGGATCGCGCCGGAGATGCCGAAGCCGATGTAGACATCCGGGGAGACGGTCACACCGGTCTGGCCGATCTGGTACTCACCCGGGTAGTAGCCGAGATCGACGGCGTCGCGGGTGGCACCCACGGCGGCACCGAGGACGTCGGCAAGCGGCTCCAGAACGGTCTTGAAGTTCTCGGCGGACCCCACACCGCGACCACCGGCGATGACCACCTTGGCCTGGGGCAGCTCGGGGCGGTCGCCACGCTCGGCCGGGGTGGCGGACACGACGGTGACGTCCTTGGCGGTGGCGGCGGGCAGCTCCAGAGTCTGGAGGGTGCCGGCAGCAGCGACCGGCTCACCGGCGACGGCACCGGCGCGCAGGGTGTAGATCGGGGACGCACCACCCACGGCGGCGGACACCTGGATGGTGTCACCGAAGATGGACTGGTCGGCGGTGCGGTCGGCGTTGATGCCGACAACATCGCACAGCACGCCGGAGGCCAGGCGGGCCGCGAGGCGACCTGCGATCTCGTTGCCACCGAGGTTGGCGGACAGCACGATCGGGCCCGGGTTGTGGGCTGCCAGGATGTGGAGGGCATCCACCTCGGGCAGCACCAGGCGTCCGGTCACGGACGGGGACTCGGCGGCCACGACCACGGAGGCACCCAGGGCACCGAGCTCGGCAGCCAGGCCCTGGCCGGTGCCGGGTTCGCCGACCACCACGGCGGTGACCTCACCGAGCACGCGGGCTGCGGTGATCAGTTCAGCGGTGACGTGATCCAGCTGGCCGTTGTTCTGCTCTACCAGGACATAAGCAGTAGACATGAAACGTTTCTCCTACAGGATTTGAGGGGTGTTGATCGGGTTGGAACTAGATCACAAACTAGATCACGTTGTCGGCGGCCAGGTGCTCGGCGATCCGTGCCGCGGCATCGCCGGAGCTGATGACCTCACCGCGGGTACGTGCCGGACGCTCGGATGCGGCGGTCACGGCGGTTGCCGCGTGTGCCAGGCCGACCTGCTCCGGGGTGACACCGATCTGCGCCAGGTTGAGGCGCGCGATGGTCGCCTTCTTCGCGGCCATGATGCCCTTGAAATTCGGGAAACGGGGCTTGTCGGCCTTATCGGTGATGGAGACCACCGCAGGCAGAGCGGCCTTGAGCTCGAAGCTGCCGCGGTGATCCACACGGGTGCCGGTCACGTCAGCACCCTCAATGGCGACCCTGGACAGTCCGGTCAGTGCAGGCACCTGGCGGTACTCGGCCAGCACACCCGGCAGCGCACCCATGGAACCATCGGACGAAGCCGCTCCGGCCACGATGAGGGAGACATCCGGGATGGTGTTGATGGCGTTGTTCAACGCCCAGGCGGTGCCCAGCAGATCGGAACCCGCCAGTGCCCCATCGGTGAGCAGGATGGCCTCATCCGCACCCATGGAAAGGGCCTTGCGCAGTGCCTCATCAGCGGATTCAGGGCCGGCGGACAGTGCCACCACCTTGTGACCCGGGTTGGCTTCCCGGAGTCGCAGGGCCTGTTCGAGTGCGAACTCGTTGATCTCATCCAGGACCTCGTCAACGCCCTCACGATCGAGGGTGAAGTCGGCCTCCAGGGTCCGCTTTGACCACGTGTCTGGAACGTTTTTCACCAGCACCACGATTGTGGACATCCACACTCACCTTTCAACAGTTGCTCTCAGGAAGAATTCAAACTCTCCGACCATGGTACGCGGACGGCTCCGGTCACCCCGCGGGACAACCCGTCACCCCAGCCCACCCTAGACAGAACAGTCTATTCAAGCCAGACTATCTAAAGTCCTGCACGTTGCACAATGTGAGATTCACCCGTTCCATTCGCGGGCCCCACACACCAGTGCCACCCCGGCAGAACCGATGCGGGTGATCACCACGGACATCGCCCGGTCCCCCTTCAAACCCAGCTTCTTCCGCAGCTGGTCCGGGTCCACATCCACACCCCGCACGAGGATCTCCACGGATCCCGCCCCGTGTGCAGTCAGAGCACCCTTCAGTTTCTTCAGGGGTACCTGCTCGATGAACCGGAACCCACTGGTGCCGGCCGGGATCCGGTCACCAGTCAGATACGCGATGCGTTCATCCAGCATCCACAGACCCTCACGCACCGCATAGTGGCGCACCAACCCGGCGCGCACCACGGCACCGTCAGGGTCGATGATGAACTCCCCCGGTTCGCGTGCCAGCTGTTCGCCGGGCGCATCGTCGAGGGCATCGGTGATCCTGTCCATCCGATCGCCCCGCAGGATCACCGCCTCACGGGTCTCCCCGTCGGCCAGATCAGGGGTGTACAGGCAGGCCTCCTTCACCCCACCGTCCACGCTGACCAGGCTGACCAGACCGGTCCATCCGGAGAAATCCAGACCGGGCGCGCATTTCACCGCCATCGCATGGCCCTCCCACGCGGTGAGCAGGTCCGGCAGCGGGGGCAGCAGCTGGGCTGGGTCGGTGATGCGTCGCCCGCCCGCCCGGCGTGCGGGGTCGGCGATGATCACATCGGCGCCGGTCACCGCGGGTGCCAGGGCGTCGGCACGCAGCAGGTGCGGCGGGTGCTTGTCGACGCCCCCACCCAGGTTGTATCTCGCCATCAACAGACGAGCCTGGTCGAGGTCGGAGCCGATATACCCCATACCGACCTGCCCGACGGCATGTCCCTCCGTACCGATGGAGCAGGTGACATCCACGGCGGTGGTCCCCTCCCCCAGTGCTGTCACCAGACGCCGGGCCCGGACCCCGGAAACCTGCATCGGGGTGGCCTGCTGCGCGGAATCATGGCACATCAGCCAGTCGACGGGTAGTTTGCCCGCCACCGAACGACGTGCCCCGGCCAGTTCCGCCACCGCCCTGCCGTGTTCGCCGAATCGGGCACGCAGTGCGGCCACATCCGAGATCATGGTCTTCTTCGTCAGCGCCAGATCGCCCGTGGCGGCATCGATGTCCGGGAGGTTGTCGATGAGGAAGCGCACCTCATCAGCGTTGAAACTCATTGCCCCAGTGTATGGGGTGGCAGATCAGAAGCGTTCGATCCGGTGCAGTTCGTAGAACTCCCGGTAGCGGGGATTGCGCACGGCATCATCGATCACCGGGGTCATGTCGAAGTCCTCTGCCGCGTCCATGAGCTCGGCGGTGCTGGTGAACTGGGAGAGTTCATACAGCGATGCCCAGGTCGGGATGACCAGTCGCAGCAGCCCGGCGCGCCACCCCTCCAGGACGAGATCGGGTGGGAAATACCCGGTGGAGGATGCCTCCCGGGTGTTACCGTCCGCGTGCTGGCCGTCCGGTTCAACGGCGATGAAGGAAAAGGTGTCAAACCGGGCCTTGTCCCCCTCGGGGCTGGCCCAGCGGGCAAACGGAACGATGAGGTCAGTGCGGATGACCAGTTTCTCCTGGGTGAGCATCTCGGTCAGAGAGATCTCGTGGCGTTCCAGCCTGGCGCGGTAGGAGTGGTAGCGGCTGGCATCCTGGACCAGCTCCCCGGCATCGCGGTGCTCCGCCAGCAGGGTACCCGCCTCCTCGAAGAGTTCACGCACCGCGGCGAAGACAAGGGCATAGGCGACCTCCGGGGTGGTGCCCAGGCGCTGCGCCCACTCCAGGGCATCAGGGCCCTTCCAGATATCGGGGCTGTGCCCGGCGGAGAAATCCGGGAAGTCACGTGGATCGACGCCACCACCGGGAAAGACCGTGGCGCGGGGAAAGTGCGGCATGGTGGACACCCGTTCCTGGATGTAGACCTCGAGTGTCGGCTTCCCCTCAAAGTTACCGTCCCGGACCAGCAGGACGGTGGCAGCCAGTCTACGACCGCCCAATCCCTCCATCACCATGCCTGCACCACACTTTCTCGATCAACCATGAACAAGTCTAGGGAAGCCACCCCGCCGGTTTATATTCAGCTCTTGGCGCGACGGGTCCGTGCACGGCGGACACGCCGTGCGAAGTACCGATCCCCGATGCGGTCCACCTGGATCGGCTGGTGGAAGGTTGTGGACAGGTTCTCGTCGGTAAGCACCTGATCGATGAGTCCCTGGGCGACGATCTCTCCCTCATCCAACAGCAGGGCGTGGGTGAAACCGGTGGGGATCTCCTCCACATGGTGGGTGATCATCACGATCGCCGGGGCATCCGGATCCAGTGCGAGTTCACCGAGGTAGTTCACCAGATCCTCACGCCCGCCCAGATCCATGCCGGCGGCTGGTTCATCGAGGATGAGCAGCTCCGGGTTGATCATCAGTGCACGCGCAACCAGCACGCGCTTGCGTTCACCCTCGGACAGGGTTCCCCAGGTGCGGTCACCGAGGTGGAGGGCACCGACCCGTTCGAGGATCTCCGTGGCCTGGTTGAAGTCCATCTCGGTGTACTCCTCACGCCAGCGACCGAGGATGGCGTAACCGGCGGAGACCACCAGGTCACTGACCTTCTCATCCCCGGGGATCCGGTTGCCCAGGGCGGAGGAGCTCACGCCGATCATGCCACGCAGATCGCGCATGTCGGTCTTTCCCACGAGCTCCCCCATGATGCGGGCACGACCGGCGGAGGGGAATTCCTCGGCGGAGGCCATGCGGATCAGGGTGGTCTTGCCCGCACCGTTGGGCCCGATGATCACCCAGCGTTCGTCCAGTTCGACCTGCCAGTCGACGGGGCCGACGAGGTTCCGGTTATCGCGGGTGAAGGTCACACCCTGGAAGTCGATGAGGAGATCCTCGTTGTAATCCTCTTGAAGTTCAGTCGCTGCGTCATTCACATCCTCCATCATGTCCGATTTCCCCGGTCCCGTGTGGAACTGACACAGCTCGTCTAAGATTTTGGCAGGGTTCGACCGGGGTGATCGCCACCCCCGTCGCCTGCTACAAGTCCGTGTTGAATCTGCACCGCTAATGAGGAGAAAACTGTGACTGGTCGTCTCGGTATCGATGATGTTCGCCCCCAGCTTCTGGATAAGAACCCGGCGAAGGCGGTGGTCGGCGAGATCGTGCCTGTCTCTGCGATCGCCTGGCGCGAGGGCCATGACGCCATCTCCGCGACGTTGAATGTCCAGGGCCCGGCGGAATCCTCCGTGGCCGCCGACCCGATCCAGATCCCCATGCGGCAGACCCCCGGCAACCAGGACCAGGTCAACGCCTTCTTCGTCCCCGATGTTCCCGGCACCTGGACCTTCCGGGTCGATGCCTGGTCCGATCCGATGGCCACCTGGCGCCACGCCGTGACCACCAAGATCGAGGCCGGTCAGTCAGCCAGCGAGCTCTACAACGATCTCGAGCACGGTGCGCGCCTGTTCGAGCGCGCCGCGGAGAACCTGCCCGAGGGTGAGCGCGAGACGCTTCTCGACGTCGCGGTCTCGCTGCGTGGTGACGGCAACCTCCGCGCCCGCATCGCCCCGGGGATCTCCGCCGAGACCACGCAGCTGCTGGAGCGTTACCCACTGCGCGAACTGCTCACCCGGGGTGAGAACCTGCAGGTCAAGGTGGAGCGTCGCGACGCTCTGGTCAACTCCTGGTACGAGCTGTTCCCCCGCTCCACCGGCGGCTGGGACGCCAACGGCAACCCCGTCCACGGCACCTTCGCCACCACCGCCAAGGCCCTCGACCGCGTGGCCGCGATGGGTTTTGACACCGTCTACTTCCCCCCGATCCACCCGATCGGTGAGGTCAACCGCAAGGGCCGCAACAACAGCCTCACCCCCGAACCCCATGATGTCGGTTCCCCCTGGGCGATCGGCTCCAAGGACGGTGGCCACGACGCCATCCACCCCGAGCTGGGCACCGAGGAGGATTTCAAGAAGCTGCTGGCCCGCGCCGGGGAACTCGGCCTCGAGGTCGCCCTCGACCTCGCCCTGCAGGCGGCGCCCGACCACCCGTGGGCGAAGGAGCACCCGGAGTTCTTCACCGTACTGCCGGACGGCACCATCGCCTATGCGGAGAACCCCCCGAAGAAGTACCAGGATATCTACCCCCTCAACTTCGATAACGCCCCGGAGAAGATCTACAAGGAGGTCTACCGTGTGGTGAAGTACTGGGTGGACCTGGGTGTCACCACCTTCCGCGTGGACAACCCCCACACCAAGCCCGCCAACTTCTGGCAGTGGCTGATCTCCGAGATCCACGAGACCGACCCCGATGTCATCTTCCTCGCCGAGGCCTTCACCCGCCCGGCGCGCCTGTACGGCCTGGCCAAGATCGGTTTCTCCCAGTCCTACACCTACTTCACCTGGAAGGTCTCCAAGGAGGAGCTCACCGAGTTCGCCACCGAGATCGCCGAGATGGCCGACATCTCCCGCCCGAACCTGTTCGTCAACACACCGGACATCCTCCACGCCTCCCTGCAGCACGGGGGCCGCGCGATGTTCGCCATCCGTGCCGCGCTGGCCGCCACCATGTCCCCGTTGTGGGGCGTGTACTCCGGTTATGAACTCTTCGAGCACCAGGCCGTCAAGCCCGGTTCGGAGGAGTACCTGGATTCGGAGAAGTACGAACTGCGCCCGCGTGATTTCGAGGCCGCGCTGGAAACCAGTGACTCCCTGGAGCCCTACATCACCGCCCTCAACGAGATCCGTCGTGCCAACCCCGCCCTGCAGCAGTTGCGCAACATCCACTTCCATGAGGCGGATAATGATCAGATCATTGTCTACTCCAAGGTCGACGCTCTCACCGGCAACACCGTCCTGGTGGTGGTGAACCTGGATCCACGGTCCGCCCGTGAGGCCACGGTCAATCTGGATCTGACCGCCCTGGGCCGGGAACCCGGCGCCACCTTCGAGGTCCGTGACGCGATCACCGGGGTCACCTACACCTGGGGTGCCACCAATTTCGTCCGCCTGGAACCACTCAAGGATGTGGCCCACATCTTCGTCCTCCCGGAGCTGCCGGCAGCACGTCGTGAGCGTCTGGCCTGGCGTCAGATCGACAAGTACCGCGCATAGATCCCGTACGCGGGCGCCCGAACTGCGGTAGCGTCGAAACAGTCAAACCCACTGAATACCCCTTGATTTTTCCCGATAAGGACGAATGTCATGACCCCTGCTTCCGCGAATGACCTGTTGATCCCTGAAGAGGATCTCAACCGGTTACGCCACTGCCACCACCACAACCCCCACGGTTTCTATGGTTGGCATGCCACCGACGACGGCTCGGTGATCCGCACCCGCCAGATCGGCGCAGAGAAGGTCGAGCTGGTCCTGGGTGATACCCAGATCGTCATGAATCCCATCGGCGATGACATCTTCGCCATCAAGCTCGGCAACCGGGAGGCCTTCGATTACCGGCTACGGGTCACCTGGCCGGGACAGGATCCCGTGGTCACCGCCGATCCCTACATCTTCCTGCCCACCCTGGGGGAGATGGACACCTACCTCATCTCCGAGGGACGCCACGAGCGTCTGTGGGATGTACTCGGTGCGAATGTGAAAACCTATGAGACCACCCTGGGCCAGGTCCGTGGCACCGCCTTCGCGGTGTGGGCGCCCAATGCCATCGGTGTGGCCGTGATCGGTGGTTTCAATGGGTGGAATGCCTCCCAGCACGCCATGCGCTCCCTCGGTGGTTCCGGTATCTGGGAGCTGTTCATCCCCAACATCGGTCCCGGCGAGGTCTATAAGTTCGCCATCCAGACCCGGGAAGGCCACCGCCGGGACAAGGCCGACCCCATGGCGCGTCTGGCGGAGCTGCCACCGGCAACCGGATCCATCGTGGTGGAATCCGACTACCAGTGGCAGGACTCCGAGTGGATGGACAAGCGCGCGGAGATCGACACCGCCACGACCCCGATGAGTGTCTACGAGGTGCATCTGGGTTCCTGGCGCTGGGGCCGTTCCTACGCCGAGCTGGCCACCGAGCTGGTGGACTATGTCGCCGACCTCGGTTACACCCATGTGGAGTTCATGCCGGTCGCGGAGCACCCCTTCGGCGGGTCCTGGGGTTACCAGGTCTCCGGTTACTACGCCCCCACCTCCCGGTGGGGTTCACCGGATGAGCTGCGCAAGCTTATCGACGCCTTCCACGCCCGTGGCATCGGCGTGATCATCGACTGGGTCCCCGCCCACTTCCCCAAGGATGACTGGGCACTCGCCCGGTTCGACGGTCAGGCACTCTACGAACACCCGGACTGGCGCCGCGGTGAACAGAAGGACTGGGGCACCTACGTCTTCAACTTCGGTCGCAGTGAGGTCCGCAACTTCCTCGTCGCCAACGCCCTGTACTGGTTGGAGGAGTTCCACGTCGACGGGCTCCGCGTGGATGCCGTGGCATCCATGCTCTACCTCGACTACTCCCGTGAACACGGCGAGTGGGAACCCAATGTCTACGGTGGCCGGGAGAACCTGGAGGCCGTCCAGTTCCTCCAGGAGATGAACGCCACCGTGCAGCGAGTTCACCCGGGGGCACTGACCATCGCCGAGGAGTCCACCTCCTGGCCCGGTGTCACCGCACCCACCTGGGACGGTGGCCTGGGCTTCTCCCTGAAATGGAACATGGGCTGGATGAACGACACCCTGGAGTACTTCTCCAAGGATCCGATCCACCGCTCCTTCCACCACAATGAACTCACCTTCTCCCTGGTGTATGCGTTCTCGGAGCGTTTCGTCCTGCCGATCTCCCATGACGAGGTTGTCCACGGCAAGGGATCACTGTGGAATCGCATGCCCGGCGACACCTGGAACAAGGCCGCCGGCATGCGCACCCTGCTCGCCTACATGTGGGCACACCCGGGTAAGAAGCTGCTGTTCATGGGACAGGAAATCGGCCAGCGTGACGAGTGGTCCGAGGCCCATGAACTGCCCTGGGGTGTCGTTGAGGGCTGGCAGGGTGAATACCACGAGGGTATCTCCGACCTTGTCCGTGAACTCAACTCCACCTACAAGGAGGTCACCGCCCTCCATCAGCGGGACTTCTCCGGTGAGGGCTTCACCTGGAACAAGGCCGATGACGCCAGCAACAACATCCTGGTGTTCACCCGCCACGGTGACGACGGCTCCCAGGCGCTGTGTGTCTTCAACCTCTCCGGCACCTCCCAGCCGGAGTACCAGATCGGTGTCTCGGGTGGAGGTTCCTGGCGACTGGTGCTCAACACCGACGATGAGCAGTATCACGGAGCCAACAACCCGCTGCCGGAGACCATCGAGGCGGAGAAGATCGACCGGGATGGTTTCCCCTACACCACCACCCTGCACTCCCCCGCGATGAGTGCACAGTTCTACGTCTGGGAGGGCTAACCCCCTCGGACAGTGACAACTGCCCCATGACCGACTGGAAAGTGGCCATGAGGCAGTTTCTTGTCTGTGTGGGGCTAGTAGAGGGCGCTGGCCATCCGCCCGCGTGCGCTGAGCACCCGGGGATCGGTTGCGTCAAATAGTCCGAAGAGCTCGATGAGACGATTCTTCACCGCATCCTTCTCCTTGCCCGCGGTCCGGGTCAGGAGGGCGATGAGCCGGTTGAAGGCCGCCTCGGGGTTACCCGCGACGATCTCCGCATCAGCCGCGGCGAAGACCTTGTCCGGGTCGCCGGGATCCGCGTCGGCCTCGGCAATGACATCGGTGTCCCCGGGGGTGGACCCCAGACGACTCATCAGCATGGCGATGTCCCGGGCCTGCTTGATCTCGGTGTTCTTCGGTTCCTCGGCGAGGATCTCCTCATAGATCCTGATCGCCTCCTCGAAGTTGCCGGTGTTGAGGGCGTCGGTGGCAGCGTCGAGACGCGGGTCCTCCGGCGCGACAGACTCTGCGGCTGGGGCACCCTCAGGCAGTCCCTCCAGCTGCGGGCCGACGGCCTGGATGACGGAATTGACCCACTGCTCGATGGCTTCCGCGGGCTGGCCGCCCTGGAAATCCGCCAGTGGCCGTCCGGCGGCCACCGCGATGGTGGTCGGCAGGCCCTGTACCCCGAATACCTGGGCCACGTCAGGGGTGGTGTCGGCGTCGACATACGCGAAGATGAAAGACAGCCCCGACTTGTCGGCCAGGGTGGTGAAATCAGTTCTGAGCTGTTCCGACACCGGGCTGCGCGAGGTTCCGATCAAAACAATGACGGGCACCTGGATGGATCGGCGCAACACCTCATTTTCTAGATTGTCCATGGTGACGGTGATGGACGTGGCGATCCCATGGGAGGCGGGTCCCGCCTCGTGGTTCTTCTGGCGGGCCTCGGCACGGGCCTTCACCTCGCCCAGATCAATGGCGCCACTGGCAAAACGGCCGGGTGTGGTCACGGTTGCTTCACTCTTTCTCGGGTTCTCGGCGGATGGTCTCATCCAACTCTACTGATCACCGGACAGACGCTCCTCGACGGCTTCCACCTTGCGGGTGAGGGTATTGGTATAACCCGGGCGGATATCAGCCTTGATGACCAGGGAGGTACGCGGAGATACCCGGGAGACAGCCTCCGTGGCGCGTTTGACCACATCGAACACTTCGTCCCACTCCCCCTCGATGAGTGTGAACATGGCATTGGTCTCATTGGGCAGACCTGATTCCCTGACCACACGGATGGCCTCGGTGACAGCATCGGCCATCTCCGCGTTGGGGTTGTCGGTTACGGTTGGGGCAACTGAAAAGGCGATGAGCATGAGGCCAGATTACCCGTGATCACCGACACCAGCCTTATTACTGCAGGTGCGTGGTCACAGGAATAGAATATTGACCATGACTGAAAACCCCCAAGCCATTGATATCCCCCACGAGTACGTCGTCTGCCTTGATCACGTCGGCATCGCCGTCCCTGATCTCGATGCCGCCGTCGAGTTCTACCGCAGTGCATTCGGGTGGGTCAACCACCATCAGGAGACCAACGAGGAGCAGGGCGTGACCGAAGCCATGGTCGGCCCGAAGAACATGACCGACACCGACGGCATGCTCCAGCTGCTCGCACCGCTGAATGAGGAATCCACCATCGCCAAGTTCATCGAGAAGAAGGGGCCGGGCCTGCAGCAGATGTGCCTGCGCACCCACCACCTCGATGAACTGTCCGACTACCTGCGCAAGCAGAATATCCGCCTGCTCTATGACACCCCGAAGATCGGCACGGGCGGAGCCCGCATCAACTTCGTCCACCCCAAGGATGCCGGTGGCGTGCTGCTGGAACTGACCGAGCCCGCGAAGTAGGGTTCTAGCGCCTGTCCCAGCAGGCCTTGTGCCAGTGTCGGCGGTCATCGGCCCGGCCCCCGGTATCCCGGGGCCAGGCCACCACATGGGCCACACCCGGGGGGATGTTCTGATTACATCCCGGGCACACGTAGAACTTCGTGGCCGCTGAGCTGCCCATCTGACGGACCATGTACGGCTCACCGAAAGCCCACCGGGGCCCGTCCTGCACCTGGGTCCCCCAGTAGGCCGCACCGTCGCGGGGCAGTTCGCGCGGTGCGATTCTCATTCTCCTGTTCCTGCGTGCCACCTGATATCCCCCTAGAACAGTGTGAGCTCGTTGGATTCGATGCCGCGCAGGGTCTGGTAGTCCAGGGTGACGCACCGGATACCACGGTCCTCTGCGAGGGTGCGGGCCTGGGGCTTGATCTCCTGCGCCGCGAACACCCCCTGGACGGGTTTGAGCAGTTCATCCCTGTTGAGCAGTTCCAGGTACCGGCTCAGCTGCTCCACACCGTCGATATTTCCGCGGCGTTTGATCTCCACGGCGACGGTCTGCCCATCAGCATCACGGCAGAGAATATCCACGGGCCCGATTGCGGTCGGGTACTCCCGGCGCACCAGGGTGTATCCCTCACCGAGGGTGGTGATGTGTTCCGCGAGCAGCTCCTGCAGATGATCCTCCACGCCGTCCTTGACCAGGCCGGGGTCCACGCCCAGATCATGGGACAGCTCGGAGTGGATCTTCTCGACGGTGATGCGCAGCTGCTCCCCCTTCTTGTTCTCCACCACCCAGAGGTGGACACCCACCTCCTCACCATCCTCATCGGTGATGGGGGTCTCGGTGAGGGTGCAGGGAGGTGTCATCCAGTTGAGGGGCTTGTAGGCCCGGTCATCGGCGTGGATGGAGACTGAACCATCCGCCTTGACCATCAGGAGGCGATCCGCCATGGGGAGATGGGCTTCAAGACGGCCTATATAATCAACTGAACAACGGGCAATGACAAGACGCATGCCCCTACAATAACCAACCCGGTCAGGAACGTCCCTTCCGGGTGTCATTGCGGTTCTGATTCTTGAGGAAATCAGCAGCGGTGAGGGTGTTTTCCGTCCGGGCGTCACGGGCGGCCTCCAGCCATGCGGTGAAGGCCATCTCACCATAACCATCCATCGCCATCTCCATCTCCGCATCCTTCGACCGAACATGCAGGATGCGGGTGTCGGAGGACATGAAAACCGCCTCATCGGTGGTCGGCTCCCGACGGTTCAGGAGTTCCACCGATCGGCGGTTGAAGATGATATCGGCCATGGGCGACAGGGAGCGCAGCTTGAAGTACTCCAGGTCATTGCCGTTGTAGCGCAGGGAACCATGACGCCAGCCATGGACCCCGGTCTGAGGGAGGCGACGCAGGATGACCGTGGTGCCCCGGGAGCGCAGGGTGAAAAAACGCCACGCCGCGAGCACGACAGCAAGAAGCGCGATGATCACCAGGGCCGTAATAATGAATTCCACGGTGAAGTGTGTCCTCCCTGCATCAAGAGAAATGTTTTAGTAGATCCTACCCACAATCATGGGTAATCAAAAAAGCCCGCCTGGGCTGATGATGCAGTCAAGGACCAGTGGTTGTCGCGTCACGCACGTCCGGCAGGATCGTCACGTCGCGGCGTCGACAAGCAAAAGGCGAACGCCCGCCGGCAGCTGGAGGGTATCCAGCGCCGGCGGGCGTTCGACAGCTAAACGGAGGGTACTAGAGACCTTCGCTGCTGCGGCGGACCGCGCGCAGCCCGGCCTCGGCACGTGCCTTGGCCAGCTCGTCGTCCGAATTCAGATCAGCCTCGGCGGATGCGGAATCAACCTCATGCGCCCAGACGGCGAAGTCCGCGAGGATCGTCACCTTTTCCTTGGATACGGAGAGGAATCCACCCTGCACGCCGGCAACAAGCCTGTCGCCGTCCGTGGGCTGGATGGTCACGACACCGTTCTCGACCAGCTGGCCGAGCATCGGCTCGTGATCGGGCAGCACGCCGATCTCACCCTCGGTGGTCTGAGCGGTCACGATGCTGGCCTGACCCGACCAGAGCATGCGCTCGACAGACACCAGTTCAACGGTGATTTCAGCCATGTGTCTCTACCCTACTTTCCGGTCAGCTTCTTGTACGCAGCCTCGACGTCGTCCAGGCCACCCAGACCGTTGAATGCCTGCTCCGGGTAGTGGTCGAAGTCGCCGTTGCAGATGCGCTCGAAGGCATCGATGGTGTCAGCCAGCGGCACGTAGGAACCAGGCAGACCGGTGAACTTCTCCGCAACGAAGAAGTTCTGGCCGAGGAAGCGCTCGAGACGACGGGCGCGGGCCACGGTGATCTTGTCCTCTTCAGACAGCTCGTCCATACCGAGGATGGCGATGATGTCCTGGAGTTCCTTGTTCTTCTGCAGGATACCGATCACGCGCTGGGACACCTCGTAGTGACGCTCACCGACGATCGACGGCTCGAGGATACGAGAAGTCGAGGTCAGCGGGTTCACCGCGGGGTAGATACCCTTCGATGCGATCGAGCGGTCAAGCTCGGTGGTGGCATCCAGGTGGGCGAAGGTGGTCGCCGGAGCCGGGTCGGTGTAGTCATCGGCAGGGACGTAAACGGCCTGCAGAGAGGTGATCGAACGGCCCTTGGTGGAGGTGATGCGCTCCTGGAGAACACCCATCTCGTCAGCCAGGGTCGGCTGGTAACCCACGGCGGAAGGCATACGACCCAGAAGGGTGGACACCTCGGAACCTGCCTGGGTGAAACGGAAGATGTTGTCGATGAACAGCAGAACGTCCTGGTTCTGGACATCGCGGAAGTACTCCGCCATGGTCAGACCGGACAGAGCCACGCGCATACGGACTCCCGGCGGCTCATCCATCTGACCGAACACCAGAGCGGTGTCCTGGAGCACGCCCATCTCCTCCATCTCGAGGAAGAGGTCGGTACCCTCACGGGTACGCTCACCCACACCAGCGAACACCGAGGTACCGGAGAACTCGCGGGCGATACGGGTGATCATCTCCTGGATCAGAACGGTCTTGCCGACACCGGCACCACCGAACAGACCGATCTTGCCGCCCTTGACGTACGGGGTCAGCAGGTCGATGACCTTGATGCCGGTCTCCAGGATCTCGGTCTTACCCTCGAGCTGGTCGAATGACGGCGGCTCGCGGTGGATGCCCCACTGCTCGCCGTCACGGCCGAGGCCGGGAACGTCCAAGCAGTCACCGAGGGCGTTGAAGACGTGGCCCTTGACGACGTCACCGACAGGCACGGAAATCGGCTTACCGGTATCGGTCACGGTTGCACCACGGACCATGCCGTCGGTGGGTGCCATGGCGATGGTACGGATGAGGTTGTCGCCGAGGTGCTGAGCAACCTCGAGGACAACGGTCTTGGCGACTGATTCGAGGGTAACCTCGGCAGTCAGTGCGTTGTACAGTGCCGGCAGCTCGCCGCGGGGGAACTCCACGTCGACGACCGCGCCAATGACACGCACGACACGGCCGGCAGTAGCTGCCTGCTGTGCGTTCTGCTCTGTAAGAGCTGTAGTCATAATCTAGTCACTTTCTCCGCTGCCGGACAGCGCACCAGCGCCACCGACAATCTCTGTGATTTCCTGGGTAATCTGTGCCTGACGAGCCGCGTTGGCCACTCGGGAAAGGTCCTTGACCAGTTCCGTTGCGTTGTCAGTTGCAGACTTCATCGCGTTTCGACGTGAAGCGGACTCTGCAGCGGCTGCCTCCAGGAAGATGGAGAACAGCCTACGGGAGATGTACTGCGGAAGCAGAGCCTCCAGCAGAGTGTCCGCGTCCGGTTCGAATTCGTAATCCGGCTCGATTTCGTTCTTGCCATCGGAAAGAGCGCTCTCGCCACGTTCGAAGATATCGTCTTCAATAACCGGCTCGACCGGCAGCAGCTGGTGCACCACCGGCTTCTGAGTCAGCATGGAAACGAATTCGGTGTAGACCACGTGAACCTGGTCGAAGCCCTGGATCTCCTGGCCTTCAGCCACGTTCAGTCCATCGCGCCACTTCGCCGTGCCATCCGAGGTGGCGGTGAAGCCATCAATCAGGTGGCGACGGACATCGTGGGTGGCATTCCAGTCCGGATCCTGTGAGAATCCGGTCCAGGCACCTGCGACGTAGTCCTCGCGGAACTTGTAGTAGCCCACGCCCTTACTACCGGTGACATAACGAACCACTTCGTATCCCTGCTCGGCGAGGAGCTTCTCCAGCTCCGCAGCCTTCTTGAACACGTTGTGGTTGTAGCCACCAGCCATGCCGCGGTCCGAGGAGACCACGAGCACGGCGGCTCGCTTGCCGCCTTCACGCTCACGCAGCATCGGGTGGTCGAGGGAGCTTGCCGACGCGAGACGCTCCAGAACCTTCTGGATCTCCTCGGCGTACGGCGCAGCTGCCGCGACGCGACCCTGTGCCTTGGTGATGCGTGAGGTGGCGATCAGCTCCTGAGCCTTGGTGATCTTCTTGGTTGAGTTGACCGAACGGATCCGGTCACGCAGTTCGCGAAGATTAGCCATGGTTCAAACGCCTCCCTTCAGTTGCTTGGTCAGTCATGTTGTCTGAGGCTTTCTGCCTGTACTACTTGCCGACCTTGCGGGAGACGGTGAGCTGGTCCTTGCGGACCTGACCAGCGTCGAGGGCATCAACCTCAGGCTCATTGATGATACGGGTACCATCAGTGGTCTGGAAGGTGCCCTTGAACTGCTCGGTGGCCTGGAGCAGGGTCTCCTTGGACTCGTCGGACAGGACAGCGCCGCCGGCGATCTGCTCGTACACCTGTGGGGCGTTGGAGCCGAGGTACTCATGCAGTTCGGTCTCGAAGCGACGGACGTCATCGACGGGAACGTTGTCGAAGGCGCCCTCGCCTGCGAGCCACAGGGAGATGATCTGGTACTCAACAGCCTGAGGTGCATTCTCAGACTGGATGAGCAGCTGAACCAGACGCTGACCACGCTCGAGCTGAGCCTTGGACGCAGCGTCCAGGTCAGAGGCGAAGGTGGCGAATGCCTCGAGGTCACGGTAGGCAGCCAGGTCCAGACGGAGTGAACCGGCAACCTTCTTCATGCCCTTGGTCTGAGCTGCACCACCCACACGGGAGACCGAGATACCGACGTTGATCGCCGGACGGACACCACGGTTGAACAGGTCGGACTCAAGGAATACCTGACCATCGGTGATCGAGATCACGTTGGTAGGAATGAAGGCGGAGACGTCGTTGGCCTTGGTCTCAATGATCGGCAGTGCGGTGATGGAACCGGCACCGAGATCATCGGACAGCTTCGCAGCGCGCTCCAGCAGACGGGAGTGCAGGTAGAAGACGTCACCCGGGTATGCCTCGCGGCCCGGTGGGCGGCGCAGCAGCAGGGAGATGGCACGGTAGGCCTCAGCCTGCTTGGTCAGATCATCGTAGATGACCAGGACGTGGTTGCCCTGGTACATCCAGTGCTGGGCGAGAGCAGCGCCGGCAAATGGTGCGAGCCACTTGAAGCCGGCGGCGTCGGAGGCGGGAGCAGCCACGATGGTGGTGTACTCCAGAGCGCCCTGCTCCTCGAGGGTCTTGCGCAGGGCTGCAATGGTGGAGCCCTTCTGACCGATGGCGACGTAGATGCAGCGAACCTGCTTCGTCTTGTCGCCGGTCTCCCAGTTGGCCTTCTGGTTGAGGATGGTATCGACACAGACCGCGGTCTTACCGGTCTTACGGTCGCCAATGATCAGCTGTCGCTGTCCACGGCCGATCGGGGTCATTGCATCGATAGCCTTGATGCCGGTAGCCATGGGCTCTTCGACCGGCTGGCGCTCAAGCACGGAGGGTGCCTGCAGCTCGAGGACACGGTCCTCTTCAGCCACGATTTCGCCCAGGCCATCAATTGGCTGGCCAAGTGGGTTGATGACGCGACCCAGGAATTTCTCGCCGACGGGGATAGACAGAACGTCTCCCGTACGACGAACCTGGTCGCCTTCCTTCAGTAGCTCGTAGTTACCCAGGACCACGACGCCGACGGAATCGGTGTCGAGGTTCTGTGCGACGCCGATGACGCCGCCCGGGAATTCCAGGAGCTCGTTCGCCATAACAGACGGGAGGCCCGAAACCTGGGCAATACCGTCAGCGGCCGAAATAACCACGCCGACCTCCTCACGGGAGGCCTCCGCGGAGTAGCTCGAGGTGTAGTTCG
This sequence comes from Corynebacterium efficiens YS-314, assembly GCF_000011305.1. NCBI lineage: Bacteria > Bacillati > Actinomycetota > Actinomycetes > Mycobacteriales > Corynebacteriaceae > Corynebacterium > Corynebacterium efficiens. The sequence goes on along the minus strand of NC_004369.1, from coordinate 1,378,132 downwards.
CAATCGCGCTACGGATCTCATCGGAGGAGATCGTCAGCTCCGCCATGTTCTTCCTGCTCTCGGTTGTTTCTTCCAGCATTACTTATTTTGTCTATTCGTCGTGTCTTAAGCGAAGGTTGCGCGGAGGCGCTCGAGCTTGCCCGAGGTGCTTCCGTCAATAACTTCGTCTCCGACGCGGATGACCATGCCACCGAGGAGGCTGGTATCAACCTCGGAGTGGATGCTCATCGCACGACCGTAAATTCGTCCCAGCTTGTCAGCCAGCGCCTGCTGCTGTCCATCGTTGAGATCAACCGCGGAGACAACGTGTGCCACGGAACGGCCCTGCAGCTTGGCTGCAGCGGCTGCCAGTGCGGCAACATCGTCGATCGGATTGTGCTCGGGGCGACCGATGACCTGGAGTGCGAGGGCTTCGGTAACAGAGGTCACCTTGCCGTACAGCACCTTGGCCAGCAGGTCGCGGCGGGCAGCCGAGTCCTGGGTGCGATCGGAGAGCAGCTGTGTCAGCTGGCTTTCACGATCAAGGATCCGGCTGAGACGGAACAGTTCGTCCTCCACCCGGCCGAGCTGACCCTGCATCTCCGCTGAGCGGAGCAGGGCGCGACGGCCGAGACCAACGAGTCCGGTGCGGAACTCGCGTGGGGTTGACCAGGTCTGCTCTGCGGCATCCTTGAGGATCTCGAGAGTGACCTGGGAAACCTTTCCACCGAACACGGCCCCAATGAGGCCGACGCGCTGCTGCGCGTCCTTCGAGGAATCAGCCACTGCGACACGCAGACCGCGGTCGCCGTCGAGAACCTCGACGACGTCGAACAGCTCGGTTCCGGCCTGGGCGGCAACTGCGACGGTGTTGTCTGCCTTGAGGGCAGTGTCCAGATCGGACGATACCTTTGCTAGTGCCTCACGGCTCGCTGCGTGCATGTCGCTCACTTTCCGTTCGGTGCCACGGTGTCGAGGTCGGCGAGGAAGCGATCAATGGTGCCGGAGCGCTTGACATCGTCGGAGAGCTGGTCTCCGAGAAGGTGCTCGGCGAGGTTGATCGAGTTCTGGCCCATTTCGCGGCGCAGTTCGTTGACGACCTGCTCGCGCTGTGCCATGAGCTGCTTCGTTCCAGCCTCGATGATGCGGTTGCTCTCTTCTTCGGCCTTCGCCTTCATTTCTACCTCGATCTGCTTGCCGCGCTCACGCGCCTGCTCACGGATCTCAGCAGCTTCGGTGCGGGCCTCAGCGAGCTGTGCGTTGTACTTTTCAAGGGCAGCCTTCGCCTCGGCCTGTGCGGCCTCGGCACGCTGAATGCCTCCCTTGATCCGGTCCTCACGCTCAGTCAGGACCTCCTGGAACTTCGGAAGAACAAACTTCCAGAAGACGAACAGGATGATCAGAAACGGGATGAGGGACCAGACGATGTCATAGGCCTTGGGCAGCAGAATGGAGTTACCGCTCTCAAGAGGAAGGTACTCCGCATTTGCGTGCGCAAGGATATAGATAGGATTCGCCATGGTTTACCAGCTTTCGGTTAGGTAGCTGATTAAACGAAGAGGAAGCCAGCAACGAGGCCGATCAGTGCCAGGGCCTCAACGAAGGCGATGCCCAGGAACATGGTGGTACGGAGCTGTCCGGCCATCTCAGGCTGACGTGCCATGCCCTCGAGTGCCTTGCCGACCAGGATGCCGATGCCGATGCCGGGGCCGATGGTAGCGATACCGTAGCCAACTGCACGGTAGTCAGCGACTGCAGCAACAGTGTCAGCCTGAGCCAGGATGATTTCGTTCATGAGAATGTCGTTCCCTTTCTGGTGCCCAGATCTTCTGGGTTAAGAGGTGTTAAGTGGGGTTATTCAGTTGACCGTGTGGTCCGCCCGCCACTGTTCCCAATGAGGGTCCGGTGACGACCTTTTGGGTTCATCTAGTGAGAATCCGCATGCAACGAGAGTTCAATGTACACCGCAACCAGCAGGGCGAAGATGTACGCCTGCAGGAAGATGATGATGACCTCGTAGATGGTGAAGAGGATACCTGCGGCAATGGTGACACCGGACATCGCGGTCCAGCCGTTCATCTGCCAGAAGAAGAAGTTCGTGGCGGAGTACAGCAGAACCAGGATGAGGTGACCGGCCAGGAAATTGGCCATCAGACGCAGGGCCAGGGTGACTGGCCTCAGGATGAACGTCGAGAAGAACTCGATGGGAACCACCAGGATGTGAAGCAATGGTGGAATATTCGGGACGACCACGGAGGACTTCACATACTTGAAGAATCCGTAGCGCTTGGAACCCGCGTAGATAAACGCGATATATCCAGCCAGAGCCATCACGAGCGGCATGCCGATTCGTGCGTTCGGCGAGATATTGAGTCCCGGAATGATCGTCGCAGCGTTCATCATGAGGGTCGCGAAGAAGATGGTGGCGATGATCGGCAGGAACCGACGGCCTTCCTTCTTTCCGAGAATGTCCTCAGCGATGTGGATGCGGACGAAATCGAGTGCATACTCTGCAAAATTCTGGACACCATGCGGAATCAGCTTTGGCTTGCGCATGGCCCAAAGGAAGAAGATCACCACGATGGCTGCCATCAGAAGACGGATCAGCATCAGGCGATCAAGTGCGAACCAACCATTGGCGAAGTCTGTGAACAGCATGTCCACCACTTCGCCACTTTCGGTTACGTGCCCCGGGAAAAATTCGTCGTCCAAGTTCGGGGCGTGGAATTCGCCCTTCATGGACAGTGTTGTAACGCTCAGCGTTCTCTCCCGTGTTCGGGCCGTGCACGCGTGGGTTTGTGCACGGTGCGATGGACGTCTGAAAAACTCACTGCAACCGTTACGGACTCCGTCGCACATCAGCGCAACGGTTACAGGGGACGTGCTCCTCGGTACCGTCTCTGGCTATATAGTCTGCTGCCGTTGAAGGTCCCTCGGTTCAACCCGCGTAATAGACTAACAGGAGATTTGAGCTTTTATCCAAGTGGGGCGGGGGCAGACACCACCCACACGGGTTCATGGTGGAGAAATACCGTGTGAGCGGGAGCTTTCACCAGATGTTAGGTGTGTCACAAATGTCCGTTTCGTGTCGAACGGGGGTAATTCACCACCCGCCCGCTGAGAATTTTGTGGCATTTCTCTGCAAGATCCGTGCTGGTCAGCCCCCAAAGTTATCAAGTTCCCTCAAAGCCACCCTTTTCCCCCACCCGCGACACTGTCGGGGCATCAACAATCGCCCGGCCCGGCTGATTCCAGCCACCCTCCCCCTCCCCCGAACGGACATTCCATACGTACGGTTCACCACACTCCCCGGAAAACCAGAGGCCCCACCCCTCCACCGCAGTGGAGGGACGGGGCCGTGGCATCTACCGGGGTGATGTCTACCCGACGTAGGTGACCCTGGCGGTGATGACCCCCCAGACCTCAACGGCGAGCACCACGATCAGGGCGAGGACAACGGTGACAAAGAATGCCATGGTGTCATAGAACTCCATGTTCCGGATGACTGCCATGACACCGATCAGCACCACGATCTTGAGCAGCCAGCTCCCCAGCACGATCGCGCCGGTGGTGGCGGCATCCGTATTGGAGGTGATCAGCACACTCAGCGCGGTGAGGAGCACGAAGCCACCACCGAGTGCCGCACCGATGAGCACTCCCCAGATGCCCGGGAGATCGCGCAGGCCTCCCCACACCGCCAGGGAGATCAGGGTGATCACGATCAGGGCGATGGAGCCGAACTTCACCGCCCGCAGCAGGGGCCGGCGGTGGTCATCGAATTCGGACACCCCGGGCTTGTCGGGCGGGGTCTGCGGTGTTGCTGAGTTCTGGGGCTGTTGATTGCTCACGTCGGGGAATCCTACCGGGTTGGGCGGGAGAACAGGAAAGACTCCCACTCCCCCGCAGGAAAAAGCGACTGATCAAGTTTTCATACTAGACTGTGGCAGCTTTCCCGCCTTCCTGTCCCGGAGGAGGGGAACGACGGTCAGCAAGGCCGCCAGCACCAGACCGACCACGGTGAACCCGAGCGCGAATGCGGGTGGAACCACGGAGAAACTCACCGCACCGAAGGCCACCACGGTCACCCACATGTACAGCACCAGCACCACCCGCCGGTGGGAATGCCCCAGTTCCAGGAGGCGGTGATGCAGGTGCATCTTGTCGGGCGAGAAGGGCGATGCTCCCCTGCCCACACGGCGGATCACGGCCATCACCAGGTCCAGCAGTGGCACCGCCACCGCCGCGACCACCACGATGATCGGGGACATCAGGGCGATCATGTCCACGGTGCCGTACAGGCTCATGTTGATCTTGCCGGAGGCGGAGGTGGAGGCGGCCGCAAGCAGCAGGCCGATGAGCATGGAGCCGCTGTCCCCCATGAAGATCCTGGAGGGTTCGAAGTTGTGGGGCAGGAAACCGGCACAGATCCCCACGAGGGCGGCGGCGATGATCGCCGGTGGATACGCGGAGACCGCGCCGTTCTGGTCAAACAGGATGGTCAGGGAGAACACGAGGATCGCAGCACCGGCGATCATGCCCACCCCGGCGGATAGTCCGTCCAGGCCATCGACAAAGTTCAGGGCGTTGATCAGGGTCACCGTGAACAGGGTGGTCAGGATCGTCGACTGGAACTGATCGATGAGCAGGGTGGTGCCCCCGCCGAAGGGGATGAACAGGATCGTCCAGGTCAGACCCAGCAGGCTCATGGTCATCGCACCGACGATCTGACCCACCAGTTTGGTGATCGCATCCAGGTCGAAGAGGTCATCCAGGGCTCCGACCACGACGATGACAAAGCCTGCCCAGATGACGGCGTTCATCTCCGGTGTGATCGGCATGAACCCGCGTGTCAAGGCTGGGAGCTGGTCAGCGAGGAATACCGCACCGAGGAAACCACTGAACATGGCCACCCCACCCAGGCGTGGTTTGGGCATGGTGTGCACATCGCGCTCGCGGATCTCGTCGAGACGCCCATAACGCACCATGAGGGTGCGGATGATGCCCGTGGTGAGGTAGGTGATCGCGGCCGCAACCAGGATCACCAGTCCGAGTTCACGCAGCGGGATCCCCGCGAAGCCGGCACCCATATCTACCGCAGGCTTTCCGCCGTCACTCCCAGAACCTCACCGATGCGTTCTGCACTGATGGCACCCTCACGCAGGAGTTTCGGGTGGGGGCCGGAGATGTCGATGATGGACGATGGCTTGCCGATCGCGCATTCACCGCCATCGAGGTAGACGGAGACATTCTGGTTGAGCTGCTGACGCGCCTCGGTGACGGTGCTCGGCGGGGTGTGACCGGAGATGTTCGCCGAGGAGACCGCCATGGGGCCGGTTTCCCGGAGCAGTTCGATCGCCACCGGATGCAGCGGCATGCGCAGCATGACGGTGCCACGGGTGTCACCGAGATTCCACGGCAGGCTGGGTGCCTGGGGCACGATGATGGACAACCCACCGGGCCAGAAGGCCTGCACGAGTGTGCGGGCCTGCTCTGAGTAGTGCTGGACCAGACCCTGGATGGTGTCCCAGCTGCCGACCAGCACGGGCACCGGCATGTCGGGGCCGCGGTGTTTGGTGGCCAGCAGGTTGGCCACGGCCTGGTTGTTGAAGGCATCGCAGCCGAGGCCGTAGAGGGTATCCGTGGGTAGGACAACGAGCTGCCCGGCCTTCACGGCGTCGACGGCGGCTTTCAGGCCGGCAACACGGGATTCCGGGTCGGCGCAGTCATATACTCTGCTCACTCTGGTGCTCCTATAAAGATGTGTACGGATGGTGGTGAGTTGATCAAACTCAAGGTGCCAGCTTACTCGCTGTGATAAAGCGGTCCCGACCGGTCAGGTCCTTGAGCACCGCGACATCGACAAAACCGCCGTGACCTGTCACAACGTCCCGCACGGCCGCCGAGGTGGTGTCATCATGTTCAATCCCGACCACTCCCCCGGGCGCCAGTAGCGCATGGATGAGGTGGATCATCTCCGTGATCACATCCATCCCGGTGGGCCCGCTGAACACCGCCATGTGCGGATCACGGTAGACCTCGGGATCCAGGTCGCCGGTCTCCGGGACATACGGCGGGTTGGACACCACGATGTCCACCCGGCCGTGCAGATCAGGCAGCAGGGTCGGGTCGGTGACATCACCGATGACCAGATCCACACCGGGTGTGAACTCGTCGAAGTTGCGTTGCGCCCACGTCGCGGCACCCGGATCGAGTTCCACGGCGGTGACGGAGGCGTCGACAAGCTCATGGGCGATGTACGCGGCGAGCGCGCCGCTGCCGGTGCACAGATCCACCACAACGGGCTTGTCGACGCCGCGTCCCCGACGCACCGCCCAGTCGGCGAGCACCTCGGTCTCCGGGCGGGGAACGAACACCCCGGGCCCGACATGCAGATCGAGTGGCCCCATGGGGGCGCGCCCCAGGATATGTTGCAGTGGCTCACGGGCGGCCCGGCGCGCCACAGCCTCATCGAAGCCGTCGGGCACCGGATCACGCATATACAACGCCACGTTCAGCGGCCCGCAGCCGAGCAGGTGCGCGGCGATGAGGCGGGCGTCATTAAGTGGCGACGCCACCGCAGCCTGTTCCAGGATGACGGTGGCGTCGCGCAATGCCTCCCCGAGGGTACGCATGTTTAGTTATCGGCTTCGAGACGCTCTGCACGCTCAGCGGCACGCAGTGCGGTGAACAGATCATCCAGTTCACCATTGAGCACGGCATCGAGGTTATTGGCCTTGAAGCCGATGCGGTGGTCGCTGATGCGGTTCTCCGGCCAGTTGTAGGTGCGGATGCGCTCGGAGCGGTCCATGGTGCGGATCTGGGAGGCGCGGCCCTCAGCTGCCTCGGCGTCCGCCTCCTCCTTCTGCAGAGCCTGCAGACGGGCTGCCAGCACCTGCATGGCGCGTGCCCGGTTCTGGATCTGGGAGCGTTCCTTCTGACAGGTCACCACGATGCCGGTGGGCAGGTGGGTGATACGCACGGCGGAGTCGGTGGTGTTGACACCCTGACCACCCTTACCCGAGGAACGGTAGACATCGACGCGGATCTCCTTCTCGTCGATCTCCACGTCCTCCACCTCATCCGGCTCGGGGTAGACCAGCACGCCGGCGGCGGAGGTCTGGATGCGTCCCTGGGACTCGGTCACGGGCACACGCTGGACACGGTGCACACCGCCCTCGAACTTGAACTGGCTCCAGGCACCGTCGCGGGAGGGCTGGCGGGAACGGATGGACAGGGTGATGTCCTTGACACCACCGAGGTCGGATTCCGCGGAGTCCAGCACCTCGATGATGAAACCGTGCTTGTCGGCGTACTTCTGGTACATGCGCAGCAGGTCGCCGGCGAACAGCGCAGCCTCCTCGCCACCGGCACCGGCCTTGATCTCCATGACGATATCGTCACCGTCGTGTTCATCGCGGGGGGCGAGCAGGTCGGCGAGCTTCTCCTCCAACTCCACCAACTCCACCTCGAGGCGCTCGGCCTCGGCGGCGAACTCATGGTCCTCGTGGGCCATCTCGCGGGCGGCCTCGAGATCATCCCGGACCTGGACGAGCTGGCGGTGCACGTTGATGATCGGCTGCAGCTCGGAGTAGCGCTTGCCCACCCGGCGGGCGGCGGCGGGATCGTTGTGCAGGGCGGGGTCCGCCATCTGCTCCTCGAGTCCGTGGTACTCGGCGAGAATATCGTCAACCGCTGATACGTGTCCTGCCATCAGGAGTACTCCTCATCATTCTCGGATCCTGCCATCGGGGCGCTGGAGGCGACCTGCATGAGGAATTCCGCGTTGGATTTCGTCTTCTTCAGCTGCTTGATGAGCAGATCGATGGCCTGCTGGTTGTCCAGGGCGGACAGGATGCGACGCAGCTTGTGCATGATGCGTGCCTCATCCGGGTTGAGCAGCAACTCATCCTTGCGGGTGCCGGACGGGTTGACATCCACAGCCGGGAACACCCGACGCTCGGAGATCTTACGGTCCAGCTTGAGCTCCGCGTTGCCGGTGCCCTTGAACTCCTCGAAGATCACGGTGTCACCGGCGGAACCGGTCTCCACCATCGCGGTGGCGATGATGGTCAGGGAACCACCGTTCTCGATGTTGCGGGCGGCACCCAGGAAACGCTTCGGTGGGTACAGCGCGTTGGAGTCGACACCACCGGACAGAATGCGTCCCGATGCCGGGGAGCTGTTGTTGTACGCACGGCCCAGGCGGGTGATGGAATCCAGCAGGACCACCACGTCCTGGCCCTGCTCCACCAGTCGCTTGGCGCGCTCGATGGCCAGCTCTGCAACAGCGGTGTGCTCTGATGGCGGGCGGTCGAAGGTGGAGGCGATGACCTCACCCTTGACCGAACGCTGCATGTCGGTGACCTCCTCGGGGCGCTCATCGACCAGCACGACCATGAGGTAGCACTCCGGGTTGTTGGTGGCGATCGCATTCGCGATGTTCTGCAGGATGGTGGTCTTACCGGCCTTCGGCGGGGACACGATCAGGGCACGCTGCCCCTTACCGATCGGCATGATCAGATCGATGACACGGGTGGTCAGGATCTTCGGCTCGGTCTCCAGACGCAGACGCTGGTTCGGGTACAGCGGGGTGAGCTTGTTGAACTCGGGGCGGTTACGTGCCTCCTCAACGGGCAGACCGTTGATGGTCTCCACGCGGACGAGGTTGTTGTACTTCTGGCGGTTGCGTCCACCGTGGCCACCTTGACGACCACCCTGGTTGCCGCCCTGGTTCATGCGCACCTGGCCGACGATCGCGTCACCGGAGCGCAGACCCATGCGGCGGATCAGCTGGTTGTTGACAAAGACATCGGACGGCGCCGGGTGGTACCCGGTGGTGCGCACGAAGGCGACATTGGTGTCCACGATGTCGAGGATGCCGGCGACGTTCTGCAGCTGGTCGTCGTTCTGGTTATCGCCCTGGTCCTGCTGGTTTTCATTCCGGTTGTCGCGGTTGTCGCGGTTGTCGCTGCGGTCGCGTCCCCTGCGGTTGCGACGTCCCCTGCGGCCACGGCGGTCATCACCGTGGTCATCGGAGTCGCGGTTGCCCTGACGGTTGTTCTGGCTGTTGTCCCGGGAGTCCGACTGGTTGTCACCCTGGTCCTGCTGGTTGTCGCTGCGGTTACCGCGGCGGTCACGACGCTGGTTGCCGCGGTGGCGGTCCTGGGAATCCGACTGGTTGTCATCGGACTGGGTCTGGTCTGAACGCTCTGAACGCTCTGCCGGGGCATCCGTGGTCTCATCCTGGGACTGCTCCCCGTGGGCGGAATCCTGGGTGTCCCGCTGGCTCTGGCGCTGACGGTTGCGGCGTGCGCGACGGGCAGCGGAGCGGGACTCCATGCGGTTGTCCTGGTCATCCCCATCGGAGGCGGACTGACCATCCTGCTGGGCGGGTGCCTCCTGTGCTGGGGTGTCCTGGGTGGGGGTGTCCTGGGTGGGGGTGTCCTGGGTGGGGGTGTCCTGGGTGGTGCCCGTCTCCTCCTGGGTGCTCGACTGGGTGCTCGACGGCGATGCGGTCACCCGACGACGACCCCGACGGGCGGGAGCCTCCTGGGTCTCCTGTGCTTCCTGCACCGGGGCGTCAGGTGCTGGGGCTTCGGCGGCTTCCGCACCCTTCTCAGGCGCGGAGGTCCTGGTGGCCCGGCGGGTGCGGGTCGCGGGAGCGGCCGGGGCATCCTTGGCTGGCCCAGCCTGCTGGGTCGGTTGGGCAGGTGATCCACCCGAACGGGCGGTGGCGATGGCGTTGATCAAATCACCCTTACGCAGCGCGGAAACTCCCCTGAGTCCGAGTTCACCGGCGATCTTGCGCAGTTCCGGCAGTCGAAGGGCGGTCAGATCGCCCTGGTTCGCTGCGGTGTTGTCTGTGTCGGTCACAGATATCCTTTCGTTGCATTCCAACCAAATGGCGGTGTTGTGTCCCATGGGCCTACATGGCATTCGCGAAGGCTGAAAAGCTTCTTCTGTGTAATTGAGGTTGACCACCCACAACCCCACGGCAGAACGTCGATCAGCATGACACCCAGCGGGCAGAAACCCGGAATGTCGACACACGCCTGAATGGGGTTACGTGGTAGTTCACAGGGAAAGGGGAAACATGTTCTCCACATGATGCGGATGCAATGCTGCGCCCTGATCCAGACCGGTTGTGGCCGAGTTGGGCCCACACCTGAAGGTGCGCCGTATATTCATCCCACCATCCCCGCACGGTGACACCGCTGGGCGACGCCCACAGGGATGAAGAAGGATTGTAAAGCGCACCGGTATAGCCTACCCGGTCTTATCAGGACATATTAGCGTACTACACAGGTGGTGTCTTAATCGGTGCCCCACCTTCCGTCCCTGGAGGACTCCGGCAGGGCGGAGAAGGTCCGCTCCTCAGGCCACCCCGGATACCGGTTTCCCACCCGGACCCCCATTACCGGTTTCCGTGTCCACCCCTGCCGCTAGAGTGTTAAGCATGCTCAGCACCATGCAGGACGTCCCCCTCTCCCTCTCCAGGATCCTCAAATATGGTTCCACCGTCCACGGTGACACGATCGTCACCACGTACGACGGCGGCGAACAGGAACAGCTCACATTCGCCGACATCGGCGCCCGCGCTGCTGCCCTGGCCCACGCGCTCCATGACTCATTCGGGATCACAGGTGACCAGCGGGTGGGGTCGCTGTTGTATAACTGCGGCGAACACCTGGAAACAATGTTCGCAGTGTCCTGCATGGGGGCGGTATTCAACCCGATCAACAAACAGCTTATGAACCACCAGATCTCCTACATCATCAACCATGCGGAGGATGAGGTCATCGTCGCGGATCCCCGGCTGGCGGGTCAACTGGGCGAGGTGCTCAAGAGCTGTCCCGGCGTCCGGGCCGTGATCTTCATCGGTGATTCCGATATCCGGGAACCCGCCTCCCACCTGCCTGAGAGTGTGGAGGCCTATTCCTATGAATCACTCCTGGATGGTCGGTCCACCCACTATGACTGGCCGGTCCAGGATGAGCGCACCGCGGCGGCGATCGGGTACTCCACCGGCACCACCGGCGCACCCAAGGGGGTTGTGTACTCACACAGGTCGTTGTACCTGCAGTCACTGAGTCTGCGCACCACCGATTCCCTGTCGGTGACCCACGGCGAGACCTTCCTGTGCTGTGTGCCGATCTACCATGTCCTGAGCTGGGGTGTTCCTATCGCGGCCTTCATGTCGGGCACCCCGCTGGTGATGCCCGGCTCGGATCTCTCCGCCCCCACCCTGGCGAAGATCATCTCCACCACGCTGCCCCGCGTGGCCCACGGTGTGCCCACCCTGTGGATCCAGCTGATGGTCCACTACCTGAAGAACCCACCGGAGCGGATGTCACTGCGGGAGCTGTACGTCGGCGGTTCTGCGGTTCCCCCTGTGCTGATCACCCTGTGGGAGGAGCGGTATGGCGTGGATGTGGTGCATGTCTGGGGCATGACGGAGACATCTACCGTGGGCACGGTGTCCCGCCCGCCCTCCGGTGCCTCCGGTAGCGCCCGCTGGGCATACCGGGTCTCCCAGGGCCGTTTCCCCGCCTCGTTGGAATACCGGGTGGTCAATGACGGCCAGGTGATGGCCTCCACCGACCGCAATGAAGGTGAGATCCAGGTTCGCGGCCCCTGGGTGACCGGATCCTACTTCCAGCCCCCCACCCAGACCGAGGGGGGATTGGCGCACACCTTCGATGGCGAGCAGGTCGATGATGGTCGGGAATCATTCACCGCCGACGGATGGCTCCGTACCGGGGACGTGGGTTCCGTCACCAGTGACGGTTTCCTCACCATCCAGGACCGGGCCCGTGATGTGATCCGCTCCGGTGGTGAGTGGATCTACTCAGCCCAGCTGGAGAATCTCATCATGGCCACCCCCGAGGTCGTGGAGTGCGCGGTCATCGGCTTCCCTGATGACAAGTGGGTGGAACGCCCCCTGGCGGTGACGCTGTTGTATCCGAATGTTGAACCCACCCGCGAGACCGCGGAGAAATTGCGCGACCAACTGCGGGACCGGTTACCGAACTGGATGCTCCCGGAATACTGGACCTTCGTCAGTGAGATCGACAAGACCTCGGTGGGTAAATTCGACAAGAAGGATCTGCGCATGCATCTGGCCAATGGTGAATTCGAAGTGATCAAACTCAAAGGCCCAGGTGAGAAGTAGTCACCGGCAGCATTGTCCCGAACCCATGGTTTTCCGATTATTTCCGGTTATAGTTGGTTTTAATCTGCACCGTTCCTAGGATGGAGTTCATATGACCACCCGCCTCTTCCTCCAGCCCGGGCCCCCTCCCCAGGCAACGTCGCAGAGCCCACTGCTGACTCCTCCGGTTGGGCCTGGGGATCTCCCGGCCGACCTGCCTGTCGCCGGACCGGATGGCACCCGTACGCTCGTGGACCGATTCGGCCGGGTCGCCCGGGACCTGCGGGTTTCACTGACCGACCGCTGCAACCTGAGGTGCACCTACTGCATGCCGGCTGAGGGGCTGGAATGGATGCCCACGGAACAGACACTCAGCGATGCGGAAACCATCCGCCTCATCCGCATCGCCGTGGAGAAGCTCGGCATCCGCCAGATCCGTTTCACCGGTGGCGAACCCCTCCTGCGGAAAAACCTCGAGGACATCATCAGCGCCACCACCGCACTACGCACCGACGAGGGCGAAACGGTGCGCACCGCCCTGACCACCAACGGTCTGGGCCTGGACAAACGGATCGTGGGGTTGCGGGAGGCCGGCCTGCACCGGGTCAATATCTCCCTGGACACCATCGATGCGCAGCGGTATCTGTCGCTGACCCGCCGGGACCGCCTGTCCGGGGTCCTGTCCTCCATCGAGGCGGCCGTGGCATCAGGTATGCAACCCGTCAAGGTCAACGCGGTGGTCATGCCCGGTGTCAATGAGGTGGATATCGTCCCCCTGGCCTCCTACTGCCTGGAGCTCGGTGCGCAGCTGCGCTTCATTGAACAGATGCCCCTGGGGCCGCGCGAACAGTGGCGGCGCGGGGACATGGTCACCGCAGCCCAGATCTTTGAGCGGCTGGAACAGGCATTCATCCTCTCCCCCGCGAGGGAACCACGCGGTTCCGCCCCGGCTGCACTGTGGAACGCCACCGACCGGAACAACACGTCCGTCACCGGCACCCTCGGCATCATCGCCTCGGTGACGCACCCGTTCTGTGGGGACTGCGACCGCTCCCGCCTGACCAGCGACGGTACCATCCGCAACTGCCTGTTCGCCCGCACCGAGACACCCCTGCGCGACATCATGCGTGCCGGGGCCACCGATGAGGAGCTGGCTGCCGTGTGGGCAGGGGCGATGTGGGTGAAAAAACCCGGTCACGGTATCGATGATGAGGGTTTCCTGCAGCCCGACCGCCCCATGTCCGCCATCGGTGGGTGATCAGATCATGTCCACGGCCAGCATCACCGACCACCTCACCCGCGTACTCTCCCTGTGTACCCCGGCCCCGCCGGTGACCCTGCCCGTGACGGAGGCGGTTGGCTGCGTGCTGGCCACCGATGCCCACGCTGTCCTTCCGGTCCCGCCGTTTTCCAACTCGGCGATGGACGGTTTCCTCGTCCGCGCCTCCGATCTGGCTGACGGGTCCGACCTCACCCTGCCTGTTACCGGGGATGTGCCTGCCGGTGGTGAGGCGATCACCCCGGCCCCGGGAACAGCCGTGCGCATCATGACGGGCGCGCCCATCACGGATCCGCATGGCCTCGTGGTCATCCCGGTCGAGGACACCTCCGCCGAACCCGGCCCGCAGGATCTGCCGGAGACGGTGACCATCCACTCCTACCGGGGCCGTTCCCACATCCGCCCACGCGGGGACAATGTGGACACCGGTGATGTGCTCGCCCGGGACGGTGACACCGTCGATGCCGGCCTGCTCGCCGGACTCATCTCCGCCGGCGTACGGGAGGTATCCGTGTTCCCCACGCCCGCGGTCACGGTGCTCAGCAGCGGGGATGAGCTTGTCGACGCCCGGTCCGCCCCCACCACCGAGCAGATCCCCGACTCCAACCGCCCCATGGTGGCGCAGCTGCTCCGGGAATTGGGCATCACCTGCGTCACAGAGTTACACACCGGTGATGATCCGGCGGAATTCACCGCAGCCCTCCGCAGGGCCGGGGAGCACAGTGACCTCATCATCACCACAGGCGGGGTGGCGGCCGGGGCCTTTGATGTGGTGAAAGCCGTGATGAACACCGGTGAGATGTGGTTCGGACATGTGGATATGCAACCCGGCAAGACCCAGGGGGCCGGGACCTGGGGCGGGGTGCCAGTGCTCTGCCTGCCCGGCAACCCGGTGGCGGCCTATGTCTCCTTCCTCATGTTCGTCATCCCCGCGGTCTCGAAGCTGCGGGGCCGGGATGCCCCGGCGACGCTGGACAGCCGCCCCCGTGTCACGGCCACCGCCCGCTCCCCCTTCCCCACCGCCAAGGCGAAGAACCTCATCGTGCCGGTGCGGTTGACCTGGGATGCAGACGGGGCGGGTGCGGCACCCTTCACCCGGGCGGGTCGGGGCAGTCATTTCGTGGCGTCCCTCAACGGAGTCGGGGGCTTCGCGCTCATCCCGCCGGGTGCGACCGGGTTGCAGCCGGGTGGGCAGGTCACGGTGTATCTGACATGAACGTGATCATCCTCGCCGGTGGGCAGGGCACCCGCATGGGTGGGGTGGACAAGGCATCGGTCCAGCTCAATGGGCGGCGCCTGGTGGACCACCTCCTGGGCCAGCTTGAGGGGCATGACGTCATTGTGGTCTCACCCCACCCCCTGACCGGCATTGCCACCACCAGTGAGCAGCCCCCCTTCGGTGGTCCCGTCGCCGGGATCGCCGCCGGGATCGCCGCGTTGGAGCAACACGGTGACCTCACTGCCATCCTGGCCGTGGATGCCCCACACTCCGCAAGGATGCTCCCGGTACTGCGGGCAGCCATCGGCCCTGCGGATGTCGCGGTCACCGTGGCCGTCGACGGGTGGATCCAGCCCCTGTGCGCGGTGTGGCGTACCCCCTCGCTGATCCGGGCACTGGCCAGGATGGGTGAGGTCCGGGACCGCCCGGTCAGGGCGCTGCTCAGACAGGCGGACACGGTGGTGGAGGTCCCCGGTGACGGCACGGAGACGGATTATGACACCATCGGGGAACTGACCGCGCTCGGCGAGGTGGAACTGCCGGGTGGTGCCACCGGCCAGGGTGGGACGTCGACAGGCACAGGTCAGTAGAGACGCTCGAAGATCGGGGCCAGGAGCGGACACACCACCCCGAGGGCATCGCGGACACCACCCGGGGAACCCGGGGCGTTGACGATGAGACTCGAACCGCTGTCACGAGTGGTCAGTCCCACGAGACCGCGGGAGAGACCAGCCTGGTTGGTGGTTGACAGTCCGGTGATGAGAATCTGGGTCATCACGGCGGACAGCTGTGTCTCCAGGAGTGGTTCTGTGGCCTCCGGAGTCCGGTTGCGCGGGCCCACACCGGTCCCGCCGGTGGTGACAATGACCCGTATCCCACGGTTGACCGCCGACTCCAGTTCCCCGGCCACCATGTCCCGCCCCTCCGGGACCGTCACCGAGGACACCACCTCCACCCCCGCCTGAGACAGAAGTTCACGGGCGACAGCACCTACCCTATCCTCCCGCTCGCCGGACATCACCCGGTCCGATACGGTGATGACTGCCCCGGTCAGCTCCATTCCCTGCACCGTCATGGACGACTACCTCTCTCGCGCGCTCCCACCCCCGAAAAAGGGGGAAAATTAAAACCACATTTAAACGGACATCCAGTTAAAACACCCAACAAGCTGGACGTGAATTAGAGCACATTTCTGTTGCGTAATTTTCACCGGGTTAAATCGTATTAAAGATGACCTTAGCAGGTCACGCCGTGTTAGATTGGTTTCAATGCAGTCACGGAAGGGTTTCCGGAACGCCCTTCGACCCCAATCAGAAGAGGCATAAAGTGACAGAACTCAACACAAAGGGAAAAACTCTCCACGGGTGGGATCCCGAGGTCCCCGAGCAGTGGGATTCCAGGATCGCCTGGCGCACCCTGGCCATTACCACATTTTCCCTCATCATCGGCTTCAGCGTCTGGTACCTGGTCTCGGCCATCGCCCCGCTGCTCAACCGTATCGGTTTCGACCTCAGCGCGGCCCAGCTCTACTGGCTGACCGCGGTACCGGGACTGGCCGGAGGTATTCTCCGTCTGGTCTTCATGTTCCTGCCCGCCCGCATCGGCACCCGCAACCTGGTGGGGTTCTCCTCAGCCCTGTTTCTCATCCCCATGTTCGGCTGGTTCCTCGCGGTCCAGAACGCCAACACCCCCTACTGGTGGCTGCTGGTCCTGGCGGCCATGACCGGAATCGGTGGCGGTTGCTTCTCCGGGTACATGCCCTCCACCGGCTGGTTCTTCCCCAAGGCCAAGTCCGGCACCGCCCTGGGTATCCAGGCGGGTGTGGGCAACCTCGGGGTCTCCGTGATCCAGTTCCTCGGTCCGTGGGTGATGGGTTTCGGTCTGCTGGGCATCGGATTCATCACCCCGCAGCGCACGGTGGAGGGCAGTGAGGTCTTCGTTCACAACGCCGCCATCGTGCTGGTGCCGTGGGCGATGCTGGCCTCGGTCCTGGCCTTCCTGTTCCTCAAGGACATCCCGATGAAGGTGAACTTCAGGGACCAGTTGAACTTCTTCCGCAACAAGAACACCTGGATCCTCAGCATCGTCTACATGATGACCTTCGGGGCCTTCGCCGGTTTCGCCGCCCAGTTCGGTCTGATCATCAACAACCACTTCGGTATCGCCTCCCCGATGGCAGAGCAGTTCCCCGCGGAGGCGCTGCACGCCGGTGCCACCTACGCCTTCCTCGGCCCCCTCATCAGTGCCCTGGTCCGTGCAGGATGGGGCCCACTGTGTGACAAGTTCGGTGGTGCGGTGTGGACCTTCGTCAGTGGCGTGGGCATGATCGCCTCCACCGTGGCCGCCGCCATCTTCCTGTCACGGGCGGAGACCCCGGATGATTTCTACCCGTTCCTGTGGTCCATGCTCGCCCTGTTCTTCTTCACCGGTATCGGCAACGCCGGCACCTTCAAGCAGATGCCGATGATCCTGCCCAGGAAACAGGCCGGAGGTGTTATCGGATGGACAGGAGCCATCGGCGCATTCGGCCCCTTCGTGGTCGGTGTGCTGCTCTCCATGACCCCCACCGTGACCTTCTACTGGGGCTGTGTGGTCTTCTTCACCATCGCCACCGCCCTGACCTGGATCTACTATGCACGCCCGAACGCCCCGTTCCCGGGATAACTGAAAGGCTCTCGACACATGACTACCACCGACAGCAAAACCGACTCCGTCAACCCCCTGTTCAAACTGGGTAGCTACCTGCGCAAGGGCAAGGTTGGCTCCGAGGGACAGCAGATCTTCCTCAAGGGCGGACGCAGAGCCGATGTGTTCTACCGCAACCGCTGGGCCTTCGACAAGATGGTCCGCTCCACCCATGGTGTCAACTGCACCGGGTCCTGCTCCTGGAAGGTCTACGTCAAGGACGGCGTGATCACCTGGGAGTCCCAGGCCGTGGACTACCCCACCACCGGCCCGGACATGCCCGATTATGAGCCCCGTGGCTGTCCCCGCGGAGCGTCATTCTCCTGGTACACCTACTCCCCGACGCGCATCCGGTATCCGTATGTCCGCGGTGTGCTGGTGGATATGTACCGGGAGGCGAAGAAACGCCACGGTGACCCCGTGCTGGCGTGGCGGGAGATCGTCGAAACGCCTGAGAAACGTCAGGCATATATCTCCCAGCGCGGCAAGGGCGGATTGATCCGTGTGCAGTACAGCGAGGCCATCGAGATCGCCGCGGCCGCACACATCTACACCATCCGCAATTACGGGCCCGACCGCATCCACGGCTTCACCGTCATCCCCGCGATGTCCCAGGTCTCCTACGGCGCCGGCACCCGCTTCCTGCAGATGATCGGTGGTGTGGCCCTGTCCTTCTATGACTGGTACGCCGACCTCCCGCCATCCTCCCCGCAGACCTTCGGCGACCAGACCGACGTTCCCGAGTCCGGGGACTGGTACAACTCCAGCTACCTGATGATGTGGGGGTCGAACATCCCGGTGACCCGCACCCCGGATTCCCACTTCATGGTGGAGGCCCGTTACCGTGGCACGAAGGTGGTCGTGGTCTCCCCCGATTTCGCGGATTCCACCAAGTTCGCCGATGAGTGGGCGAGGATCAACCCCGGTACCGACGGCGCCCTGGCGTTCGCCATGGGCCATGTGATCCTCAAGGAGTTCCACGTCGACCGGAAGACCCCGTACTTCCTCGACTACATGCGCAAATACACCGACGCCCCCTTCCTGGTGGAACTGGATGACCGCGGTGACGGCACCTACACCCCGGGCAAGTTCCTCACCGCCGCCGGCGCGGCCTCCTTCGACCCGGAGCTGGCCGACACCGCCAACGCCACCCACCGCCTGCTGACCATCCAGGCCGACGGCCGGATTGTCGACCCTGGCGGCACCGTCGCCGACCGCTGGGGTGAGGAGGGTATGGGCAAGTGGAACCTCCGTCAGGATGGTGTCGCCCCGGTCATATCCATCGCCGATGTCGAGGGAGCCACCGACACCACAGGCACCGCAGAGGTACTCTTCCCCCGCTTTGATCTCGCCCCCACCGGCACCGGGGAGACCGGCCCGGTTGGCGCGGGCGTCATCTCCCGTGGCGTGCCCACCATCGAGGTCGGCGGCAGGAAGTTCACCACCGTCTTCGATGTCATGCTCGCCCACTACGGTGTCAACCGTGAGGAGCTCAACCTGCCCGGTGAGTGGCCGGTGGACTACCACGATCCGGTCATGGGTACACCAGCCTGGCAGGAGGAACTCACCGGTGTGCCGGCCAACCAGGCCATCCGCATCGGCCGGGAGTTCGCCCAGAACGCCGATGATTCGAAGGGCCGGTCCCAGATCATCATGGGTGCCGGTGTCAACCACTACTTCCACGCCGATTCCATCTACCGCACCTTCCTGGCCCTGACCTCCATGTGTGGCACCCAGGGTGTCAACGGTGGTGGCTGGGCCCACTACGTCGGTCAGGAGAAACTCCGCCCCTCCACCGGCTGGGGACTCTACGCCTTCGCCACAGACTGGCAGCGTCCGCCGCGTCAGATGATCACCACCGGCTTCTACTACCTGACCACCGACCAGTGGCGCTATGACAACACCCGCGCCGACCGTCTGTCCTCTCCTCTGGCCAACCGTGGTTCCGTCGGTGACAAGCTGACCTCGGACACGCTGATCGAGTCGATGAAACGTGGGTGGATGCCGGCCTATCCGCAGTTCAACCGCAACCCGCTCGTACTCTCCCAGGAAGCGGAGGACAAGGGTATCACCGTCCAGGAGCACATCGCCGGGCAGCTCAACTCCGGGGAACTCGAATTCGCCTGCGAGGACCCGGATGCACCGGAGAACTGGCCCCGCATCCTGCTCAACTGGCGCACCAACCTCATGGGTTCCTCCGCCAAGGGCACCGAGTTCTTCCTCCGCCACATGCTCGGTGTTGATTCCGATGCCACCGCACAGGAACTCGGCCCCGATGAGCGCCCGGCCTCCATCAGATGGCACGACAAGGCCCCGGAGGGCAAGCTCGATCTGATGTTGACCACGGATTTCCGCAACACCTCCACCACCCTGGTCTCCGACATCGTGTTGCCCGCGGCCACCTGGTACGAGAAGCATGACCTGTCCACCACGGATATGCATCCGTTCATCCACTCCTTCAACGCGGCCATCAACCCACCATGGGAGACCCGCTCCGACTGGGAGGTCTTCCACGACCTGGCGAAGGAGTTCAGCAAGCACGCCGGGAAGTGGCTGGGCACCCAGACCGATGTCATCGCCGCACCGATCGCCCATGACACCGCTGATGAACTCAGCATGCCCGGCGGCATCGTCCCGGACCTGGAGCGGGCGGGGTATGTCCCCGGTCGGACCATGGCCAAGCTCATCCCGGTGGAACGTGACTACACCCAGGTCTATGAGAAGTGGACCCACATGGGGCCCCTGGTGGAGAAGCTGGGCACCGGCACCCACGGAACGCCTTTCAACGTATCCAGGCAGGTGCAGGAGATGAAGCTGATCAACGGTACCGGCATGACGCAGTCCGCAGGTGAACGACCCCTGCTGAACTCGGCGGTCAAGGCCATCGAGATGATCCTGCACCTGTCGGGTGTGAGCAACGGTGAGGTGGCAGCGGAGGGCTTCCGCAACCAGGGGGCACGCGTGGGCACCGACATGATGGATCTCATCGCCGGTCAGGAGGGCACCCGCATCAACTGGGACCAGGTCAAGGAACGCCCCATGGAGGTCATCACCTCCCCGGAGTGGTCCGCGGATAAGCGCAATGGTCGCCGCTACACCGCGTTCTCGATCAACCTCGAGTACGACAAGCCCTGGCACACCCTCTCCGGGCGCATGCACTACTACCTCGACCATGACTGGTTCATCGACTACGGCGAGCAGCTGCCCATCTTCCGGCCGCCGCTGGACAAGATACACATCAACGGTGAGATGGGACCGGGTGAGACATCAACCGGCCGCGATGGCGAACCTGAGGTGTCCGTCCGTTATCTCACCCCGCACAACAAGTGGTCGATCCACTCGCAGTACTACGACAACCTGCACCTGCTGACCATCTCCCGTGGTGGCCAGGTCATCTGGATGTCGGATAGGGATGCTGCGAAGATCGGTGTGAAGGACAACGACTGGATAGAGGCCTACAACCGCAATGGTGTGGTCTCAGCTCGTGCGATCGTCTCCCATCGCATCCCAGAGGGCACCGTCTTCATGAACCACGCCCAGGAACGGACCACGGGAACCCCGATCAACGAGAGAACCGGCAAACGCGGTGGCACCCACAACTCGCTGACCCGCATCATGATCAAACCGATCCACGTGGCCGGTGGCTACGGTCAGCTCACCTACGGCTTCAACTACATCGGACCAACCGGAAACAACCGCGACGAGGTCACCCGGATCCGTCGCCGCTCCCAGGAGGTGCAGTACTAATGAAGGTCATGGCGCAGATCGCAATGATCATGAACCTGGACAAGTGCATCGGATGCCACACCTGCTCCGTCACCTGTAAGCAGGCATGGACCAACCGCGAAGGCACGGAATACATCTGGTTCAACAACGTCGAGACCCGCCCCGGTGTGGGTTACCCCCGTGGCTGGGAGGACCAGGACAAATGGGAGGGTGGCTGGGTCCGGACCAATTCCGGCAAGCTGAAGCCGAAGGCCGGTGGGCGCCTGAAGAAGCTGGCCACCATCTTCCACAACCCGAAGCTGCCCACCATCGATGACTACTACGTGCCGTGGTCCTATGACTACGACAAGCTGCTCTCCGCCCCGGCAGGTCAGGCTACCCAGCCCACCGCCCGGCCCATCAGTCAGCTCGATGGTCGTCCCATCGACAAGATCGAGTGGTCGTCGAACTGGGATGACAACCTCGGTGGTTCGCATGCGACCATGGATGAGGATCCGGTGCTGGAGAAGATGAACCTGCAGGTGGCCAAGGAGATCGAGGACTCCTTCATGTTCTACCTCCCGCGCATCTGTGAGCACTGCCTCAACCCCACCTGTGTGTCCTCCTGCCCGTCGGGTGCGATGTACAAGCGTGCGGAGGACGGCATCGTCCTGGTCGACCAGGACCATTGCCGTGGCTGGCGCATGTGTGTCTCGGGCTGCCCGTACAAGAAGGTCTACTTCAACCACAAGTCCGGCAAGGCCGAGAAATGTACCCTGTGTTACCCGCGTCTGGAGGTCGGCCAGCCGACCGTGTGCTCAGAGACGTGCGTCGGCCGCCTGCGGTACCTGGGCGTGTTGCTTTACGACGCCGATCGTGTCGCCGAGGTCGCAGCCACCCCGAACGAACAGGACCTCTTCGAAGCGCAGAAGACCCTGTTCCTCGACCCGCACGACCCGGAGATCATCGCCGCCGCCGAACGGGAGGGAATCCCCCACACCTGGATCGAGGCTGCCCAGCAGTCCCCCATCTATGATCTGATCTTCACCTACGAGCTGGCGCTGCCCCTGCACCCGGAGTACCGCACCCTGCCGATGGTCTGGTACATCCCGCCGCTGTCGCCCATCGTCGATGAGGTCACCGCCTCCGGCAACGACGGCGAGGACCACAGGATCCTGCTCACCGCCCTGTCCACCATGCGTATCCCGCTGGAGTACCTGGCTGGCCTGTTCACCGCGGGTGATACCCGCCCCGTGGAGAAATCGCTGCGCAGACTCGCCGCGATGCGCTCCTACATGCGGGATATCAACCTGGGCAATGAACCCCAGGAGGAGATCGCGCAGGCTGTGGGTATGGACGGGAAGAAGATGCAGCAGATGTACCGTCTGCTGGCCATCGCCAAGTACGACGACCGCTATGTCATCCCCACCGCCTCCCCGGAGACCCCGCGTGGCATCCAGGGGCTTGATCCCTTCGGCAACGTGGATCCGATCGGTGCCGCGGAATCACTCAACGTCGGGCTCGGTGAAGGCGCCCCGGAGGCCTGCGAGTCCGGAGTCCCGGCCGCCGCCGGCCGCGTGAGCCTGGCCTCGTGGAATCCCGGTGAGCGCCCCGATTCCATGTTCCCGAATCGACAGGGCTGAGACGCGCATGGCTATCCACCGCACCCACACCGGCATCGTCCCACAGGAGCTGGTCAAACGGATCCCGATGAGTGACCACCAGAGGCGTCTGGTGTTCATGACCGGTTCCCTGCTCCTGGACTATCCGGAGGAGGATTTCGTCGACAAGCTCACCGCCGTCGAGGAGCAGCTCGACCAGCTGCCCCTGCCGGTGGCGACCCAGGTGGTCGAGTTCGTCGATCACGCCCGGGTCCGGGGTCTGCGCTGGCTGCAGGAACACTACGTGGAGACCTTCGATCAGCGTCGCAGGTGTTCCCTGTTCCTCACCTACTACGCCGTCGGGGACACCCGCCAGCGTGGTACCGCGATCCTGGCATTCCGGGACACACTCCGGGCGCTGGGGTTCGACATCGAACGTGATGAACTGCCCGATCATCTCTGTGTGGTCCTGGAGGCCGCTGCCCTGGCGGAGCCGGAGCTTTTCGACGACGCCACCGAGGTCCTCGCCGCCCACCGCGACGGCATCGAGGTGCTGCGTTCCGCCCTGGACAACCTCGACTCCCCCTACCGTCACCTGGTCATCGCACTGTGTCAGGCACTACCCCAGATCGATCAGGAGACCGCCGACAGTTATCTCGAACTGATCCGCACGGGTCCCCCCGCGGAGATGGTCGGACTCGGCACGCCACTTCCCTTCCCGACATCACAACCGGACAACTAAAGGAACCGTGAGAACATGTCCAACTTTGAGACCTTCCTCTGGGTGGCCTTCCCCTGGCTGTGCATCGCCGCCTTCATCATCGGTATCTCCTGGCGCTGGCGCACCGACCAGTTCGGATGGACCACGCACTCCTCCCAGATCTACGAATCCAAACTGCTGCGCCTCAGTTCCCCCCTATTCCACTGGGGCATGGTCTTCGTGGTCATCGGCCACCTCATGGGCCTGGCCATCCCGAAGAGCTGGACCGCGGCGGTGGGGATCTCCGATGCCGCGTACCACCTCATCGCCACCATCCCGGGCACCATCGCCGGTGTCGCCGTCATCCTCGGACTCATCGGCCTGCTCTACCGCAGGATCGCCAACCGCACCGTCTTCCTGTCCACCTCCAAATCGGACAAGGTGATGTACCTCCTGCTCGGAGCGGCGATCCTGTCGGGTTTCATCGCCACCGTGTCCACGCAGGTCTTCGGTGGCCCACACGGTTATGACTACCGCGAGACCATCTCCCCCTGGTTGCGCCAGCTGTTGATCTTCAACGCCCAGCCGGAACTCATGGCGGATGTCCCCTGGGAGTTCAAGGTCCACGTGGTGGCCGGATTCACCCTCATCGCCGTGTGGCCGTTCACCCGCCTGGTGCACGCCTTCTCCGCACCGGTCGGTTACACCACCCGCCCATACGTGGTCTACCGTTCCCGCGACATCACAGCACGCCCGGTACGACACGATTCCGGGTGGGACCCGGTGCGCTCCGTCAAGGCACAACACGATGACGAGGCACGCTGGCACGGCGCCTGAGTAGAATCTCACTCCCCGGACCACAGCATTAGTCAGGGTGTTTCAGTAGTAAATATGTTAAGGTTCTTGGCATAATTACTGCGGACGCTTCCCTATCTGTCGGTCAACGGATAACCCGTTGCCCGGCAGCCCGCACCACCCCTCCTGCACCTTGAGAGATGATTGCTGTGAATGAGAATCCTGCACCGCAGGCCGCCACCGAGCTTTTCACCGAGTCCTACCGGCTCAGCCCGAAGCAGCGGGAGGTACTCACGGTGCTGCAGGGCTTCCCGGAAGGTGCCCGGGCGATCGAGGTTGCCAAGGCCCTGGACATGCACGTCAACACCGCCCGGGGCCACCTCGAGGAACTGGTCGCCCAGGATGCCGTGCGGGTGGTCACCGCCCCCGCCAAGGGCCGGGGTCGACCCTCGCTCATCTTCCAGACCCGGGTGCCTGACAATCGTGCTGTGGCGCAGGAGTACATCACCCTCATCGAGCTGATGGCCTCCCTCCTGGGGGCCTCCGACGAGGATGTTTTCCAGGACCCCGCCCTGCACGCCAAGGCCAAGGCGGTGGGTGCCCAGTGGGCTGCCATCATGGGATCCAACGCATCCGGATGGGAGACACTGGAGACGGCCATGGCCCCGATGCTCGCCCGCCTGCGCGCCATGGGTTTTGATCCCACCACCGAAAACGCCCAGCCAACCGAGGACCCCGAACCAGCCGTGCCACCGGCAGATACCTCCGGGGATGTCTCCATCCACCTCAACAGCTGCCCCTTCATCGTCGACGGCAAACGTCCCTCATCATTTGTCTGCGCCGTGCACGAGGGCTTCATCGAGGAGAGTCTGCGCACCCCGGACAAGATCTTCCTGGAGCTCAAGCCCTTCAATGCACCCGGTACCTGTGAGGTCCGCGTCACCCAGGAGCGTTGATCCTCCCCTCTTCCCCGAACACAACAAGGCTGCCCGTTACTTTGATGGTATCCCCGATAATGGGGATAGTCGCTGGGCCCGGTATGGCTTAATTGCCCTGTAGTTCACATGATCCGGGGGGTGTTGCCGCCGGGCTACCAGGACATCCGTTGACTGCTGATAGGGACACGGACGACCTCTCAAGGTTCAGTTCTCTTTGTAACGTGGGTGCCAGCATCGGATGTCAAGACACCAGCGACGCAGTTTGACCGTCACTGTTGCTACGACAC
The DNA here is from genome assembly GCF_000011305.1 of Corynebacterium efficiens YS-314. Taxonomy (NCBI): domain Bacteria; kingdom Bacillati; phylum Actinomycetota; class Actinomycetes; order Mycobacteriales; family Corynebacteriaceae; genus Corynebacterium; species Corynebacterium efficiens. The sequence continues at coordinate 1,352,793 of NC_004369.1, read as the reverse complement.
CACGAGGAGGCCGGCTATGACCACCGGCACCATCGACGTCACCATCGGACTCGACGTCGGTAAAACCGCCCACCACGCCTGCGCCATGACCCCTGCAGGCGAGATCATCTACGACAAACCCCTGCCCCAAGACGAAAACCAACTCCGGAAAGTCTTCACCGAACTCCAGACCCATGGCACCGTCCTGGTGGTTGTCGATCAACCCAACACCATCGGTGCCCTGCCCATCGCAGTGGCTAGAGATGCCGGCTGTCTGGTGGGTTACCTGCCCGGATTAGCGATGCGCAAGGCCGCTGATCTTTATCCAGGGCGGTCTAAAACCGACCGTCGGGACGCCTTCATCATCGCCGATACCGCACGGACCATGCCACACACTCTGCGGGCAGTAGACCGGGATAACGAAATCCTGTCGGCGTTGAAGATGCTATCCGGATTCGATGATGACATCGCCAAGGATTGCACTCGCACGATTAACCGACTGCGCAGCGTGCTCACCCAGATCTACCCCAGCTTCGAACGAGCCCTGGCTGGCGACATCATCACCAGGCCCTTGGTCCTGGACATGCTCATCCACTACGGCGGACCGACGAAGATGAAGAAGGCCGGTTACCACCGGGTTTTAGCCTGGATGAGTAAACGCGCCAAGAAGGATCCCACCACACTCGTGGATGCGATCTTTGATGGTCTGAAAGCCCAGACCGTAACAGTGCCTGGCACGACAGCTGCGGAAATCGTCATCCCGCAGTTGGCTACCAACATCAAAGCCTTGCTGGAACAACGCAAGACCATCGCGGAACAAGTCGAGGAGCTACTCGAAGAATTCCCTCTTCACCAGGTCTTGATGTCCATGCCGGGAGTTGGCATCAAGACCGCAGCCAACATCCTCCTGGCCGTCGGTGACTGTTCTGACTTCCGGTCCGCCGGCCACCTGGCTGCCTATGCGGGGATCGCCCCGGTGACCCGAAGGTCCGGCACATCCATTCGAGGTGAATTCCCGGCTAGATCAGGTAACAAAAGACTCAAGAATGCGTTGTTCTACTCGGCATTCGCATCAATCCGGTTCCACGAGCCGTCGAAGACCTACTATGAACGAAAACGGGCTGAGGGCAAGCGCCACAATGCTGCGATCATGTGCCTGGCCAGGCGGCGGTGCAATGTCATCTACGCGATGTTGACCCGAGCTGAATTCTTCCGGGAGGTTCCTGCCAGGGCGGCTGCCTAATTCCGAGTCAGTACGATCAGCTGATCAACAATGAACACACTGACCAGCCGATCAACCATGCCCACACTCAGGAATGAGCACTTACCCCCGAAGCTGTTTCTTGAGTACAGGGCCTGACTCTTGACAAAAACATAGGGACACCCCCCTTCATAGGGGGCAGCCTTGTTGTATCAGGTCGACGCTTGTCTATTCGTGGACGACCTCAATGCGCACGGGGTCGGCGACCTCGAGTTCGATCACCCTCAGACCGGCTTCACGGGCATCGTCGAGGATCTTGTCCGACACCGGTTCGGTGGAAAGCACCATCACGGTCGGTCCGGCACCGGAGAGGTAGGCCGCATAACCACGGTTGCGCAGACGGTTGACCCACTCCGCGGTCACCGGGAGCACATCGGCACGATACGGCTGGTGCAGACGGTCACGGGTACCCTCCCACAGCAGATCAGGGCGCTGCTGCAGGGCGACGATCATCACGGCGACGCGGGAGACGTTGAAGCGGGCATCGATGTGGGTGACATCCGATGGCAGGACGCGGCGCACGGCCTCGGTGGACGCGTGGAAATCCGGTACCAGTGCCGTGGCGCGGATGCCCTCATGCACATCGAGTCCCACCGCGCTGTACTCCGGCTGACTCTTGCCGTCGACGGGCAGATTGGTCCAGGAGACCACCGCCCCACCGAGAACGGAGGCCGCTGCATTGTCGGGGTGCCCCTCGAATGCGGAGGCCAGCTGGACCACCTGCTCCTGGGTCAGGGGGAAACCCGCCAGACCGTTGGCTGCCGCGACACCCGCGACGGCCGCCGCCGCGGAGGAACCGAGCCCGCGGGACTGCGGGATGTTGTTGTGACAGACCACGCGCAGCCCGGGCACCTCGGCGTCAGCGGTCTTGAGTCCGGACCTGATGGCCTTGACCACCAGATGCGATCCGTCGAGGGGGACCTCACCCTGTCCCTCACCAAACACCTCGACCTCGAGGCCGGACTGGATGATCTCCACCTCGACGGTGTCATACACCGACAGTGCCAGACCGAGAGTGTCGAAGCCGGGGCCGAGGTTCGCGGAGGATCCGGGAACCGTGACTGTGACCTTGCGGCCCACATTCAGTTCGATCGCCATGGTTTGCTGCTAGCCCCTTTCGAGACGGATAACGCTGTTGATGGACTTCACCGCCGGGTGGTCCTTGAGTGCTTCAACGGTAGCAGCCAGGGAGTTCTCACGGGCCTGGTGGGTCACCACGATCAGACGGGCACCCTCACCGCTCTCCTCCTGGCGGATGGTGCGCAGGGAGATACCACGGTCGGCGAAGAGCTGTGCCAGATCGGCGAGCACGCCGACGCGGTCCTCGACCTCCATGTCCACGTGGTAGCGGGTGGGGGTCTCACCGTAATCGGCTATCGGCAGGTTGGCGTAGGTGGACTCGCCCGGCGCACGCCCACCGTGGACCTTGTTGCGGGCGGCACCGACGACGTCGCCAAGCACAGCCGACGCGGTGGGTGCGCCACCGGCACCGTTGCCGTAGAACATCAGGCGCCCGGCGGCCTCCGCCTCGACGAAGATGGCGTTGAAGGACTTGTTGACCGCGGCGAGCGGATGGCTGCGTGGGATCAGGGTGGGATGCACTCCGACGGAGATGGCGGTCTCGCCGTTGCTGTCGGTGATCTTCTCGCAGATGGCCAGCAGCTTGATGGTGTGATCGGCCTGCTTGGCGGCGCGGATGTCCTCCGCGCTGATGTTGGTGATGCCCTCGCAGTAGACATCATCGGAGGTGACCCGGGTGTGGAAGGCCAGGGAGGCGAGGATGGCGGCCTTGGAGGCGGCATCATGACCCTCGACGTCGGCGGTGGGATCCGCCTCCGCGTATCCGAGGCGGGTGGCCTCGGCGAGGGATTCGTCATAACCGGCACCGCTGGAGTCCATGGCGTCGAGGATGAAGTTGGTGGTGCCGTTGACGATGCCCATGACGGACTGGATCTGGTCACCGGCCAGCGAACGGCGCAGCGGGCCGACCACGGGGATGGCGGCTGCGACGGCGGCCTCGAAGTAGAGATCGACGTTGGCCTCATCGGCGGCGTCGGCAAGCTCGGCGGCGTGGGCCGCGACGAGGGCCTTGTTCGCGGTGACCACGGACTTGCCGGCCTTCAGCGCCGCGAGCACCACCTTGCGTGGGTAGTCGATGCCACCGATAACCTCGACGACGATATCCACATCATCGCGCTTGACCAGCGAGAAGGCATCATCGGTGAGCAGCTCGTCCGGCACACCCGGGCGCGGCTTGCTCTTATCTGACACCGCGACACCACGGATCTGAAGGGGACCACCGATACGGTGCTCGAGCTCATCGGCGTATTCGGTCATCAGACGCATAACCTCCGAGCCGACGGTGCCGTAACCAAGAAGGGCGATACCGACTGGTGAGCCGATTCCCTTACCGGGGTTGAAGCTGGGGGCAGGTGCTGAGGTCATGATTCTCCCAAATAATCGTGGCGGTGCCTGGTGTTCGTTCTCTCCCTGGTCAGCCTACATGGCCGCCCGAGGGTGGAAGTCTACCAGGCCACTATAGACCAAGCTGTTCATTTTCTCCGGGTATGTGGACTGTTTCATTCGGAACCCACGCTGATACGACATCCCCTACCCCCAGAGGGTTTAAACCACGCACCGAAGTAACCTCCTGTATACTTTCATTGCTTAGTAGCAGAAGCGGTACCACTATCTCCCCTCTTCCCTGACATACAGGAGTCCATCTTGAAGATTTCCACCCTGGGCCTGAGCATCGCCGCCACCGCGGCGATCACACTCGGCAGCATCACCACCCCCGCCTCCGCACTCGTGGCAACCACCACAACTGGGGATTGGGGATGGCCCACCTGCACCCTCGAACTGAACAACGCTGAGGTGAACTTCTACCAGAGCTCTCTCCAGACGGCGCAGGACACCCTCACAGCTGACTTCAAGAAGCTCGTTCCCACCGCATCTGCTGATATTGACCTTCTCGTCGATTTCGTCGAGGAGAAGGGTAACGGAATCAATGCCCTGCCAGACGAGGAACTGGATCGCTACAATCAGACCATAGAGCGCGTCTTGGCAGCCGGTGAGGCCGCCGGGCTGAAAAACCAGATTCCAGACTCGGGCGAATCCGTGAATGAGGCGGAAAACCTCCTCCACCTTCTCCTGTTCATCACGAGTTTCAAATCGTTCGGTGGCTATTTCATCCACGCTGAACAGACCCCCGGAGGGGTCACAGCGGTTCTGCCTGTGCCCCACTTCCACAACGGAACTTGGCTCATCTCCAGTCTCGCCAGCGTCGATGAGAGCCCAACAGTATCTCCCGCAACAGCCGCCATCGGCAAGGCATTCAGGACCCTGCTGCCCCTCAACGCAGCCATGACACCCGCCCTGCAGAGCTGTGTCGACGGTGTCGGAGGGACCTTCACCCCGGATCTGCCCGGTGTCACTCCCCGCCCGGACACGGATGAGACCACCACTCCCCCAGCAACAACACCCACGGGTGGAAGCTCGTTCGGAAGCAGCTAGCTCAATACCAGGCGGAGCCTGAGCGCTCGTGTTCAGGCTCCGCATACACCATCTGCCCAGATATACCCTTCCCTCCGCCCACACAGAGAGTAGGATGACTACTACTCCCGTTGGATCGGGGTTGCCCTACCACTGCTTAAAACCCCGGACAGCCGAAGGCCTCTACATTCACCCCCTTCTAAGGATGTCCCCATGAATATTCGTCCGTTCGCATCGGTTGTCGCAGCAGCCGCCCTACTGAGCACATCGGTCCTTGTGACACCCGCTGCCACCGCGGCCACGGTCACGCGCTCCGGTGTCACCTGCACCATCACCTTCACCCAGCAGGATTTTGACGATTTCCGCACCCACTTCGCCAGTTATGACGACTCGGTGGCCAGTCGCCTCAGCGCAGCGGTCCCCGGGCAGGAGGACGAGATCGCACTGATCACCGGTGAAATCATCAACGTCATGAGGGAGGGCGGTTCCTACAGCACGGAAGCCAATGCTGCCTGGAGCCGCTATTTCGCCGCTGGACGGGCGCAGGGCTTCACCAACAATGATCTGACGGCCATGATGCTCATGACCGCTACCCCCGCGGCCATGAGCTATCTGTTGCCCACCTTCGAGCAAAGCCTCCTCGGGGTTCATACCCTGACCCCCACCCAGGCCGCGTATATCCGCGATGGCCTCACCTACAGCTTCCCTGTAGTGGAGGAGATCCTCGGGTCGGGCACCTACAATGACATCCCGCTATCCCAGCGCGCCAAGGAGATCGTTGAGCCTGCCCGGGGTGTCCTGCGGGATTTCGAGGAAGGTCTGAAAGAGCCCTATCAGGCTTGTGTCGATGGCAAGACCGGAACATTCCGGATCGGTGCGGATGATATCGACCCGCCCGGTGGTGGAAACGGCAACGGCGGTAACGGGAACGGCAATGGTAATGGCAACGGCGATGGCGGTAACGGCAGCGGTGGGAACGGGAATGGTAACGGCCCCAACCCACCTGCCACCAGTGGTGGTTCCAGTTTCGGAAGTAGCTAGAAAACAGACCCCTCCCGGTGCGGTCCCCCACCTTCCGCAACAGATGGCTCGGGGTTCCGCATCGAGGATTCGGGAAGCAGACCATCCTCCACCGCCCGATGATAGAAATCGATGCGAGTGAGTATCGGCCTTCCGGCAAGGGCGTATTTCACCCGGATGCGGTCGATATAATCACGCACGGTATTGAGTGACAAGCCGGTGATGGTGGCCAGTCTCTTTGCTGGCTCCCCTGATGCGTACAGGAGAAAAATCTGCTACTGCCGTGGGGATAACCGCACACCGGTGGCAGATGCCCCCTCCGATGTCTGGGCGCCGCCCCGGACTGCCGCCGCCACGAGAACCTCCTCCAGATCGCGGGCGCTGCTGGTGGGCTCGATGATCCCCGCCACCCTTTTCATGATGGGGTTGAGGTCAATGTAGGGATCAGACGTGATCCGGAAAAGTACTATTCTCAGCCCCAGGTCCAACAGGCCACAGAGAGCGCCCCGGTGGTTGAGCCCAGTCTGGAGACCTAACAACACCACATCGGCGGCACCCGGGGCATCCCGGATGTGGGTCAGCGCCTCCACCGGAGTCGTGCATGTACCGACACCGATGCACGAGGTGGTTTGCAGAAGCATCTGCCCCATCCCGAGACGCCCCACCTCACGCTCATCCACTGTCAGCACATTTACTTTCATGATTGAAACTCTACGAGATTTCACATGATAAATCCCAGCACTGACAGAAGTTTTCCCAGAGACCACCACGACCTCACCGCGGCCTCACCACGACCTCATTCGCGCGTCTCTCAGCATGCCCCTTATCACATTGCAGGCATCTCCGGTAGACGTCATTACTGCTGGCACCACTTGTAGCACCTTGTCGCACCGCGTTTTTCTGGGGACCCTTGAAGGAGTGGATCATCGCTACGATCCCCCACCAGCCATTGAAGGCCATTGAATCACCCTTAGGAGACATCATGCGTATCCGAAGACTATCTCTCGGAATTCTGGCTACCGCCGGAATTGCTGCCAGCACCCTTCTTGCGCCTCACGCCAATGCCACGGAGCTCACCATCACAGGCGATACCTGTACCGTCACTCTCTCCGCGACGGATAAAGAGCGCATCTTGGCTGCTTATAGCCAATGGAGTGATAATCTCATCGCCGAATTGAAGCGGGAGGTGCCCGCCGCGACATCCGACATCGACAACATCTGGCTAATGTAGACTACTCCGCTCCGCGATCAGCTGAGGCGGAGGCAGCTTTCGCACGTGTCGTCGCTGCGTCCGTCGCGCAGGGATTCTTCAACATCGACGGCAACCCCGAAGCAGAGGAAATCCTCATGGCCGCGCTGATTTACAAGTCAGTGCCTGATATCTTCGGAAACGATTTCACCATCACCCGCAGCGATGTCCCTGTGGACCCGGTGGATCCCACTGACCCTGATCCCGGGGTGGACGCGTCTGAACCCTACAAGCGTGTTCTGCAAAACTCCGTTCCCGATCGCCTGGCAGCCGTGGGTGAGTGGTATGGCGAAGTCTATGCCGCCTGCCGGGATGGTGAACCGGGTACCTACAATATCCGTCTCACCCCCACCGGCGGCGGTGGCGTCGGTGGTGGTAATGGCGGCGGGGGTGGTGGCGGCTTCGGTTCCGGTGGTTCCTCCTTCGGATCCAGCTAAACCCACCCCTGCGGTAATCAGTGATCCCGTGTCCGGCTACCACACCTGGTATCCGGATGCGGGATTTTCCACGTCGGCTGCTCCTGTAACCCCACAACACACCAGTTCCTTTCCGGGGCAGACCGGACAGGGTGGCTATATGCTGACCTGCATCAGCAGATCCAAGCCGCACCGCTTACCGGAGGTTTCCCCACATGCTCCGCTCCACCCCGATCGCCACGTTCTGTATCAGCGCCCTGACCCTGCTCAATGCCTGTGGGTTGGGTTCCACGGGCAGCACGGTGGGGTCATCCGACCCCGGTTCCAGCCCGGGATCATCCGCGCCCATCCCGGTGGAGACGGTGGATGTGGCCACTGATCTCCAGGCACCGTGGTCGGTGACATTCCACGGCTCAACAGCCCTGATCAGTGAGCGGGACACCACCCGCATCCTGGAGGTCACCGCCGAGGGCGGCACCCGGACCGTGACGGAGATCCGGGATGCCCAGCCCGGTGGTGAGGGGGGCCTGCTGGGGTTGGCGGTCCATGAGACCTTCCTCTACACCTACTACACCACCGCGGAAGACAACCGGATCGTCCGCTTCCCGCTCACCGGTGAGCCCGGCGCGCTCAGCGCCGGGGATCCCGAGGTGATCCTCGATTCCATCCCCCGCGCCAACACCCATAACGGCGGACGCATCGCCTTCGACCCCGACGGGATGCTCTACGCCACCACCGGGGATGTCAACCAGCCCGATAATGCCCAGGATGAGACCTCGCTGGCCGGGAAGATCCTGCGCCTTACCCCGGAGGGGTCCATCCCCGCGGACAATCCCATCCCGGGCAGTCCGGTCTACAGCATGGGGCATCGTAATCCGCAGGGTATCGCCTGGGCCGCGGACGGCATAATGTATTCCTCGGAGTTCGGGCAGAGCACCTGGGATGAACTCAACATCATCACCCCCGGCGGTAACTACGGGTGGCCGGTGGTCGAGGGGATCGCCAACCGTGAGGGGTTCATCGATCCGGTCCAGCAGTGGCGTCCCGCGGAGGCCAGCCCCAGCGGCATGACGATCGCCGGGGAGTCCATCTTTGTCGCCAATCTGCGTGGCCAGTCCCTACGGCAGATCCCCCTGGCTGCCCCGGACACCTCCCGGGTGCTCCTCCATGGTGAGTTCGGACGCCTGCGGGATGTGGTCACCGCCCCGGATGACACCCTGCTGGTGCTGACCAACAACACCGACGGCCGTGGCTCCCCCACCCAGGGTGATGACCGGCTGCTGCGCATTGATACCGCTAATCTCCCGGGGATGAGATAGCAGTCTCAGATCCGGATCGTCTCGGAGTCCCCAGTGTCCTGCCGCCGGTGCAGGATGGTGGCGGAGACATCACGCCCGGCGGGCAGCAGGCGGGCCACCACGGTGTCCCCTGCGGTGGCGTGACGGAGCACCCTGGTGAGGGTGTCGTCCACTTCCGTGATGCGCGGGTGGGGCTCGGACCCACGGTGGTGGGTGGTGTGAGTGGTGGAATAGTCGTCGAGAAGCTTCACCCGCACACCACGGAGGCGGGCATCCCAGGTCGCTGCGGAGATCGTCGTCCGGTCGAGGGCGGGTGACCGGATCGAATCGCGGAGTCGTTGTTCCATCAGGTGGGCGGCTACCCGGGTCTCATCGGGGGTGAGGGTGTCGGTGAACAGCATGGTGATGCGGGTGGACAACCAGTCGCGGGCGTCCGCGAGGAATCGTCGGCGGGTCAGTTCGACCGCGGCGGTGGCGGCGTTGGTGCGTCGTTCGGTGATCAGCAGCGGCAGACCGTCCGAGATCCGTTTGACCATCCACGGCAGGATTGATGCGGGGATGAGCACGAGGGAATGAATCCAGGACTCCGCGGGGTTGATGTAGTCCGACTGGAATCCCGCCCAGACGAAGAGTTGTCCGATGATCATGCATCCGATCCATGCGGTCCATCCCGCCAGCGGCCGGTTGCGCATGGCCAGGTAGGCGCTGAGCAGCAGTGCCACCCACGGTGCCCAGAAGAACGGCCAGGTGTCCTCGTCGGTGGTGTTCTCCCCGATCGCCAGCGCGTAGAACGCCCAGATGGAGACACAGGCAGCGATGGTGTAGCGGTCCGGCAGTCGTTCCAGGGGGTGTTGGATCAGACACCACGCCGCCACAGCCGCGGCGATAAGGGACAGCAGCCACAGCACCGGACGGGGATGGTCGTTGGCGGTGGACATCGCGACAAACAGCAGCCACACCACCACCGCGGGGCCGGGGCGGAAGATATCGGAGAAACCCATGGATTCATACACCGACGGCAGGGCATCCATATCGGCGTGCCCATGCGGTTGTGAGCTGTGACGGTCCCACACCGCGTGGATGGTGCCTCCCCCACCCGGTGTGCTGTGTACCTTTGCCGAGGTGCCTGGGGTACGCTCCAGGCGCCCGAGGATGCTGACCCGGATGCCGGCGCGGTCCTCTGAGAGGCTGGTCGGGTCGAATCCGGGGCCGTCGTCGGCAAGCGTCACGCTGAACCGGTCGGGGTGCAGGTCGAAGCTCAACCGGGCTGAGCTGCCGGGGGCGTGCTTTGCGACGTTCGCACCACCCTGCCGCAGGGCGTCCACCAGCGCGGCGACGGTGGTTGCCGGGAGACGTGCATCGGGTATGTCATCCCGATCGAGGATGACGACGGTGTCCGGGTATTCCGCCAGCACGGCCGCGCTGATCTGGTGGACCGCATCGGTGAAGCGCATGTCACCGAGGCTGTCCAGGGTATCGGCCCCGGTGTGGTTGATCCCCCCGATGATGTGCTGCGGATCGGGGCTGAGGGTGCCACGCCAGATGGCGGAGAGCTGGGTCAGCACATGGTCGTGGATGAAGGCGAGGAAACGGGTCTCCAGCTCACCGAGTGTCTCCTGCCGGGCGAGTACCAGCGCATCCCGGTAGGTGTGGGAGGCGGCCAGGTCAATGGTGCGGGTGGTGTTCAGGCCGCGGGACACCACGATCACAAAGGGCACCACGGGAGCCAGGGCGTGGAGCACCTCAACCAGCAGGGCGAAACCGGGTGGGGTGCCCAGGTTCACGGCCGCGGCGACGGACACCGCTGTCAGGGCGGTCAGCACCGCGGGCATCCCGGGCCGCGAGGCCACGAACAACGCCGCGGGCAGGGCCGAGTAATCCCCCAGGCGCAGCGGGGTCAGGGGTGACTCCCCCATGATCACCAGGCAGACTGCATGCACGGCCAACAGGGCGAAGTATGTCAGCGCGGCAACCGCCATGAGTGGTTGATAAGACCGATCCCATTTCATCACACCCGCCAGCAGCAGCAGTGCCGACAGCGCGATCAGGAGGTTCCGGAAGAAGACCACCACCGGATCGGGCGGACTGCCCAATGAGTAGAGGAGCAGCAGCACCCAGGACAGTCCCCCACCGATAGCAATGACGCGCAGCAGGGAAACCGTGGCGGTGCGTAGTTCATGGAACCGTTGCTGTACCTTCCCCGAGAGGTCCCCCTCCGGGGTGGTGGGCCCCGCTGCGAAGAATTCCCCCGGCAGGGAGTCGCTGCTCAACACCTGGGGTGCCATGGCTTATGCGATGGGTCCGAGCGGCCCGGGCAGGAAGCCATCCTCCTGTGCCCGCTGGAACATCTCCACCTTGGTGTTCGCCGGACGACCGGTCTGGGCGTATTTGTACCGGATGCGGTTGATGTAGTCCTGCACCGTTTCCGCCGACAACCCCAGGATGGTGGCCACGCGTTTGGCGGACTCCCCCGAGGCATAGAGCTCGAGGACCTCCCGCTGGCGTGGCGACAGGTCAACACACACCAGACCGGGATCCGAATCGATCACACTCGCCCACTCCGCATTGGCCAGGGTGTCACCCCGGCAGATGGTCACGATCGCCTCATGGAGTTCGACGGCGCTGGCGGATTTCTCCAGCACCCCCGAAGACCCGGCGTGCAGGGCACGACGCGCCAGGTAGGGGTCCTCCAGGGAGGAGAAGATCAGCACGGGGATACCCAACCCACAGAAGCTCTGCACGTTGACGAAGGGGTCCGAGTTGTCCGCCAGACGCAGGTCAAGGAGGGCGATGTCAATGCGGACATCATCCCGGGAGCGGATGAAACGACAGGCCTCATCCGCCGTGGAAAACGTACCCACCAGGGTGCAGTCGTCGCTGGAGCGCAGAATGGCATCAATGCCGGCGAGGGCCACCTCGTGATCATCAACAGCCAGAACATTCCATGTCATAAGAAAAATGTAGCGGGTGTGCCATCACTGGGGTGCGTGAATGGTCCAGCATCACAGCTACGCTCCCCCCTCCAGGGTGTTCCCCGCCCCCTGAAATGGGGTCTGGTTCAAACCTGACCGGCTCCCTAGCGTGGAAATAACGGGCTGCCCCGCCCGATCACCACCTTTTTCCACCGCTTTATTACCGCTTTATTAGAGAACGGAACTAACCATGAAGCTGACCAGTAGCATTCTGACGGCCACCATTGCCACCACCATCGCAGCATCGGCGCTGCTAGCACCCACAGCAACCGCGCTCCAGGTGGATACCTCCGGACTCACGTGTGTGTTGAAGTGGACTGCCGCGGAGCAGCAACTCATCAAGGATTTCGACCTGGACAGGGCCGAAGCGGATCTACTGGCGCGGCACCCGGAACGCGCAGACGACCTCACCGCCTTCTTCGCCTACGCCCGGACCACCTCCGAGCCCCTCGCTCAGGTCACCGGTGCTGCAACCACCACCGCCGCCGGCGATGTTGACCTTGAGGCATCACTACACACCTACGCGGCGAACACCAAGGTGGTTCCCGCTGCAACGGATGTCTACGTCACCCGGGGTCAGGCCCGGTCCGTGCTCGTGGCACTCCAGGCCGGAGTTGTTTCGTTCCCGGAGGAGATCAACATCGAGGACGCCCTGGAGCGCTGTGCCAACAGCGCCGTCTCGATCCAGCCCACGGGTTCATCCTTCGGAAGTTCTTAACCATGATACCGACCACACCGAAAGAACCAACCACCATGAAGCTCTCCAAGACCACCATCAGTATCGTCGCAGCAGCCACCATGATCGTTGCCACCGTCGCGGCGCCGGTTGCCTCCGCGGTCCAGGTCCGGGTCAACGGTGATACCTGTAACATCACCTCCACCGAACGCGAGGGCAAGACCATCAGGACCGCCGTCGCGAATGCTGCGGAAAAGGATCTCCTGGCTCAGACACCATCCGCCTCACGCCAGATCAAGGACTACTTCGCGAGCTACCGCGCGGCCGTCAACGACCCTTCCAACACCAATCTGGCCAGGGCGCAACTCTATTCCCTCAGACTTATGGGCGCCGGTCTCACACAGGAACAACTGGGTATTGCCATGTACCTGGGTGTGGACTCCATCACTTCCGGTGATGTCACCGACCAGATCGGCCGTGTGGAGGCGGCGACCTTGCGTGAGCTCGGCGTGGCCGTGTTCTGGCTGGCGACCGTGGATCCCGAGGTCTACCCGGAAACCACACGGGTCGCCGGCAGCATCAACGAAACACTGGACGACGCTTTCCAGGCGTGTGCGGACGGCGAGAACGCAGATTTCGCCCTGCAGGTTCAGGCGGATCTCGATGCCGGAACCGGTTCCTCCGGGTCATCCATGCTCTCGCTCGGCAGCTCCTAGATAAAGAACACACCGCCGCCACCCCTGTCAGGGGTGGCGGCGGTGTGCGTCGACAAGCGTTGTTCTAGACCTCGAGAGACAGGATGTCGTCGAGGGTCTCGCGGCGCAGCATCAGCTTCGCGGCACCAGCGCGCACGGACACCACCGCGGGGCGGGCGAAGGCGTTGTAGCGCGAGCTCATGGCGTAGCAGTACGCGCCGGTGGCGGCCAGGGCCAGGAGGTCCCCGGTGTGGATATCGGAGGGGTAGGTCGCCTCGTTGATGAGGATGTCACCGGACTCGCAGTGCGAACCCACCACACGGGTGTTGGTGGTCTCCCCCTCCGTGAACCGGGAGACCACGCGGGCATCGTATTCCGCGCCGTAGAGCGCCGGGCGGATGTTGTCGGACATGCCACCATCGACGGAGATATAGCGACGGGTGGTCTCATCGTCGACATCGACGTCCTTGATGGTGCCCACCTCATAGACGGTGACGGTGGACGGGCCGGCGATGGCACGGCCGGGCTCGACCAGCACGGTCGGTGCCTCGATGCCGAGCTCCGCGGCGGTCTTACCCACGGCGGTGAGCAGATCGTGCGCCACCTCGACGACGTTGAGGGGCTCCTCAGCCGCGGTGTAGGCGATGCCGTACCCACCACCCAGATCCAGCTCCGCGAGGGTGACACCCAGCTCATCGTGGATGCGCGAGTACAGCTCCAGGACACGCTCGGCGGCCAGGGAGAAACCCTGGGCGTCAAACACCTGGGAACCGACATGGCAGTGCAGGCCCACCAGCTCGAGGTTCTCGGCGTTCACGGCGGCACGTGCGGCGTCGAAGGCTGCACCGGAGGCGAGGGAGAAGCCGAATTTCTGATCCTCGTGGCTGGTGGCGATGAACTCATGGGTGTGGGCCTCGATACCCGGCTTCACCCGGATCAGCACCGGCTGGACCTTGCCCTCGCCGGCGGCGATGTAATCCAGCAGCTCGAGTTCCTGCGCGGAGTCCAGCACCACGTGGCCCAGGTTGTTGCGTACGCAGGCCCGCAGGAAGGAGGCGTCCTTGTTGTTGCCATGCGCGGTGATGCGTTCACCGGGGAAATCGGCGGCCAGGGCGATGCCGAGTTCATTTTCGGAGGCGATGTCCAGGGACAGCCCCTCCTCGTCCACCCAGCGGGCAACCGTTTTGCTGAGGAAGGCCTTGGAGGCGTAGTGGACACGGTCGGGACCACCGAAGGCGGAGGCCATGTCGCGGCAGCGGGCACGGAAATCATCCTCGTCCACCACGAACAGCGGGGTGCCGTATTCCTCGGCCAGGTCCGGCAGGGGGACACCGGCGACGGTGACCACGCCGTCCTCCTGGCGCACCGCGTTGCGTGGCCAGACGTGGGCGGGCAGCTCATTGAACTGGTCGGCGGCTTGTGTGCCTGGGACGCCTGGGATGCCTGTTTCTGTCTCAGCGGTCATTTACATCTTCTCCGGTGCGGATACTCCGACCAGCGCGAGGGCGTTGGCCAGTGTCTGGCGGGTGGCGGCGGCGAGAGCCAGACGGGCCGCGTGGATCGGCGCCTTCTCCTCATCGGCCTTGGGCAGGATCTGACAGGAATCGTAGAACCGGTGGAAGGTTCCTGCCAGCTCCTCAGCGTAGCGGGCGATACGGTGTGGTTCGCGCAGATCCGCGGCGGCACGGATGACGGCGGGGAATTCACCCAGGGTGCGGATGAGGTCGCCCTCGCGGTCATGGGTGAGCAGGGACAGGTCCGCATCCTCGTAGGTGACGCCGAGGTCGGCGGCCTTGCGGGCGATCGAGCACAGACGGGCATGGCCGTACTGCACGTAGTACACCGGGTTGTCGGAGGACTGCGATTCCCACAGGCCGAGATCGATGTCCAGGGAGGAGTCCACCGACGAGCGGATCAGGGAGTAGCGGGCGGCGTCGATGCCGATGGCCTCGACCAGGTCGTCGAGGGTGACCACGGTGCCGGCGCGCTTGGACATGCGCACAGCGGTGCCGTCGCGCAGCAGGTTGACCATCTGGCCGATGAGCACCTCCACGCCCTCCGGGGCGTATCCCAGGGCGGCCGCCGCTGCCTTGAGGCGGGCGATGTAACCGTGGTGGTCGGCGCCCAGCATGTAGATGTTGAGGTTGTGGCCGCGCTCGAACTTGTCCTGCACGTAGGCGATGTCACCGGCGATGTAGGCGGCATCACCATCCGATTTGATGACCACACGGTCCTTGTCATCACCGAAGTCGGTGGACCGCAGCCACCAGGCACCATCGGACTCGTAGAGGTTGCCGTTGTCCTTGAGTTTCTGCACCGCACGGTCCACGGCACCGGATTCGAACAGGGAGTTCTCGTGGAAGTACACGTCGAAATCGGTGCCGAATTCATGCAGGGATTCACGGATGTGGGAGAACATCATCTCCACACCCTCGGAGCGGAACAGCTCCTGGGTCTCCTCCGGGGTGCGGTCCAGGGCGTCCGGGTGCTTTGCGACGATGGCCTCTGCAATCTCCCGGATGTATTCCCCCCCGTAACCGTCCTCGGGGGTGGGCTCCCCCTTCGCCGCCGCCAGCAGCGACAGGGCGAAACGGTCGATCTGACGACCGTGGTCATTGAAGTAGTACTCGCGGGTGACCTTCGCGCCGGCGGCCTCGAGCACACGGCCCAGGGAATCACCCACGGCGGCCCAGCGGGTACCACCCAGGTGGATCGGGCCAGTCGGGTTCGCGGAGACGAACTCCAGGTTCACGTCCAGGTGGGACAGGTGGTCGGAGGTGCCGAACTTCTCGCCCTGCTCCAGGATCTTCGCCACGATCTCACCCTGCGCGGCAGCCGCCAGTCGGATGTTGATGAATCCGGGGCCGGCGATCTCCGCGGAATCGATGCTGTCATCGGCGGCGAGCGCCTCGGCGAGCCAGGTACCCAGATCGCGGGGGGTCACGCCGACCTTCTTGGCCACCTGCAGGGCGACGTTGGTGGCGTAATCACCGTGCTCGGGGTTACGGGGACGCTCCACCACGATCTGCTCCGGGAGCATGGAGGCGTCCAGATCACGGGAGGTGAGGACCTCAACCGCGGTCTGCTTGATCAGTGTTGCAAGATCAGCTGGTGTCATGGGGAGAAATTCTAGCCGAGCCCCACCATATGCACAGAATACAGGGTCTTCTTAAGGACAACCCAGCTCCACTGACGGTGTGGGGTATCACAAACCCTGCCAGCGCTATAGACTCTCACACAAAATCCCAAGCATTGGAGTTATGGATGGTTACTGTCACAAACCGCGTGAGAAACAGCGTGCTCTCCCTCCTGTCCGCGACCGTGATCGCAGCGGGAGTCGTGGCCCCGGCGGCCAGCGCCCAGCAGGCCCCGGGTGGTGCCGGGGATTCGATCACCTGGGAGGAATGTCCGGCCCAGGTGGATATCCCCACCGCACAGTGTGGTCGCATCGAGGTGCCCATGCACTACTCGGATCCCGCCGCCGGTGAGATCTCGGTGGGGTTCGTGCAGATCCCGGCCCGCGATCAGAGTGCCCGGCGGGGCGCACTTTTCGGTAATGCCGGCGGCCCCGGCGGGGATGCCTATTCCTTCTTCGGCAACACCGGCATGGACTGGCCTGCGGAGCTCTACAACGAATGGGATCTGGTGGCCGTCCAGCCGCGTGGCCTGATCGGTTCCACCCCGGTCGACTGTTCCACCCCGGCACCCGGTTATGACGAACTGCGCATGATCACCCAGGCCGGCGCCTTCGTCCGCGATTCCTGTGAGCTGGGCACCCCGGGGTACACCTCCAGCCTGACCACCGACAACACCGCCAATGACTGGGAGATGGTCCGCCGTGCACTCGGTGAGGAGAAGATCTCCATCCTCGGGTTGTCCTACGGCACCTACCTGGGGTCGGTCTATGCCACCCGCTACCCCGGCCACACCGACCGGGTGGTGTTGGATTCCGCCATGGCACCGGGGCTGAGTTGGAACGGCGTGATGGCCGCGCAGGAACAGGGTTATATCGATGCGCTGCACGACTTCTTCACCTGGGCGGCGGACCACCATGAGGTCTACGGGCTCGGTGAAACCCCACTGGCGGTATACCAGTCCTGGTCCAACCGCATCGTTGCCGAGTCCGGCACGAACCCCACCGTGGCTCCCCCACCCGCCCGCGTCGGTGACATCCCGCCGGCCTTCGCCTCATCCGGACAGCTGGGCGCCGATGTGGTCAATGCGGTCGCGCCGACGGGTGTGGCACTGCAGGGTCTGGCAACACAGCTGCTCAACCCGGGTGCCAACCAGGCGATGAGTCCGCTGCTTCTCATCACCCAGTCCACCATCCCCCAGCCGTCGACGTGGCCCAACCTCGCCCGGGCGATCTCCGGGCAGGATCCCGTACCCGACCTGACCCAGCTGTCCGCGGATGAGCAGACCCAACTGGTGATGAGCAATGCCGTCAACATGCAGCGACTGGTCATGTGCAATGAGAACTCCGTGGCCCCCAACCCGCTGGAGATCCCCCGTGCGGCCTGGACGGGACTGGTCACCGGGGATATCTTCTCCGCCAACTCCACTTTCTTCTCCTCCGGTATGGCCTGTTCCGGGCTCACACCCACCAGTGGCGTGCAGCCCCTCGACGGCTCCCAGCTCGAGGTGCAGCCACTGCTCATCCAGGGCACGCGTGATCCACAGACCCCCTACCGCCTCCACGGTGAGCTGGCCCGGGCCATGGGGGCCCATGTCCTCACCGTCGATGGCCCCGGCCACGGTCAGGCCATCGGCACTCAGAACCCGGCTGTCTCCGCCGCGATGATCGAGTATCTGCGCACCGGGAACCCCGGTGTGACCTCACTTCCGGGGTACATACCGACCCCCTGATTGACCTTCCGGCAACCGATGGTGATAGCATTACACCGTTGTCGTCAGACAGTGGTGATCCACCTTGTCTGCGATGGCGGTTCGCCTCCGTAGCTCAGTGGATAGAGCACCGGTTTCCGGTACCGAAGGTCGTAGGTTCGACTCCTATCGGGGGCACAGAGAAATATATGTACAGTGGCACCGTCGTGGACTACGAAACGTAGGCACGGCGGTGTTGCTGCTTTCACGGGTGAGCAAGGACACCGTGTTGCGCATGACCGGAATGTGGATTTGTCTGCTAGTTTGTGGGAAACGAAATCGTTTCGTTATATTGGCATAATGTATGTCATTTGATAGGTATATGGCATTTGTCACCATACGGGGCGGATGGGTGCCTATCCATGGCAATTACGTTAGAGTTTGATGGCATTAGGGTGTGGTACATTTCACTCCCTGTGATGTGGATTTAGTTTCTGAGGTTCTGCTTGAGAAACGGTTGAGGGATACTGGGCCTCCAAGCAGCAGGTTCCCGACATCAGCCACTTGGATTTTGGAAGGTTTATCGTGAGATTTCGCAGTACAGCAGAGAAGCGCACCACCGAGCTCCGCCTTTTGACCGCCACTGTCTACCTGAAGGCACTCAACCAGCAGTGGATCCGCGAAGACCTCATCTCCGGAGACTGCCTGGGCCCCCAGACCCCCATGGTCCCTGCCACCTCCGCAGCACTCCTCGCCGATGTGCGCACCGACGCCCTGGAACACTTCGAGAACGGTGCCTCCACGGTGATGGTGCCCTTCATCAACACATCCCCCTTCACCCTGTCCGTGCTGACGCTCAATGACAGCGATCTCGATGAGCTGGACGGTTCCCAGACCATCAGCTCCCTGTTCGAGATGCTCTCCCCGAAGAAGACCTGGGCGCTGCAGGACCTGTACTCCGATGATCAGGAATCCGTGGAACGCCTCAGCCGCAGTGTGAGCCGCCTCATCCTGCCGGCGGATTAATCTCCGGCCAAAGACGTGCAAAACCCGCGCCCCCATTGACCAGATGGTCAGTCAGGACGCGGGCTTAATGCACTCCAACCCCGGGTTTAGCGCTTGGGGATGATCAGCCACGCGAGCAGGTACATCAGGATCTGTGACCCCGGAAGCGGGATGAGCAGGGTGGCCACGAATACCAGCCTGACCAGCATGGGGTTCCATCCGTAGGTTTCCGCGAGGCCACCGGCAACGCCACCGATCCACTTGTTGGTGGGGCTGCGCCGGATCCGGCGGGCATGGGACGAGGCGGTGCTGAGTGCCTTGTCAAAAGAACTGTTCTGGTTGTTCGGGGTTGTCATGTCCCGCTCCTTCATACTGATGGGTGTTTTCCTCTACCCACCAGTGTCCCCGCGCAGCGGCGTGTGCGCATCGGGGATGGCCCCCCTTTTATCCCCTAGGGAACATGGGTCCGCGCACCCCCTAGCCGTCGAGGGCATCGGCATCGCCCGTGGTGTCACACGCACCGGAGTTGAGGGCCGCGGTGAGATAATCGCGCAGCACATCCGCCTGCTCAGGCTCCATGGGGTCGAAGACGAGACGGCGCACGGTTTCCACGTGCGCCGGCACCGCCTGCTTGAGTCTGCGCTCACCCTCAGGGGTGAGTTCCACGATCACGCCACGGGCGTCACCCTCACACTTCACCTTGGCCACCAGGCCCTTCCTGTCCATGCGGGTGATCTGGTGGGAGGTACGGCTGCGGTCCCACTCCAGTGCGATACACAGGTCCCTCAGTCGCATCTCCTGATCCCCCGCCTCGGACAGGGATACCAATACGGAGTACTCGGAGGAGGTCAGTTCATGGTCAGCCTGGAGGGTCTCATCGAGGGTGCGATCCATCTTGCGCGTTGCGGCGAGGATCAGCCGCCAGAGCTTCTGCTCCTCATCATTGAGCCATCTAGGTGTTGTCATGTCATCTACCTTAGCCCTGTTCGGAGCGTTCTTTCAAAGGACTGCCCCACCCCCACCCACAGGGACGACAGGACGAAAACCCCCCGCTCATCTCATTTTATTCATATTCCCACCAGCGCTTTTATGTTGAAGCATCAACTAATTTGCCATTCTTGTTGACGCATCATCAAAGCTGGCCGATAATAGAAGACGAACCGATCGCAAACGGCACCCACCGCAGAGGATCGGCAACCTGGAACACAGCCGGGGCGAGAGCCCCGGTGACACAAAAACAACGAGAAGGATATGAAATGACCAACCTGAACGGTACCTGGATTCTGGACCCCGCCCACACCGAGATCAAGTTCGTGGCCCGCCACGCCATGGTGACCAAGGTGACCGGCAAGTTCACCGAATTCGACTCAAATATCGTTGTTGATACCGACAACCCGGAGAACTCCTCCGCCAAGGTCGTTATCAAGGCCGACTCCCTCACCACCGGCAACGCGGACCGCGATGGCCATGTCAAGGGTGATGATTTCTTCGCGGTGGAGAAGTTCCCGGAGATCACCTTCGTGGCCACCTCCTTCAACATCAAGAACGAGAACGAGGGCACCGTCACCGGTGATCTCACCATCAAGGAGACCACCAAGTCCGTCACCCTCGACGTTGAGGTCGGTGGCGTTGCGGAGGACCCATTCGGCAACGTCCGCATGGGCTTCGAGGCCACCACCAAGATCAACCGCAAGGACTTCGGCGTCGACTGGCAGGCCCCGCTGAACACCGGCGGCGTCCTGGTCTCCGAGGAGATCAAGATCCAGATCGACGGCTCCGGCATCAAGCAGGCCTAAAGCCTCCCCCGTCAAGGCCACGTCCCAGTCATGGGACGTGGCCTTTGTGCTTGTCGACGCCTCCCCCGCCAGCACCTGCGACGTGGTCTAGAGGCTGTAGGTCGCCCCGTGGGCATCCGGTGTCGCCAGTGGCGTGACGGGATCACCGACGGCAATTCCCGCGCCGTCGACATAACCTGCGATCCGGGCGGTCTCCAGACCGGCACCAGCGTCGACGATGGCGATGCAGTAGGGCGCACCCGTGAAGCCCTCGGGAGGGGTGCGGATGATGGTGTAGGTGTGGATGGTGGCTGTGGCTGCCATTGCCTTACTCTCCCTCGAAGATGTTGATGACACAGGTGGCGGCGGTGCCCCCCAGATTATGGGTCAGGCCGATGTCCGCCTTGGTCACCTGCCGGTCGCCCGCGGCACCGCGCAGCTGGGTGATGATTTCGATGGCCTGACTGATCCCGGTCGCACCGACCGCATGTCCCTTCGCCTTCAGCCCACCTGAGGTATTGATGGGCATGTCCCCGTGGAGGGCGGTGCGCCCCTCGGCAACGGCATCAGCACCCCGCCCGGCCTGGGCATAGGCGGTGGAGGCGGCCTGGAGAGTGGCGCTGAAACTGGTCTGCGATTTCTTCCCCTGCAGGGTCAGGGCGTCACCGCCGTGACCGGATCCGGTGATGCGGATTCGGCGGTGTCGCCGCCCCCCGCCGTAGATATCGGAGACATCATCGGCGGTCAGTACCAGGAAGGCCGCCCCATCGGTGACCAGGGAACAGTCGAAGAGACCGAGGGGATCCGCGATCCTGGGCGCCCCGAGGACCTTGTCCACATCAATCTTCCTGTGGAGCTGGGCGTGAGGGTTGAGCAGCGCATTATCGTGTGCATTCACCGCCACCTGAGCCATTTCCCGCTGGATATTGCGGTGCTCATGGAAATAGCGGTGGGCGATCATTGCGAATTCCCCCGGGAAGGTCTGTCCCGTCTGCGCCTCCAGTTCCACATCCATCGCCGAGGTGAGCGCCCCGGTCACCACACCCGTTGACTGGTGGGTCATCTTCTCCACCCCACCCACGAGGACAACGTCGTGAATGCCGTAATGGATGGCGTTGACCGCCTGCAGCAATGCCAACCCACCGGAGGCGCAGGCACCTTCCACACGCATGGCCGGCACGGTGGTCAATCCCAGGGTCTCGGTCACCATGGGGCCCAGATGCCCCTGCCCGGTGAGGGTCTGGCCGGCGAAATTCCCGACGAACACCGCGTCGATCTCGTGGGGATCGATCCCCGAATCCTCAATCGCCTGGTTGCCCGCCTCCCGGATCATCTCCCGCAGACCGCGGTCAGGGTATCGCCCCATGGGGGTCTCCCCGATTCCCGCAACACTGACTCCACGCATCCCCATCATGAGCCGACCTCCTCCTCGAGATCCACGACAAACGGGGCGGCTGTCCCGGCCCGGACCTCATCCTCCGTGACACCCGGCGCGATCCGACGCAGGACCAATCCCCCGTCGGTCACATCGAAGACCGCCAGGTTGGTGATGATCCTGTCCACCACCCCGACACCGGTCAGCGGGAGGGTGCACTTCTCGACGATCTTCGGATCCCCGTTCTTGTTGACGTGGTCGGTGAGCACCACCACCCGTCGTGCACCGGCCACCAGATCCATGGCACCTCCCATGCCCTTGACGAGCTTCCCCGGGATCTGCCAGTTCGCCAGGTCCCCGTTGGCGGATACCTCCATCGCACCTAGAAACGCCGCCTTCATCTTGCCGGAACGGATCATCCCGAAGGAGGTGGCGGAATCGAAGATCACCGCACCCGGTACCAGCGTGATGGTCTGCTTACCCGCGTTGATGAGGTCCGGATCCTCCTCACCCGGATAGGGGTTGGGGCCCATACCGAGGATGCCATTCTCGCTCTGCACCACCACATTGACCCCGTCGGGGAGATTGTTGGCGATCAGGGTCGGGATACCGATACCCAGGTTGACGTAGTCGCCGTCCTCCAGTTCCGATGCGGCGATCACAGCCATGTCATCTCGTGTCCAGGTCATGTTCTAAACCTCCTGTGTTGTATCCGGCCGGGGTCGGTTGACCACCTGCTCGATCTGCGAGGGGATGAGGGATCGGGTCAGGTGATGGATGTACACGCACGGGGTGTGGATGTCATCCGGATCAAGCTCTCCACGATCGACGATGTGCTCGGCCTCGGCGAAGGTGACCGCACCGCACTGGGCGGCCACCGGGTTGAAGTTCCGTGCGGCGAGACGGTACCGCAGATTGCCCTCGACATCGGCCACGTGCGATTTCACAAGAGCGATGTCGGCATGAATCGCCTTTTCCAGGAGATAGGTCTCTCCGTCGAACTCGGCGGTGGGTTTCCCCTCGGCGATCTCGGTCCCGACCCCGGTGCGGGTGTAGAAGGCGGCGATGCCCGAACCACCCGCACGCGTCTTCTCGGCCAGGGTGCCCTGGGGAACGAATTCGACCTCGATGTGCCCCTCCAGGTACTGCTTCATGAACAGTTTGTTCTCACCGATATAACTGGCCAGGACGCGGGAGAGCTGTCCGTCCTCTAGCAATCTCCCCAGTCCGACACCGTCAATGGCGAGGTTGTTGGACACGATGGTGAGATCGCGGACTTTGGATTCCCGGACAATCTCGATCAGGGTACTGGGGATGCCACAGAGGCCGAATCCCCCCACCGCGAGGGTCATCCCGTCGCGTAGCTGTGCGATGAGTTTCCCCCGCACATCATCTGAAACCTTGGACACGGTTCCTCTCCTCCTTCAATCCTGAGCATGTGGATGTGACTCAGATTACGGAGGAAAAGGGACCCGGTCTACGAGGAAAGATACAAAAGATCAACCTTTGATTTTGGAGAAATCTACAACGAGGTGGGGTCAACCAGCGGCAGTCCACCCCTCTGTCCCGCCGGCGGGTTCCGGAATCTCGAACACCCACGCCAACCCGATCAGGTCATCGATATTGTCCCGGTCGAAGCCCGTGAGCTCCTCGAAACGGGAGATCCGGTAGCGCACCGTGTTCACGTGGATATGCTGACTTTCAGCCGTCCGGGCGACGCTGCCCCCACAGTGCACATAGGCCCGAACCGTACCGAGCAGGTCCTCAGCGAAATCCCCCAGGTCCTCGATGGGTTCGAGGAACCGTCTGCGGAAGAGTCGGTCCACACCCCCGGCCTGCGCTGCGGCCAGACGCCAGTTCAGTTCGACGATTCCCTGCACCCCGGTCCGGCCCATCTTCACCGCCAGATCCAAGGACTGGGTGGCCACCCGGTCGGAGACGGGCATCTCGTAGATGTCCACAAACGGCCCGATCCCCAGGACGGTGCCCTCCGGTGCGTGCGGTCGTCGGGCGACGATCCCCAGGCAGTCATTATCGTCGCCGATCACAATGACGGCCGGGGCGGTACGGGTACTACCTGATTCCTCCAGCTGTCGGCGGACCTGTTCGGCATTGAGATTCCCGGGCACACTCACCCTGATCGCCGCATAGGGCTCCAGCGGATTGATCTGGAGCGCCAGCCCTTCCGCACCCGGTGTGAAATCACCTGCAAGCACATTGCGCAGGGCGGTGGACCGTCGGGCGGCATCCGCCACCGCACTTTCGACGACAAGCTGGTGGAAGGTCTGTACAGCCCTGACGGTGAAGGCGTCACTGACATCGGTGAGGATCTGGGATCCCCGGATCAGCTCCGGCGCCGCGAGTCGTTCGAAGGAGAAGTCGATGAACCTGGAGTGGATCAGACTGAACGACATCCGGAAGGCGATGATGACCTGGTCAATCGACACGCCACTGTGGAAACGCTCGGTGGTGGTTGTGGCGGCGGGATCCAGTTCGGCAGGGGTCGGTGCCTGACCTGCCCGCAGTGAGGTCACGGCCATGTTCATATTCCGCCGGATGGACTGCTGAAGGGCCTCAGCGGAGACATCCTCATAGGAATCCAGTGCGGCGAAGATATCCCTGCAGGTGATCTCAATGAGCTCCTCCAGCGAATTCTCGAGCCGGGTGATGACTTTGTGCATCTCTTCGGACAGGTCATGCATCGTGACGGCACAGTCACTTCGGGCATCGGGAGGCAGCGTCATGGCATCGACGGTACTGTTTTCAGACTGTCGATGTCATGCATGACCTTCGGTGAGACGTAGTTGTACCGTTCCGGCACGCAGGTCAGGACAAACACCTGACTGTCCCGGCCGGCCTCACCGAAGAGGGTGGAGATGCGGGTCAGTCGCTCGGGGTCGGTGCTGCCGAGCGCATCATCGATGAACACCGGCACCACCCCGTGGGTGGAGGAATCCGCCACCAGATCGGCGATGGCGAACCGGGTGAGGATGGCCAGCTGTTCCTGGGCCCCTCCGGAGAGATGATCCAGGTTGACGGTGCGCGGGCCGATGGACCTGGTCGAGATACACAGTTGTTCATCGAGATCGAAACCGGTTTCCTCCCCGAAGACACGGGCGGCCAGGCGCGCGAGTTTGTCGGCGAAGGGGGCGGCGTAGCGCTTGCGGGAGCTCTCCCGGTGCCGGATCATCACCTCCCGCAGGCGTTCCGCCGCCCGGGCGCGACGCTGTTGGGAGGCCAGCCGGTGCTCAGCTGCCTCCAGGGCGGCGTAGGCCTGGGCGTGACGTTCCGAGGCACCCGCGGCCTGTTCGATGTGGCTTTCCAGGCGGGCCAGTTCCACCGCGGTGGTGGACAGGACATCGCGGTAGGACTGCACATTGGCCTCCGCTGCCTGCAGCATCACCTCGGCGGTGGCGGGATCGGACTTCCTGAGCAGGTCATCAATGTCCGCCTTCTCCGCCCTGAGACGGGTGAGCTCCTCCAGCTTCTCCCCCACGACCCGGGTGAGTTCGTCATCGCTGATCTCCGCCACGGCCCGGTCGAGGTCATCACGGGTGGCGGTGGCGGTGGACTCCAGGCCCTCGAGCTGAGTGCGCAGGATGGTCAGTTCCCGGTCGGCGGGGCGTTGACGCAGGGCATCGAGTGCGGCGTCGGCAAGCTCGGTTTCCTCGGCTGCCCGGTCGCGGTGTTCCTCCGCCGCGGTGAGCGCGGTTCTGGCCTCGTCGAGGGTGAGGTCGGTGATGACCCCGTCCCCCTGTTCCACCAGGGCCGCGAATTCAGCACGGAGGCTATCGATGTCACGGTCGCCGACAATGCGGGTGCATTCCCTGGCCAGGGCGTCGATGTCATTGGCGAGTTTCTGCTGCTCCGCCAGCCGCTGACGCAGCTGCTCCACGTCATCCACCTGCAGGGTGTCGAGCAGGGCCGCGAGATCAGCCTCGGCGGAGATCAGCTCGCGGTGGCTCTGGGCGATCTCCCGGCCGGGATCGACGACCACGGTCACCTCACCGATGGTAATGTGCAGCTCACGGTCCAGATCGAGAACCTGCTCATCGGTGTCAACCATGATGGTGCGACCGTCGATGGAAACATCGCTGCTGGTGGTCGCGCTGAGGCGGACACTGCCGCCACGTGCCTGGCTGAGCGCACGGGTGACCTTCACCTGTTCGGTAGCCGTCTGGAGGGCCTCGATGTCCGCCGCGGTCACCGGGGTGTCCGCCGCCTGCCGGGTCCGTAGGGTCATGAGCTGCTCATTCAACTCATCGACGGCACCCAGCAGGGACTCCAGCTCCTCCCGGCGCGCCCGGGCGGTGAGTCCGTTCACCAAGTCCCGTGCTGCCCTCACGGCGCTGACCGCCTCCGCCTGGATGCCACGGGCGTCCTCAAGCACCTGCGTGCGACGGGCGATCTCGTCCGCCTCCTTCTCCGCGGCGGCCACGGCGACGGCGAGTCTCTCCTGTTGTGTCTCCACGGCGGCCCGGGCCGTATCGGCGCGTGCCCGCAATTCCGCGCGTTCGGTCTGTTGTTTCACCGCCCGGCGGTGGTCATCCTCCGCGCGCAGCAGACGGGCGACGACATCATCGGCCTGTTCCTTGATTTTCTGTGCGGCCTCATATTCGGAGAGCCGCAGTGCCAGTTCCTCCTCCGCGGCGGGGAGTTTCTGCTGGGCGGTGTCGTGCTCGCGTTCCAGGCGGGCCACCCGGTCGACCTGGGCCGAGAGTGTGGAGAGCTCTGCGCGGGCGTCATCGAGGTCTTTCTCCAGGTCCTCCACCGCGGTGAAGTACTCCTCATAGGCCTTCACCTTCTTCCCCGTGGCGGTGAAATACCGGGCGTACTCGGCCTCGACGGCGGCCATGAGGGCGGTGTCCTCCGTGCCGTCATCGGTGGCGTCGCCGTCGTGGTTGTTCAAAGCTCTGGTCAGCGAGGGGATGCCCACCGCATTGATCCCCGCCCCCACCTCCCCCTGACGCATGAACAGGGTATCCAGCAGGAAGCGGTCGAGGTGACTCTCCAGGATCTCATCGAGGGCGGCATCAGCCTCCCTGCCGGTGTAGTTGGCTGGCCGGGGTTCCAGTACCTGCAGCTCTGAGGAGGGGGATTTGAGGAATTGTTTGGTGATGATCATCCGGTACGGCCCCACCGAAACTTCGAGGCGGATACGCACGGGCACATCCCGGTCGACGGGTTTGACCGGTTTGGTCACCTTGTTCCTCGCGGTGTGTTTCTCGGTGAGCACGATCTGGATGGCCTCCAGGATCGACGACTTGCCCTTTTCGTTGTCACCGTGGATGACGATGACACCGGACTCCGGGATGTCTTTCAGTTCCAGGTGCTCGATGGCACGGAAGTTGTCGATGGTGATGGCGTGGATGCGCATGGTTAGTTCTCCCTGCTCAGTCGGAACATCAGGTTGAGGGCATCACGGTCGACCTCTGAGGCGGGGCCCTCTGTGACGGCGTCGACAAGCTCACGCAGGGCCTCCGCCGCGTACCCCGTGACATCAAGGTTGGCCAGTTCCTCATCGCCGGGTTCCAGGACGAGGTCGGTGGTGCGCTCCCGGGGTTTGAGGGAGGCGAAGATGTCCTCCAGGCTGGCGAGCCCCTCCTCCAGGCGACGGTTCTGCTCCAGGGTGATGGTGCCCTGCAGACCGTATTTGATGACGGTGCGTGACTTGTCGGGGTAGGCCCGCAGGGTGGTCAGGAACTCCTCGATGTCCTCATCGGAGGTCAGTTCCCGGTTGAGTGCCTCGAAGACCCATTTGCCCACCGGGACCTGTTCCACCTCCGCATGGCCCTTGGAGGCGGTGACCACCAGGACGTTGCCGGAGTTGACCTCGCCGCCGACACGGGTGGGGTCCAGGTCGTGGAAATCGGTGGTTTCCGGGGCACCGGAGAACCACACCCGGCCGGTGGCACCCACCGGTTCAGCCGAGTGGGTATCACCCAGCGCGAGGTAGTCGATGGTGCCGTCCGCCAGCCGGGATTCCACGTAGGACAAATCGATGAGGTCAGCGCGGGCATCGGTGGTGTGGGCTTCTGCCTGACCATGGCCCACCGCGATGCGGATGTTATCGGTGGGTTCCAGGGGTTCCAGGGCCGCACGGACCAGATCCGTGGTGGCGGTCTTGCTCAACAGCGGTGCCCCGACCAGTTCGACCCCGGGGAGGATCTCACGCACGTCCGTGTCCTTGAGCACCGTGACCGTGTCGATGTCCTCCATCCGGTAGAAGATGGAATCCGCGGTGAGGGGATCATGGTTGCCGGGTAGCAGATACACCGGCACCGGCAGGGCCCGGAGGGCATCAAGGGCACGCCCGGTGGTCTGCTGGTGCAGGGAATTATGTTCGAAAACATCCCCGGCCACGACGATGAACCGGCAGCCATGGGCCACCGCCACCTCCCCCATCCGTTCGATGGACCGGATGCGGTCATCATCGAAACGGGCCTGGGCCTCGGCGGAGAGGAACCACCGGGTCATGCCGATCTGGAGGTCCGAGGAGTGCAGGAATGTCACGCTGTCAGTCATGTCATCCATCTCAGCACACGGGGTGGACACGGGGGCACCCGCTGCTTGCTACCACGGGTGACAGGGTCATTCCTCATCGGCGTCGTCATCATCGATGCGCTGGCTCGGGTGGGTGGAGGTGAGGATCTCATACATGTCCTCGATGTCACTGACCGCGCGCAACTGTTCCAGGGAGGTGTAGGACACCAGTCTCAGGGCCCGGTGCAGGTAGTTGATGTCGGAATCATCGATGGCGGCCGCCACCTTCGGGTTCGGCAGATCCGGCAGGGTGTGGCCCTCCCAGAAGGACTCGTTGGTCTCCGGTTCCTCCTCGCCACGGGTGTGGAAGGTGTTGATCAGCGCCTCCAGACCGGCCATCCCCTGCCCGCGCATGTCCAGCACCATCGACGGGTTGGCGGTCATCTTCTCCGCCACCACATAGGCGGTGGCCACGGCATGTTTACATACCAGCGTACGGTCGGGGCAGGTGCAGTCGAAGTAGATCGACTCATCCGGATCGCCGATCAGATGATCGAGCATCGCGGAGGTCAGCCGGCCCTCTCGCACCAGTTTCATGCCGTTGGGGGTCTCGGCGATGGTGGCATACGCCGCACGGAGTTTCTCAGAGCCGCGGTAGGGGAAGGTCATCAGGACGTCGAAAGGCTCATTCTGGGACCCGGCCACCTTGCACGAGATCCGACCCTCGAGCACCTGCACCCCGGTGACATTGTCGTTGCGGTAGTAGTCCTCCCCGCGCCGGATACGACCCGAGTCGGCGTTTTTCAGGGTCAGCTGGACCACGCGGTTGCCGGTGGGGCTGAAGCGTTTCTGCCGGATCCGGCCGGTCTGCTCACCCTTCTCCGGTTCGGTGCTGGTCACCTGGGTCTTCGCACCGAAATTGGCGTAGATGACATTGTCCATCCGGGGGCGACGGGACGCCCCCTGTGCCTCATCAGACATCAGCACCCTCCCTCTCACGGTAACTCATCAGGGCGGCCAGCTCCTCCGGGTTGAGCTCGGTGATCCAACCCTCACCCTCGCCGACGATGGCGCTGGCCAGATGCATCTTGCCGTCGAGGATGTCCTGGATGGACTCCTCCATGGTGCCGGCGGTGATCATCTTGTACACATCCACATTGTTCTTCTGACCGATGCGGAAGGCACGGTCGGTGGCCTGGTTCTCCACCGCCGGGTTCCACCAGCGGTCCATGTGCACCACGATCGACGCGGCGGTGAGATTCAGCCCCGTGCCGCCGGCCTTGAGCGACAGGATCATCGCCGGTGGACCGTCCCCGGCCTGGAAACGGGCGACCATCCGGTCACGCCCCAGTTTGCTCACCCCACCGTGGAGGAACGGGATATCCACCCCCAGGCGGTCAGAGAGGTACGGGGCCAGGAGCTGGCCGAAGGCGGTGTACTGCGTGAAGATCAGCATGCGACGCTCCTGCGCCACCGCATCATCGAGCAGATCCATCAGGGCCTCCACCTTGCCGGAACGGTGACGCCCCCGCAGGGTCAGCGGGGAGCCGTCATTGAGGAAGTGCGCGGGGTGGTTGCAGATCTGTTTGATGCGGGTGATGGTGGCCAACACCAGCCCCTTGCGTGACATGCCCTGCCGCTGGCTGAGCTGCTGCTGCACATCATCAACCAGTGCCTTGTACAGGGAGGCCTGCTCCGCGGTCATGTCCACCCGGATGATCTGCTCGGATTTCTCCGGCAGGTCATCGATGATGGCGGTGTCGGTCTTGAGGCGGCGCAGGATGAACGGTGCGGTGAGCTGACGCAGACGCTCGGTCATCTCATCGTCCTGGTCACGTTCGATCGCCTTGGCGAAGTGGTTGCGGAAGAAGGACGCGCTGCCCAGGACCCCCGGGTTGCAGAAGTCGAGGATGGACCGCATCTCCGCCAGGCGGTTCTCCACCGGGGTACCGGTCAGGGCCACCCGGTGACGTGACGGCAGGGAGCGTACCGCCTTGGAGATCCTCGTGGAGGAGTTCTTGATGGCCTGCGCCTCATCGAGGACGACGCGATCGAAGGTGACGTCGCCAAGCAGCTTGAAGTCCCGGGTGACCACCCCGTAGGACGTCACCACCAGATCAGCCCGGCGCGCCTTCTCCAGGAAGGCCTCCCCGTTCTCGCGCTGGGGCCCGTGGTGGACGACCACCTTGAGGTCGGGGACGAACTTGGCGGCCTCCACCGCCCAGTTGCCCACCACCGAGGTCGGGCAGACCACCAGGGTGGGTTTGGGTTCCCGGTCGGGGTGCTCGGCGCGTTCGACGGCGAGCAGACTGAGCAGCTGGAGGGTCTTGCCCAGGCCCATGTCGTCGGCAAGCACCGCCCCGAGGTTGTTCTCCGACATCCAGTACAACCAGTCCACGCCGCGGCGCTGGTATTCGCGCAGGTCGGCGGTGACCGTCTCCGGGATGTCGACGCGGCGTGGTGCCGGGGTCTCGGTGCCACCCAGCAGCGAGGTGTACCACTGGGAACCGGTGAACTCCACGGGTTCGTTCTCCGCGGCCTTGAGGGCGATCTCGCGCAGCTCCTGGAGGGTGACCTCACCAGTGCCGTCACCGCTGAACTGTTCGTTGAAGCGCTGGCGTAGTTCCTCCGCCCGTGCCGCGAGCAGCTGCCATCCCTCCGCGCCGCTGGCCTCGGCCAGCTGGGCCTGCATGGCGGCCTCCTCCATCTCGGCCTTGGCACGTTTGCGGGAGGATTTGGACAACTCGTCCATGTACCCGGTGATCCGGCGCAGGGCGTCCTGGTCGGCCATGACCCAGTCACCGCGCAGACGGATCAGGCCGGTCTTGGATTCCACCAGCTCACGCATCTCGTCATCGGTGAGTTCCACCTCGCCGACACTGATCTTCCAGTCATATTCCACCAACTGGTCCAGACCGATGATGGACTGGGTCGAGGAGTCCGCCGGGTCCCCCGGCGTCCGCGCCTCGACCTTTGCGCGCGTCTCGTACGCGCTCCACGCCTTGGGCAGCATGACGGTGATCCCGGCCTTCTTGAGCTTTGCGACGTCATGGCCGATGAAGTCGATGATCTCCGCGGTGTTGAGGAAGACATCCCAGTCGCCCGTGGGCACGGTGTTGTGTTCGTGGGCCGGGATGGCGTCATCGCGGGCGGGATCGAGCAGCCAGGAGATTGTCTTGGCGGTCTCGAATTGCTGACGCAGCGACTCAAGACCACCTGTGTCAAGCGAGTGTTTCTGGATCGGCTGCGGGGCGTCCACGCCGGAGCGCACCATCAACCGCACCGGCCAGATCGAATCCATCGGATCCTCATAGTCCGACTCCGCCGGTGGCTCCTCAACGATGATCACCAGTTGCAGGGCGGCGGAGCTGATGGTGTTCTTCCACTGGTTGAGCGCGTGCGTGAGGGTGGTCGATCCCTTGCGCAACGGACGGTTGTACAGCAGGGCATCGAGGAATTCATGCCGCGCATAGGGCAGGACCTCATCCCGGTAATCGGACAGGATGCGGTTGGCGATCCAGTGCGGCAGTTCGTTGGCCATGGTGCCAGCCAGATCCCTGCCCCCGTTCTTCAACAGGATGCCCGGGGCTGCGTTGTTCATCTCCGCGAGCCACCCACGCTCGGACAGGCTCGCCGCCAGCTGCCACTGGGGCCACCAGGCATTGTCCATCATCACGGTGCGCAGGGTCACCCGACCGGCCTGCACAAACCGGGTGAGCCCCTGGTGCATGGTGATGATCCACCTCAGATCCGCCGCAATGGTCTCCCGCTGCGCACGCGTGGCTGCCGGTAGCTCCGCCTGGAGGAAACTGAGCTGGGCAAGCACAGTCACCGCCTCCTCCGGGGTGAATGCGGCCGTGGGCGTGGGCAGTGCCACCTGACGTCCCTTGGGGGTGCGCAACTGCACATTCATCCGGGCACGGAAGGTCCTGCCCTCCAGGATGCGGTCCACCACCGGTGGGAATGTGCCAGCGGGGACGGCCTCAGGAAGAACGATCCTGTGGCCCTCCACCTGCTCGATCCACAGTTGAAGCCCCCGGTCTTTGATCCACAGACCATGCAGCAGATGAGAAGTCATGTGCTCTTTCTACGCAGTACCGACACCATTACTCGTATCCATGTGCGAACACGGAGGATAACTCTTCTACCCTATCCTGTTCTCCCCGGCTGTGGGGATCGTCGGTGTGTAGGCCTTGCGTACCGGGCATGGTGATCTGCCCGTTGCAACGACCAGGGGAATCCAAGCGGCCCGTCCCTCCCACATTGGGGTGTTTTGTTTTCTGTGTGTTTCATCCCGTGGGACTGTGGGTTAGTGTTGGGCTTCACACGTTTTTCATTCCGTTTGTCAAGGAGGTGTGGTCCCGCCCGCACCCGGGCGACCCCCGGTGGTGATAAGGCCACGCTTCACCCATGTACAACAACCCCCTGAAGGAGAACCTCGTGAGTGATAACACCTGGTTCATCATCGCCATCATTATCTACATGCTGGTCATGGTGCTCATCGGTTTCTGGAGCTACCGCAAAACCGCGAAATACGACGAATACATGCTGGGGGGACGCGGTCTCAACCCATTTGTGGCCGCCATGTCCGCCGGCGCCTCCGACATGTCCGGCTGGCTGCTCATGGGCTTGCCCGGCGCCCTCTACGTCACCGGTATGTCGGAGCTGTGGATCGCCATCGGCCTGACCGTCGGCGCGTGGGCCAACTGGATGTGGGTGGCCCCGCGTCTGCGGTCCTACACCGAGGTCTCCCGCAACTCGATCACCCTGCCCTCGTTCTTCGAGAACCGTCTGCGCGATAATTCCCGTTTCCTGCGTATCGTCGCTGCCCTGATCATCATCGTCTTCTTCACCTTCTACATCTCCTCCGGCATGGTCGCCGGTGGCGTGTACTGGGAATCCACCTTCGGCGGCGACTACCTCACCGGCATGATCATTGTTGCCTCGGTGACGGTGCTCTACACCTTCATCGGTGGCTTCCTGGCGGTGTCCTACACCGATGCGGTGCAGGGCACGATCATGTTCTTCTCGCTGATCATCGTGCCGGTATTTGCCATCCTGGCCCTCAACAACCCGGGCGACATCTTCAGCTTCGCCGCCTCCAATGACTACGGCCCGTACACCGACGGTGTGGGCAACCCGACCTACTTCTCCATGATCACCGGGGTGTCCGTCGCCGCGATCATCGGCAACATCGCCTGGGGCCTGGGTTATTTCGGTCAGCCGCACATCGTCGTACGTTTCATGGCACTGCGCTCCCCCGCCGAGGCCAAACAGGGTCGCCGCATCGGCATCTCCTGGATGATCCTGTGTCTGACCGGCGCCACCTTCACCGCCCTGGCCGCCACCGTCTTCTTCGCCCAGAACCCGGACTACTCCGTCACCGACACCCGCGCCTACGAATCAGTCTTCCTGGACCTGGCCCGGGTGCTGTTCCACCCGCTGATCGCCGGTCTGGTGCTCACCGCCGTGCTGGCGGCCATCATGTCCACCATGTCCTCCCAGCTGCTGGTGACCGCATCCTCGCTGATCGAGGATCTGCTGCAGGTGGTCAAGAAGGACGGACTGAGCCAGAAGACCCTCCTCGCCCTGTCACGTGCCACGGTGATCATCCTCGCCATCATCGCCGGTGCCATGGCGGTCAATCCCTCCGACTCCATCCTCGGCCTGGTCGGCTTCGCCTGGGCAGGTTTCGGTTCCGCCTTCGGACCGATCATCCTGGCCATGCTGTACTGGAAGCGCCTCAACGCACCGGGCGCCATCGCCGGCATGATCACCGGTGCCGTGGTCTCCATCGTGTGGGGCAGCACCGCCCTCGGCGACATCATCTACGAGATCGTCCCGGGCTTCGCCCTGGCCACGATCGTCATGGTCATCGTCTCCCTGGCCACCAAGGCACCGTCCAGGGAGATCACCGACGAGTTCGACACCGCAGTCCGTCTCTCCCATGCCACCAGCATGACCGATGAGGACGTGGACTTCTCCGAGGTTGCCCAGGAGATCAAGAAGGGCCGGTAGCACAACCAAAAACCCCTGAGCGGGAACCCCTCGAGGACACGGCGAGTCTAACCAGGATGTGACAACATTTACCCGGTTACTCGCCGTTTTCACCTTTCTGCTCCTGCTCTATACCGCGCTTCCCTACCTCACCACCTCCGGAACCGAGCTCCCCGCCGTGGAGCCGGTACCGCAACGGGTCCGCATCATCGGATACGACCGCGACCAGATGTTCGGCACCTGGCTCCCGGGGGTCCGGGAGTCCATTGTGGAGGCCGCCGGAGCGACCGACCCCTACACCGGTGAACCCCTCGACCTCTCCACCGCCGAGGTCGACCACATCCTCCCCCTCAGTGCCGCCTGGGATCTCGGCGCCCACAGGTGGACCGCACTGGAACGCATCGAGTTCGCCAACGACCCCGTGAACCTCGTGTTGGTCAACAGAGCTGAGAACCAGCAGAAATCTGATCAGCTGCCCAGCCAGTGGCTCCCTACCGACCGCTCGGTCCGGTGCTGGTATGTGGGCAGACTCTTCACGGTGGCCGCGGCTTATGACCTCCCCCTGCCGGAGCCGGACATCCGGGCGGGCAGGCGGAGTTGCGGGTTAGCGATTCTCCAAACGCCTGATTAGGGTTAATTCCAGGTAAAAAGTCCATAACCCACGACCGAAAGGCACCCACCCCTCGTGACCACCGTTGTGATCATCCTGCACGTTCTCGCAGCCATCCTCTTCCTGGGTCCGGTAACGGTAGCCACCTCGTCCTTCCATGTCCGCGCAGCCGAAGCCCACACCGGTGACACCGAAGCCGCCGGGGCCACCAAGACCCTCTACAGGATCTCCCAGAACTACGGCGTCTTCTCACTCCTGGTCCCGCTCCTGGGTGTGGCCGTGATGTTCACCGATGTCGGGTACTACTTCCAGCAGTACCAGTTCCATGCCGCGATCGTCCTGTCCCTGTTGGCCTGGGCGGTGCTGCTGTTCCTGATCTTCCCCCGCCAGAAGACCATGATGGGTGCCCTCGGATTCCTGGAGCCCGATGAACTGGCCGCCAAATCCTACGAGATCGAGGACTGGGGCAAGGCCAGGAGCCAGTTGTCGATGTTCGGTGGCATCTGGGCCCTGCTGTGGGTGCTCACCGCCATCACCATGTTCCTCTGACCCCGGAAAAGCATCCCTTTCCTGTGGGAATCACCACAGCATGCGAGGCTCGTGAGGGACCGGATGGGCCGACAACCATGAACGTTTTCGTTGGTCTGTGCCGGGCATGCTGACGATTTCGGCTCTTTCCACCACAGAACAACGATTCTGTTCACACCACCGTCTGGCATACAGCCGACCCCCACATCGCCCAACACGACAACAAGCGACCCTCCTCCACCGGGGAGAAGGGTCGCTTGTTGTTGGTCAGTCAGCCTGGCGGGAAACTAGTCCCTCCAGCCGCCGCGTCCACCGCGATCATCACGGTCACGGCCGCCGCGGAAACCACCACGGCCACCACGATCGTCACGGTCACCACGGAATCCACCGCGTCCACCGCGATCATCACGGTCACGGCCGCCGCGGAAACCACCACGGCCACCACGATCGTCACGGTCACCACGGAATCCACCGCGTCCACCGCGGTCGCCGCCACGGTCATCGCGCTCGAAGCGACGTGGTGGACGTCCACCGGAGTCGCGTTCGATGTTGATGAGCTGGCCGGAGATACGGGTGTCACGGAGGTTGTCCAGGACACTCTGTGGCAGATCCTTCGGCAGTTCGACCAGGGTGTGGTCGGCTGCGATGGTGATGCGTCCGAAGTCCTTGGAGTTCAGACCACCCTCGTTGGCCAGGGCACCGACGATGGCACCCGGGCGGACGTGCTGGCGCTTGCCCACCGCGATGCGGTAGGTGGCCAGGTTCGCGTCGTCACGGTCGAAGCGGGACGGACGGTCGCCACGGTCACGGCCACGGCCACCACGGTCGTCGAAGTCGCGGTCACGGCGGCGGTCGCCACGGCCACGGTCGCGGTCAGCGGCCTGCTCGGTGAGGAAGAAGTCATTGCCGGCCTGTGCCTGGGTGGCCAGTGCGGCGGCGACATCCTCGAGGGGTACGTCGTTCTTCTCGGCATACTCCTTGATCAGGGTGCGGAAGAGAGCGACCTGGGGGTTCTCGAGTGCCTCGGTGATGGAGTCGGCGAACTTGACCTTGCGGTACTCGTTGACCTCGTCCACGGTCGGCAGTTCCATCTCCACCAGTGGGGCGTTGGTGGCCCGCTCGATGGAGCGGAGCATACGGCGCTCACGTGGGGTGACGAACAGGATGGCCTCGCCGGTACGTCCTGCACGGCCGGTGCGGCCGATGCGGTGGACGTAGGACTCGGTGTCGTTCGGGATGTCGTAGTTGAGCACATGGGAGATGCGCTCGACGTCGAGACCACGGGCGGCGACATCGGTGGCCACCAGGATGTCCAGGCGGCCATCCTTGAGCTGGTCGACGGTGCGCTCACGCTGGGCCTGGGCGATGTCACCGTTGATGGCAGCTGCAGAGAAACCACGGGCACGCAGCTTCTCGGCGACCTCTTCGGTCTCGTGCTTGGTGCGCACGAACATGATCATCGCCTCGAACTCGGTGACCTCGAGGATGCGGGTCAGTGCGTCCATCTTGTTGCGGTGGGCAACAGACAGGAAGCGCTGGGTGATGTTGGTGGCGGTGCGGGTCTCGGACTTGACCGAGATCTCCTGCGGGTTGTTCAGGTACTGCTTGCTCAGGCGACGGATGCCGTTCGGCATGGTCGCGGAGAACAGTGCCACCTGCTTGTCATCAGGGGTGTCGGCGAGGATGCGCTCGACATCCTCCTGGAAGCCCATGTTGAGCATCTCATCGGCCTCATCGAGGACGAGGAAGCGCAGACCGGAGATATCCAGTGAGCCCTTCTCCAGGTGGTCGATGATACGACCCGGGGTGCCGACGACGATGTGGGCACCGCGACGCAGACCGGACAGCTGGATGCCGTAGGCCTGTCCACCGTAGATCGGCAGGACGTTGAGACCACCGAGGTGGTCGGCGAAGGACTGGAAGGAGTCAGCGACCTGGAGCGCCAGCTCACGGGTGGGGGCAAGCACGAGAGCCTGGGGGCTGCGCACGGACTTGTCGATGCGGGAGAGAACCGGCAGCGCGAAGGCTGCGGTCTTACCGGTACCGGTCTGTGCGAGGCCGACCACATCGTGTCCGTCCATGAGGACGGGGATGGTCTGTGCCTGGATGGGGGAAGGAGTTTCGAAACCAACCTTGCGCACAGCGTCAAGAACCTGCTGTGGCAGTCCGAGTGCATCGAAGCCGGTGGAGGCTTCCGTAGAGGATGACTCGTGTGAAGACTGGGTTACGTCTTCCGAGGAGTCCTCATTCACATTCTCATTGATTACATTGCTCGCGCTGTCCGCTGCTTCGGCGGAGTCGGCGTCCTCAGAAATTTCCGCAACCCTGGTGATCTCTTCGCTACCCTCAGACACAGCGGTGCCTTCAACAGTGTTGGTGGGGGTGTCGAGAGCGAAGTCAGCTGCTGCTGAGTCACCCTGCGGGGTTTCCTGAGATTCCGACGAAATGACGTTATCCGGCTGTTCTACGTCGCCGTTGACGTTATCGGTATTTCTCATTGTTTCTCCAACTTACGCCACCGGTCGGAAAAACTCCATAGCCACCCCACGTCGACACGCGTCACACCCTGCACCATGAGCTGCGAAAATGAAACGCAGGTCACGCTTTTGTCCCAAAAATGCTTTTCGACGCCCACCCCACCGCCCCAATAACCCCCGAGAAGGTGACACCCATCACCGGGAGCATCCCAGTGGGACATTCCCTACTGCCCCGCCTATTAGTCTGATCATAGTATTCGTGCGTCCAGGGAGTAAGGTGGCTTTCGTTCAAATCCCGTACCGCTCGAGCCCCTTATACAGGTGATCCCTGACCGATCCCTGTCCGGCACGGCGGGAATGTCCCTTTGAAACGGAGACCGCATTTCCATGAATGCCTCCCCCACCGTGACTGATCAACTGGTGCAGACCAGAAAATTCAAGGGTCTGCGTGCTCGTCACATCCACTTCATCGCGCTGGGTTCCGCCATCGGCACGGGCCTGTTCTACGGTTCCGCCGGCGCCATCCAGGCCGCCGGCCCCTCGGTGCTGCTCGTCTACCTGCTCGGTGGCGCCGTGGTGTACTTCATGCTCCGGGCACTCGGTGAGATGTCGGTGCGCCACCCGGTCCGCGGCTCCTTCGCGGTGTACACCCGCGCGCACCTCGGCGGCTGGGCCGGGTACATCACCGGGTGGATGTTCGCCTTCGAGATGCTCATCGTCTGCCTGGCGGATCTCACCGCCATCGGCATCTACATGAAATTCTGGTTCCCGGATACCGCGCAGTGGGTCTGGGTGGCCGCCACACTGCTCATCGTCGGTGGTGCCAACCTGGCCTCGGTGCGCTGGTTCGGCGAACTGGAGTTCGTGTTCACCCTGATCAAGGTCACCGCGGTCATCGCCATGATCGTCGGTGGCGCCGCGATCCTCGCCTTCGGCCTGGGCAACTCCCCGGAGGTCTCCGGGATCTCCAACCTATGGGAACACGGTGGGTTCTTCCCCAACGGCATTGAGGGCATGATCGCAGCCTTCATCCTGGTGCTCTTCGCCTTCGGTGGCACCGAGATCATCGGTGTGGCCGGATCGGAGGCCGAGGATCCGGAGAAGTCCATCCCGAAGGCCGTCAACACCGTCCCGGCGCGCATCCTGCTGTTCTATGTGGGTGCCATCCTGGTCATCCTGGCACTGAACCCGTGGCAGACGATCACCGGTGAGGAATCCCCGTTTGTGCAGATCTTCTCCACCCTGGGGGTCAACTGGGCCGCCGGTCTGCTCAACCTCGTGGTGATCACCGCCGCGCTGTCCGCCATCAATGCCGACCTCTTCGGCGCGGGTCGCGTGCTGACGGGCCTGGCCAAGGAGAACCTGGCACCGAAGATCATGGGCAGGGTGGCCGGCAACGGTGTGCCGATCATGACCACCGTCATCATGATCATCGTCCTGATCCTGGGCGTGGTGCTCAATGTGATCCTGCCGGAGCGCGTCTTTGAGATCGTCGCCTCCCTGGCCACGTTTGCCACCGTGTATGTGTGGCTGATGATTCTGCTGGCCCAGGTCGCCTCCCGCCGCCAGATGAGTGCGCAGGAGGTTGCCGGTCTGAAATTCCCGGTGCCGTTCTATCCCTTCGGCCAGTACTTCGCCATCCTCTTCATCGCCTTCACCTTCGGCATCATGGTCTGGTACGACAACTACCACCTGGCCCTCGGAGTCGGTGTCGGGTTCCTCGTGGTGATGACCATCCTCTACTACGCCACCGGCCGGCCGAAGGCGATCGCTCCGGCGCAGTAGGCCCTTATCCGTTTCTACCGGATTCCAGCAGGGCTGACACCCCCACGCCCGCTTCCCTACCGTGGGCGGGCATGGAAAACGAAACGTTTGGCACTGAACTTCCCGACACCTGGGTGGGTCGCATCGACGGTGACAACCCCGAACACGCGCTGTGGTACACCACGGTGAGCCCCCTTCCGGAGCCGGATGAGGTGGAGGAGGGCGTCGTCACGCTTGGTTTCGCCTCCGACGAGGGCAACCTGCGCAACCACGGCACGGCAGGCGCGGCGCTGGGCCCCGACGCGATCCGCGGGGTGCTCGGCCTGGTCGCCGTCCATGACGCACGGCCCCGGTATGACGCCGGCACGATCCGGGTCGGTGGGGATCTGGAGCGCGGGCATGATGAACTCAGCGACGCGGTGGAGACCATCGCGCGCGCCGGCCACCTGCCGATCGTGCTCGGCGGCGGGCACGAAGCCGGGTTCGGGTCGCACCGCGGGATCTACCGGGCGCGGGGTTCTTCGCCTGCGATCATCAACCTCGATGCGCACCTTGATCTGCGCGCCGCGGAGCGCCCCACCAACGGCACCCCGTTCCGGCAGGTCCGCGAACTGGTCGGCGAGGAGTTCCGTTATTCCGTGCTGGGTGTTTCCGTCCCCAACAACACCGACTTCTTGTTCAACGCCGCCCGCGAGTTCGGCACGGAGGTCACCACCGATGATGAGATCAACGCGATGAGCCCGCAGGAGGCGGCCGACCACGCGCTTGCGCTCGTCCGGGACGCCGAGCACATCCACCTCACCGTCGACATCGATGTGCTCTCCGAGGCGCTCGCCCCGGGCACCGGCTCACCGGCAGCGGTCGGGGTGGAGCTGGGCCGCATCCGGGCCATCTGCACCGGGTTGGCTGCTACCGGGCGTCTCACGCTTGTCGACGTCGTCGAGGTCAACCCACGCCTCGACCACAACAATCAGACGGCGCGTGTCGCCGCCCGCCTCATCCACGAGATCGCCGAAGCCCATCTCAAGGCCACCTAGGAAATGTGCTCACAGGCCAACAGATCAGCCCTTCAGGCACCCCGCAACCACGACATCGCCCACAGATGTTGGCCTCTGAGCGTCTCTCCGCCGCTTCCGCGAGAAAGCGGATACCCACCCGAAGGGCGCAGGTTGATCTTAGGGGAGCAGATTTTTCATATGCGGCCGAGCTTTCATGGAATGGATGATCAACTCATTGCCACTATCAAAAACCAGAAGGACGATTTCAAGCAACCGCCCGCTCTGGTCAAAACCTAGTCTCAACTGACGCGCCGGGCTATCCTCGTCCAGATCTTCAATCCACAGCGCCCAGGTCGCAGCGTAGATGGAGTCCTCTTCGGGAATTCCATGCTTCAGAGCGGACTTATGGACTTTCACGCCGCAGTCTGGTGAAGAGCATCAC
Source organism: Corynebacterium efficiens YS-314 (assembly GCF_000011305.1). Classification (NCBI taxonomy): domain Bacteria; kingdom Bacillati; phylum Actinomycetota; class Actinomycetes; order Mycobacteriales; family Corynebacteriaceae; genus Corynebacterium; species Corynebacterium efficiens. The sequence goes on along the minus strand of NC_004369.1, from coordinate 1,311,457 downwards.
GAATGATTTCGGAGCGGCTCTTACCCTCCCTTAGGGCACGGGCATCGAGCGCAGCAATTTCTGCGGCGGTCAGACGTAGGGAGATGACCTGGGAGGCGCTGGCCCCTCGACCAGGCCGTCCACGCCCGCGTTTCCGTAGCGCGTCAACGTCAAAACCCGCCTCGGCTTCTGCGGCCCACTCATCGATCATTTCCTCCGTGACGGGGACCCCATTGATAGTTTCCTTACTACTCATACGCATAATGTATTACGAAAATCAAGAGGCCGCAAGAGGTTCTCAGCCCCGCAGGAACTCCATGATCGCCGGCCAGTCACGCCTTGTCTGACGCATGCCCGCATCGAAGGTGGCCCGGAGTTTACCCAGGTTGATCTCGGTGTTCTGGATGGCCATGTCCTCGGAGAAGAACACATAGGCCTGGCCGGCCTTCTCCAGGTCGAGGATGCGCTGTTTGGTCTCGTTGTAGCGCGCGGGCCTGGATAGAGTCGCCTGCGCCACCGCCGGATAGCGCCTGAGCACGGCGGTGAGCAGACCGGGGCGGGTGAACTCCGATCGCCAATAATCCCGTGGCCTGGAGGAGAGCACCAGGAAGCGCTCGAAACCGGCATCCAGGGCGGGCTGCAGCATCAGTCCGCCGGTCTCGCCGATGGCGCCGTCGACATAGGGGGTGCCGTCGATGACCGGGATCGGCATGAACCCGGGCATGGTCGACGATGCCCGCACCCGCTTCATCAACTGTGAGAGTTCCGTGGCTGATTCCCTCCCCCAGTACACCGTCTCCCCCGTGTCGGCCCGCACCGCGGAGATCTGGAACGGCGTGGGATTGTTGGTGAAGGTCTCGAAATCATAGGGGTGCTGCTGATCCGCACCCGGGGCGATCTCATACATGTGCTCGGCGTGGAAATACCCCTTGCCGCGCAGGAACGGGCGGATCCCGGAATGCCTGCGGTCGGCGGCGAAATCCACGAAACTCGCCTTCGTGCGGAAGCGGTCCCCGGACAGGTAGTTGACCGTGTGTGAGGAGCCGGCCGAGACTCCCCCGACCCACCCGACGTGGATGTCATGGGCGATGAGCTGATCCACCACCGCAGCCGTATATGCATTGCGGGTGCCACCGCCTTCGATGATGAGGGCGACCTCCGGGAAGTACTGAGGTGAGGATAAAGACATGAGGATGAGTCTACGCGCGCCACCTCCCCCCACCGGACACCCAAACGAAAGCCGACATGCCGAAAACTGTGCCGTTGACCACAAAAACACACCATAACCGCATTTAATTCAACCCCGAAAGAGGTCAACCGGGAACCGTCCCGGGGTAGGTTACGACCATGTAGGAGATGACGGTTTCATCAAACCATTACACAAGGAGACCGTCGCACCCGATCACCTATTGAGGGGAAGTGTTTTCACGTGGATGTCATCGACATCGCACGGTGGCAGTTCGGTATCACCACCGTCTATCACTTCATTTTCGTCCCGCTGACCATCGGCCTGGCACCACTGGTGGCGCTGATGCAGACCTTCTGGCAGGTCACCGGCAAGGAGCACTGGTACCGCGCGACCAGGTTTTTCGGCACCATCCTGCTGATCAACTTCGCCATCGGTATCGCCACGGGCATCGTCCAGGAATTCCAGTTCGGCATGAACTGGTCGGAGTACTCCCGGTTTGTCGGTGATGTCTTCGGCGGTCCACTGGCGCTGGAGGGGCTCATCGCGTTCTTCCTAGAGTCGGTGTTCCTGGGGCTGTGGATCTTCGGCTGGGGCAAGATCCCCGGTTGGCTGCACACCGCGTCGATCTGGATCGTCGCCATCGCCACGAATATCTCGGCCTATTTCATCATCGTGGCCAACTCCTTCATGCAGCACCCGGTGGGTGCGGTGTACAACCCTGAGACCGGCCGCGCGGAGCTGACCGATATCGTCGCGCTGCTCACCAACCCCACCGCCCTGGCGGCGTTCCCGCATGCGGTGGCCGGTTCCCTGCTCACCGCCGGCACCTTCGTGGTGGGCATCTGCGGGTGGTGGCTGATCCGCGCCTCGAAGCAGGAAAGCCACCGCATGTTCCGCCCCGCCCTGTGGATGGGCTGGTGGACCACGGTCATCGCCTTGATAGCGGTGGCCGTCACCGGTGATATCCAGGCCAAGCTGATGTTCCAGCAGCAGCCGATGAAGATGGCCTCGGCGGAGTCGCTGTGCCACACGGAGACGGATCCCAACTTCTCTATCCTGACCATCGGCACCCACAATGACTGCGATTCGGTCATCCACCTCATCGAGATGCCCTGGGTGCTGCCCTTCCTGGCGGAGGGTCGGTTCACCGGGGTCACCCTGGAGGGTGTGCAGGATCTGCAGGCCAAGGCGGAGAGCCTGTACGGACCCGGTAACTATGCGCCGAACCTGTTTGTCACCTACTGGTCCTTCCGCGCCATGATCGGCCTGATGGTCGGGTCGCTGGCCATCGCCTTCATCTCCTGGTTGCTGCTGCGCAAGGGCCGCACGCCCACCGGGAGAATCGCCCGGTGGTTCGCCTGGGGCAGCCTGGCGGTGATCCCCATGCCGTTCCTGGCCAACTCGGCCGGGTGGATCTTCACGGAGATGGGCCGCCAGCCCTGGGTGGTGCACCCGAATCCGGAGTCGGTGGGTGATCCCCGCACCGAGATGATCCGCATGACGGTGGATATGGGTGTCTCCGATCATGCGCCGTGGGTAGTGTGGGTGACCCTCATCGGTTTCACCCTGCTGTATTTCATCCTGTTTGTCATCTGGTTCTGGTTGATCAGACGTGCCGTGCTGATCGGCCCGCCGCACGAGAGCGGGCCGGTGGGGGATGCGTCGCAAAGCAACCAGCCGGGACCGTCCGCCCCGACCGGCGCCGACCACCCGGCGCGCCTGGAACCTGTCCGTTTCACCGTCCGCGAGGAGGCATAACATCATGACCCAGCTGCCTGAACTGTGGTTTGTCCTGATTGCGGTGTTGTTCACCGGGTATTTCGTCCTGGAGGGTTTTGATTTCGGTGTGGGTCTCCTCCTGCCGTTCCTGGGCCGTGATGAACGCACGCGCGGCGCGCTGCTCAAGACGATCGGGCCGGTGTGGGACGGCAATGAGGTGTGGCTGATCACCGCCGGTGGTGCGCTGTTCGCGGCGTTCCCGGAGTGGTATGCCACCCTGTTCTCCGGGATGTATCTGCCGCTGTTTCTCATCCTGGTGGCCCTGATCCTGCGCATTGTGGGTCTGGAGTGGCGCAAACAGGTCAACGACGCAACCTGGCGCCGGTGGTGTGACGCGGCGATCATCATCGGGTCCTGGGGGCCGGCTCTGCTGTGGGGACTGGTGTTCTCCAATATCATCGCCGGCATGCCGATCCAGGCGGATTTCACCCTGGATTCCCTCGACGCCCTGGCCGCGATGCTCAACCCGTATGCCCTGCTGGGTGCGGCCGCCTTCACCGCCCTGTTCACCCTGCACGGTCTGGCGTTCATCCGCCTCAAGACCACCGGTGATGTCCGCGACCAGGCACGGAAGGCCTTCTGGCCGGTATTCGGGCTAGCGGCGGTCACCGCTGTCCCCTACGCCGTGTGGACGGTGCTGGCCCATGACGGGCAGTGGTGGATCGCCGGCATCGCGGTGCTCTGCGCGGTGGCGGGCATGGGCTTCATGCTGGCCAACCGGGATGGCCTGGCGTTCCTGTCCTCGACCATCTCCGTAGTGGCGGTGGCGGCACTGCTGTTCGTAGCACTGTTCCCCAATGTCATGCCCACCACCCTGGTGGATGGTGCCTCGCTGGATATCTGGAATGCCAGCTCCAACCCGTACACCCTGCGCATCCTCACCTGGACCGCGCTGATCCTCACCCCACTGGTGCTGGCCTACCAGGGCTGGACGTACTGGGTGTTCCGCAAACGCATCCGCGCGGACCGCATCGACGCGCCCGCGCCCGCCCTCCAGGAGGCCTGAGGGTGCGTGAGCTGTGAGTAAACCCCTCGATCCCCGGCTGGTGCGGTTGTCTGCGCCGACCCGCCGGTGGATCATTATCATCGCGATCCTGACCGCCGCGAAGTCCGTCGCCACGGTGGTCATGGGCGTGCTCATCGGTGTCACCACCGCCGGAGCAATCGAGCACGGCATCGAACAGACCACTCTGAACACACAAGCCCTCACCGCCCTGGTCCTCACCGTCCTCATCCGCGGTGCCCTCGCGTGGGCGGAGGCCCGATTCGCGGAGCGGGCGGCCAACGAGGTGGTGGTAGATCTGCGCGCCCGCACCCTGACACACCTGGCCCACTCCGATCCCCGGACGGTGGACCAGGGCCGGTGGCGTACCCTGCTGGGCCACGGCATCGAGGGCCTGGGTCCGTATCTCACCGGCTATCTGCCGGCATTGGCGGCCACGGTGATCGCCACGCCGCTGATGCTGGCGGTGGTGTGGTACCTGGATACCGGGTCCATGCTCATCGCGCTGGTCACCCTGCCGCTGATCCCGGTGTTCATGTGGCTGGTGGGCACGCTCACCGCGGGGCTGACCGAGCGTCGTCTGGCGGATCTGTCGGCCCTGTCGGATCAGCTGCTCGATCTCATCGCGGGGTTGCCCACGCTGCGGGTGTTCCGCCGGCACCGCGATATGGCGCGCGAGGTGGATCGTCTCTCCCACAACCACGCCACCTCCACACTCCACGTGCTCAAGATCGCGTTCCTGTCCAGTTTCGTCCTGGAATTCCTGGCCACGCTCTCCGTGGCGATTGTGGCGGTGACCATCGGTTTCCGTCTGCTCGCCGGTGAGCTCAGCCTGGTGGTCGGGTTGACGGTGCTCATCATCATCCCTGAGGTCTACGCCCCCATCCGCCAGGTCGGTGCACGCTTCCACGACGCGCAGGACGGGTTGGCGGCGTCCGGGGAGATCCTCGATCTGCTCAGTAGTACGCCCGCGGATACGCCCTCGCGGGGGGAGGTCGGGGCGTCGACAAGCATCCGGGTGGTCTTCGACCAGCTCACCGCCACCGGGCGCGACGGTGACCGCCCGGACCGTCTCAGCGGTGTGGCCGAACCCGGGCAGCTGACCGTGCTGTGGGGGCCGAACGGGTCGGGGAAGACGACGGCACTGCTGGCGGTGCTCGGCATTGCCACGGAAGGGGTGACCGGGCGCGCGGAGGCGCTCACCCCGGAGGGCCCCGTCACCGGTCCGGCACTGTGGGAACACTGCGTCTACCTGCCGCAACGCCCCGTGCTCGATCCCACGAGCATCGGCGATGAGGCCGCCCTGTCCCTCGGGCAGCGCCAGCTCGTCGCCTTCAACCGCGCGCTCGGGCGCTCCCCGCGCCTGCTGCTTCTCGACGAGCCGACCGCCCACCTCGACGCCGCCAGCGCCCGGGATCTGCTCGTGCGCGTGCGCGGGCTTTGCGACGCCGGTGCCACCGCCCTCATCGTCTCCCACGATCCCCTCGTGGCCGACTTCGCCGACAAGATTGTGGAGGTTGATTCCCGTGCAGCTCATCCGCACGCGTGACCTGGTCAGCCCTGTCCTGGCCGGAACACTGACCCTGGTGGCGTCCATCGCGCTCACCGTGGTGTCGGCGTGGCTGATCACGCGCGCCTGGCAGATGCCACCGGTGATGGACCTGACCGTGGCGGTCACCGCCGTGCGCGCCCTGGGCATCACCCGCGCGGTGTTCCGCTATATCGAACGGCTGGTCTCCCACGATGTGGCCCTGAGCAGTGCGGCACGCGCCCGCTCGGTGGCCTATGAACGGCTGGCGGGATCCGGGGCGTCGGTGGGGGCGATGTCGCGTGGTTCCCTGCTCACCCGGCTGGGCTCGGATATCGATGCCGTGGCCGATGTCATCGTCCGTGCCATCGTGCCCGTGGGTGTGGCGGCGGTGACCGGCGTGCTGTCCGTGAGCTTCGCTGCCCTGCTCAGCTGGGAGGTCGCACTCGTGCTCGCCGTGGGTCTGGTGCTGGCCGCCGTGGTGCCCTCCGGCCTGAGTGCGCGGGCGGTGCGACAGGCGGAGGCGTTGCGCGCGCGCAGCGTGGAGGCCTACACCGCAGCCGTGGACCGGGTGCTTGCCGACGCCGTGGCCCTCCGCGTCGGCGGCGGGATGGAGCCTGCCCTAGCTCAGGCTGATTCCGCGGCCCGCTCCTATGCCCGCGCCGGTGAATCCGGGGCCTCGGCCGATGCCGTCGGGGCGGCCAGTTCCCTGTGGATCCACGGGCTGACCATCACCGGTGTGCTTCTGGTGGCGGGTACGGCCTACCTGGATGGTGGCCATTCCCCGCAGTGGCTGGCGGTGCTGGTGCTGCTGAGCCTGGCGGCCTTCGAGGCGGTGTCCGTGCTGCCGAATGCGGCCGTAGCCTGGACCCGTGGTGCCGGTGCCCGGGCACGGTTGGAGGAGGTGCTGCGGGGGTCTGGTGCGTTGGGTGTTGTTCCGGCGGCTGGGGCTGTTGTCTCGGACGAACCCCGCCTGGTGGCCCGCGATCTCAGCTACGGCCGGGATACGGACCTGGGCGTGATCAACCTGGATCTGCCCTTCGGTGCCCGGCACGAGATCATTGCCCCCTCCGGGTCGGGTAAGACGACCCTGCTCATGACCCTGGCCGGCATTCTTCCTCCCCGCGGTGGCGAGGTGAGCGTGGACGGGTACTCCCCCGCTTCCGTGTCCGGGACCGTGGTGCTGTTCAGCGCCGAGGACGCCCACGTCTTCGCCACGACCGTCCGCGACAACCTCGCCCTGGGTGCCGCCGATGCCAGCGACGAGGAGATGATGGAGGTGCTGGAGGCGGTGGGTTTGGCGGATTGGGTGGCAGAACTCCCCGGCGGCCTGGACACCGTGCTCGGCAGCGGCGCGGCCAGCCTGTCCGGTGGCCAACGACGCCGCCTGCTCCTGGCCCGCGTCCTGCTCACCGACGCCCCCATCCTGCTTCTCGACGAACCCGTCGAACACCTCGACGCTGGTGGCGCGGCCGAGATGCTAGAGATGTTGAACCGCGACGCTTTGCCCGGCCGCCGGGCGCGACGAACCGTGGTGGTGGTGCGGCATCCGAGGTGAGCAGGTGGTGGTTTCGGTTAAGGTCGAATCATGGGCACCTTCACCGTCATCCGCTCCGCCGACCGCGACATCTGGCGGGATTCCGCCGTGATCTCCAGGCAGTCCTTCCCCGCCACCGGCAGCTTCGACCTGGAGGCCAACGCCTTCGGTCTGCTCATGGTGCACAACGATGACATCGTCTCCCCCGGCGAGGGCTTTGACATGCACTTCCACATCAAATGGCCCCTTCATGAATCCTTGACGTGTCGAAGAGGACTTCAAATCGAAAAACCTACGAGATATTTTCAACGAGATCGAACGTATGATTTTGATGTGCATCATTAGCGATTAGCGGTCCAATTTAACTCTCACCACAGCCTGCAAACTGTCATTTTCCACCGTCACCCCGTTAGATCCGTCCCACAAGCAAAAGATTAGAGCCCCCTCCAATTTCTTTGCATATGCACCTAGTACTTCGTTAACTCTTGTGGGGTGATCTTTGCGGGGCGTAATGTTTGATCATGAACACAAAACCACCACCCATACCCCAGGCGATCTCCAGGATTTCGTCGCCGAAATCTTCGCCTCCCTGGTCCGCAAAGACCAACGCGCCACCTCCAGCTACTACCTGCAGGAGTTGATGTTGGAGGGGCGCCGGAAATCCATGCAACCCATGGGCGAACGACTGGGTATTGATCACCAGCGACTCCAGCAATTCGTCTCCACCTCACCCTGGCCAGTCGAACCGGTCAGAAAATCCCTGGCCAACAGGGTAATTTCCCTTGTTCAGCCCGATGCCTGGGTTGTCGATGACACCGGTTTCGTCAAAGACGGATCACCCCTCACCCGGAGTCGCCCGGCAATACTTAAGGCACACTGGGCAAAGTCGGCAATGTTCAGATCGGGGTGAGTGTGCACGCCGTGACCGACGTGGCGTCGTGTCCACTTAATTGGCGGTTGTTTCTCCCCGCCAGCTGGGATGAGACCACCACCGACTCGGAGGAAGAACGCACCCTCATCCGGCAACGCCGGGCCAAAGCCCTGATCCCTGCTGATATCGGGCACCGCCGGAAAGTGGGAACTAGCATGTGAGATGATCGACGAACTTAAGGCTTGGGGTGTGAACCCACCGGTGGTGGTCGCGGACGCTGGATACGGTGACAACGGATTATTTCGCACCGCACTGACCACCCGCGGGCTGGATTATGTTGTGCAGGTCAAAGGATTAACCAGCGTGCACCCCGGTGACGTGGTCTTTGACACCCCAGAGTATTCCGGGTTCGGCCGGCCGAAGAAACCTTCGGTACCGGACCCCACCTATCCAGGCCCAGGAACTGGCCCAATCACTCCCGGTCGCACAGTACCGCCCCGTGTCCTGGCGACAAGGTAGCAAAGGCACCTTGACCAGTAGGTTCGTGGCAGTGCGGGTGCGCTGTGTTTTGTCAACTTTTTGCCTGCCAAAAGAGCGCAGAAAACCCGGCCACCTCAGCGGGTTTTCCGGCCATGTCAGCCTCAGGTCATCAGCGCGTGTTTGACCCGGTAGGACTCGCCGGTGAAGTGCAGCAGCCGGCCGTGGTGGACGATCCGGTCAATGACCGCGGCGGCCATGTGATCGTCACCGAAGACGGCACCCCACTTGGAAAACGCCAGGTTCGTCGTCAGAATCAGGCTGCGCTTTTCGTAGGCGTCCGCGATGACCTGGAACAACAGACGGGCCCCGTCGGTGTCGATGGGTAAATAGCCGAATTCGTCGATCACCAGCAGCTTGTTCCTAGCCAGGCCGGCCAGTTCCTTGTCGAGCCGGTCGGCGTCCTTGGCGCGGCGTAGATGCGCGACCAGCGAGGCGGTGGTGAAAAACCTCGCCGGGATCCCCGCCTGACAGGCCTGGGCCACCAGTGCGCAGGCCAAATGTGTTTTCCCGGTGCCGACGTCGCCGTAGAAGACCAGATCCCCGCCGGTATCGATGAAGTCCAGCCGCCGCAGCTGGTCCCGGCCGTAACCGTCGGGGAAGCTGATGTTGGTCCAGTCGTAGCCGTCGAGGGTTTTGACCATCGGCAGCTTCGCCGCCCGCAGCAGTCTGGTGGTGCGGGCGGTGCGGCGGGACTGCTGCTCGGCGATGAGCAGTCCGTGGAGGTACTCGCGTTGTTTCGGGGTGCCTTTGTCCGCCCACTCCGCCAGCACAGTCGCGGTCAGGGAGGTGGCTTTGCCGGCGGTGATGATGTCGGCGGCGGTGATCGGATCCGTTATGCCCCCACCTGCGCCGTCGGAGTCCGTGCTGGCTGCGTTCGGGTGTTGCGGGCCACCAGATCGTAGACCGTCAGGTCCACCCCGGTGTCGACGGGTTGACTCCCGCCGGCGAGGCGTCGGGCCAGCATCCCTAATCCTGGGCCGGCGGGGTCCTGGCCAAGGCTGATCAACCGTTCAGCGGCGTCCACCGCGCTGGTAAAGGAGGTGGCCGTGCTGGCCTGGTCGATGCCTGCCAGCAGTCGGGCGCGGTCGGTGGGCGCGGCGGCATCCAGCACATCACGCACCGGGTCAGGCATCAGCGCGCGGACGGGTGAGTTGCCCCAGGCCCCGGGCTTGGCCACCAGTGCCGGCAGCAATGATGTGGGGGTGAAGATGGTCTGATCCTGGTGGTCATAGGATCGGGGGAAGGTCACCACCGGCCGGGCGTGCTCGTCGAGGATGTCGATGACGTCGTGGCGGATCGCCACCGTCAGCAGTCGGCCGGCAAACGAGGGGCCGGCGAGGTAGAAATTGTCCTCGACAGTGATCGTGCCGGTCTTATCGGCCTTCCGTGTTTCATAGCGCACGGGATCAAAACCAATCCCGGGAAGCGCGAGGCAGGCGTCGACGTCGGCGGCGAATAATTCGAGGATCGGCTGCTGTTTACGCCAGTGCGGGGCCAGCGCCAGCTGCTGGCACTGGGCCAGGAAGGTGGTGTTGAGCCCGGCCAGGGTGACGGCGACGGGTTCGGGGACCATGAGGTTGCGGCGCAGGAACCCGACCGCATTTTCCACGTTGCCCTTCTCGTTGCCCGAGTAGGGGTTGCAGTAACGCGCTGAGGTTCGGTAGTGCAGCTTGAACGCGGAAAACAGCTTCGACTCAATGACCTTGTCCCCGGTGCGTCGGCCGACGCCGGTGGCGTTGTCAAAGATCAGTTGCCGGGGCACACCCCCGATGTGGTCGAAGATGGTGCGCAGACCGTGGCAGACGCATTCGGCGGTTTCCCCGCGGTAGGCCTGGACAAAGCGCATGTTCGAGTACGGGAACGTGACAACGAGGATGTGCAGTGTCACCCGTTGCCCGTCGATGACGGCGTCGGCTTGTCCGAAGTCGACTTGGGCGGTGCCGGGGTGCCAGGCCAGTTCGATGTATCCGTCGCCGGGGAGGCGGTGGGCCTGGCGCCAGGCTTTGATGCAGCGCTGGACCGGTGAATACGAACCGGTGTAACCGTATTCGGCGACGAGGCGGTCAAAGACGCGTTTGCTGGTGTGGCGTTGCTTGCGTGGGCGGGTCTTGTCATCTTCGAGCCAGCCGTCGATGATGGCGTCGAGTCCGTCGAGGACCTTCGATCCTGGGCGTTTGGCTGGTGTCGGTGGGGTCGGGGAGAAATCCTCGAGGCGAGTGTATTTGGCCACCGAGTCGCGGCTGACGCCGAGTCGGCGGGCGATCTCCCGGCCGGAGACTGAACCGCTACGGCTTTGTTGCCGCCGTTAGATTGGCTGAGCCAGCCTCTTAGGTGACTCGGTGATTGTAGCGTGCCCGGCCCAGTAGGTCTCCTCGTGCTCCGCGGGTGGGACCATCCCGAGGGTGGAGTGCAGTCGACGGGTGTTGTACCACTGCACCCACGACATGGTCGCCAGCTCCACGTCCACGATCGACTCCATCCTCTCCGGGGTGAAGATTCGGGAGCCGATGCATTCGGTCTTGTAGAGCCCGTTGATCGACTCCATCAGGGCGTTGTCGTAGGCATCCCCCACACTCCCAATCGACGGGGTAATGCCCTGCAGGGCGAGATTTTCCGTGAACTTCACGGCGGTGTATTGGCTGCCCGCATCCGAGTGGTGCGTTAGCTCGCCCCGGATAACGGGACGTTGGGCACGGTCACGTTCCCACAGCGCCAGGCGCAGCGGAATACGCACCAGCTCCACTCCACGGGAGGTCTGCGCGTGCCAGCCTACGATGCGGCTCGCGAGTAGACGTCGACGATAAACGCGACGTACACCCAGCCAGACGCAGTGTGTACATAGGTGAAATCCGCGATCCACACCCGGTTGGGCGCTTTGGCGGTGAAGTCCCGGTTCAGCAGGTCCGGGGTACGGTCCTCGGGGCCGGGAACCGTGGTCCGCGGTTTCGTCCGACGCCTGGAGATACCGTTCATCCCGGCCAGACGCATCAACCGGTCGACGGTGCAGTGCGCCACCGCATGCCCTTGCCGGCGCAGGTACGCGACCATCTTGCGCCGCCCGTACAAGGATTCCGGTGTGCCTTTCAGATCGTGGAGTGCGTTCAGGATCTGCGCGTCGCTGACGATCCGTGTGGCCGGTGCCGCCTTCTTCCAATAGCGGTAGGTTCTTGCCGCGACCTGCACGCCCTGCTCACGCAGGACACAGCAGATCAGCTCGACGGCGAAGCCTTCTTCTCTCATCTGATCGATGAAGTCGGCGATCAGTGGTTTCGGGGGTCGAGCTCCCCGGCTGCCAAATGGGGTGAAATGGTACTGCAATTCCGGAGCACTGGTACTGCGTTCTGATCCCGTGGTACCGGCAGGCTCCCTCAAAAACAGGAAACCCGCCAGCATCAGGGACAGGGCCGTGCTTTTAGCTACTGACCATCGTGGGCAGCGATCCGCTCCCGACTGGTGATCTCACGCATATCCACCGTGCCTAAGGTGATCTTGCGAGACGATCTCGATAAACGGTTGACAATGGAATCCCCGGAGTTCTTATCCGGTAACACATCCAACCAATGCCCCGGAGTCGACTGCGACCCGATGATCGTTGCGTGAATATTCTCCCGATTCGCTAGAATGGGCCCGACCCCCGGATGGTGGACACGGAGGATTTAATCAGGAAGCAGATTTCAGGATAGCAGGACCGCGCTCTTCAAACACCGCAGGCGCGAGATATTTACACCAGGAATGTCTGCGTACCGTGTTGTAACGAGTACACCAGCGGAAAACATCCCGTCGGCAGATCAACTGGTTTATGAATGTCTTGGAATCCTGAAGAACTTCCCGCTTCATCGCGGCATTGAAGGACTCGGCCAAAGCATTATCCGCACTGGTTCCAATTGATCCCATCGACTGCCTGATCCCCAGGTCTTTACAGGCGCCCTGGAATGCATGAGAGGTATACACGCTCCCGTGATCCGAATGAAAGATCGCCCCCTTCAAGTCTCCACGCTGGCCCTTAGCCATGGTCAGTGCATCCTGGACCAAGCTGGTGCGCATATGATCTGCGATGGAAAAGCCCACCAACCTGCGGGAATAACAGTCAATGACCGTAGCCAGGTACATATTCGACCCGTCCGCGATCGGCAGGTAGGTAATGTCCCCGACATAGAGCTGGTTAGGCTTGTCGGCGGTGAATTTCCGGCCCACCAGATCAGGGAACACTGGTTTCTTCTGATCTGACACGGTGGTGGTGACCTTGCGCTTCTTGGTGTAGCCAAACAGTTTGAGTTCACGCATGACCCGCGCAACTCGCTTGTGGTTCACGGGGGTTTGATCGGCCTGGTCCTTGAGTTCGGCCGTGATCCGTTTGGCCCCATAACAACCCTTTTCGGCGGTGAAGACCGTCTTGACCCGGGCACCGAGGAGGGCGTCAGAGATAAGTCGTTTTCTCCGGGCTGAGCTGCTGTTTTTCCATTTGTAATAGGAGGACCTGTTGAGTTTCAGCACCTCGCATAACCGCTTAACCGAATGGTTTTTCTGGGCGTCATCAACGAACCGGAAGCGGATCACCAGTTCGTCTCTTCCGCGAAATATTTAGCGGCCTTCCGCAGGATATCGCGCTCTTCTCTCAGTCGGCTAACTTCCCGTTCCAGCTGGCGGATCCGCTCAGCCTCAGTCACCGAGGCTGGTGAAGGCGTTTCGCTGGGAGTTGCGGTGCCGTATTTTTTTACCCAGTTCGCTAACGTGGCGCGATTGATCCCAAGGTCAGTGGCGATGGTCTGAATCGAAGCCCCCGGGGAGTTCTCATACAAGGCGACGGCGTCGCGCTTGAACTCCTCTGTGTAGGTCTTGCTTGGCATGGTGGCAGATTACCTTTCTGTCCCAGAATGTTGGGATGTTAGGTGTCTACCAAACGGGGGTCAGGTCCAATCGCAAACAGGTCACTTGCAGTGCGTTCATCAACACCCACGGTGAGAAAATCATCCAGAATCAACACATCAACACCAAACAAGCCTGCCAGCATGTCCTCGTGTTCCAACGTGTCGATCCGAGTGACCGCCAAACGCCTAGCCAGATCATCCATGCGCCAATACGCCACCGAATAGCCGTTATGGCACGCAGAAATCCCCACCGCACAGGTCAGATACGTCTTCCCGGACCCCGTCGGCGACAAGATCAACAAGTTGGTCGGATCTGCACCCCAATCATGATTACCCAGACGCTTCATCGTCATCGGATTAAGATTTCGACCCTGTTCATAGCGAATTTCCGCGATCGAGGCATCCATAATAGGAAACCTCGCTTTCCTAATCGCCTCGGAAATACGTTTAGCCTCTCGATCCCTGGCCACCTGCTGGCCAGCCAACCGAAACGCCTCCTCCGGGGTTAGCACATCAGGATTATCGTCATCGATGTTGGCGGTGACGATCTCTTCAAAGGCCCTAGCCAAGCTACTGGCCCGCAGACTGCGAAACAACGCGTGATCATCATCATTAAACAGTGTCACTGGTTGCCCTCCTGCTCATCATCAAAAGACAAAGACGGAATATCATCGACCTCATAGGCGCTGGATGAGCGCAGAAACACACCCGTATCCAGATCCTGGACTGGTTGTGGTTTCACCAGATCAGGAGCCGGCGTCGGCGCAGATCCAGCAACGCTGCGTTTGTGGGTATCGCGGTTGGTGATAATCGATGACTGCAGCTTTTTGATCACCGAATACGTCGGGTACAGATCAGCATCAAGAAGCTCTTGGCAGGCCTGTTCCAACCCGCTGCGGCTTTTCCCGCCCAGCGTTTTCAGGATGTTTTGGCAGTCCAACCAGCCATGGGCATGATGGGCGTGCCGATTGATCATCATCTCGATCACCGTGGTGGTCGCGGGACCAACCAGGCGTGCCTGGTTGATAAACCACTGGTCACTCCACAACTCTGCAGTATCCAGGTGTGCTGGTGGGACATGATCGGCGTGGGTGGAATATTGCCCGAAGCGCCCATGGAGTCGACGGTGCGTAGCCACAACCTGATCTCCGGCAAAGACCGTGATGTCGGTGTTGGATAACCGGGCTTTGACGGTGGATCCCACAAGTTTCCAGGGCACCGAGTAGTACTGCTTATCGCAGGAAATATGGTAGTTGCGCTGGACTTTTAGCTCCTTCCACTCATAGGAGGTGTAGTCCTGATCCGGCAGTGGGATCAGCAGGTGGCGTTCTTCAGCCTGGAATTGCTCGTTCCTGCGTGTCCCATCTACCCGGACGATGTCGTAGTTGATCTCATGGACCTGATCAGCAACGATGTCCTCAATCTGGTCGATGCTGTGGAAGGGGCCTTCCATTTCCAGCACCCCCAGGATGCGGCTGTAGGCGATTTGAACGGATCGTTCCACGGGCCCGACCCCCGGAAAGTGGACGCTGATAATGGGAGTACGGGATCGGAGCCATCCGAAATGACCCCAAAGTGGACTGGCCACACTGTGTGCCTTGCTCGTGATCTGTCTTTCGGAGTAGTTCCGGTCCCGTACCGCGATCCGGAGTTTCGGTCATGACCTTATAGGAGCGTGACCGTTTCCGTGACCACCCTGGCAGGTGTCATGGTAGTAGTCCCATCAGCGTCTTGTCTGTCTGAAGCTCCGGATATGTGGATCCCCCGTGTCCCACCGCTTCAGAAAGCCCGTGAACATCATGCCCACACCAACCATTGACCTTGCTGGCCCCGTAGCCGGCATCGATACGCACACCGATACCCACACCGTGGCCATCGTGACCGAGACTGGTAAACATCTGGCGACCGATACCTTTCCCACCACCAGCAACGGATACCAGCAGGTCACCGAGTTCCTCTCAGCTTACAGCGTCGTAGCTGCGGGGATAGAAGGTACTAACTCCTACGGAGCTGGTCTGACCCGGCATCTTATTGGCCATGGACATGTAGTTTTCGAGGTTTTGCGTCCTACCCGTGCCCTTCGACGCCGGGATGGCAAATCAGACCCTGTTGATGCACTCGCCGCCGCCCGGCAGGTGCTCACCGGTCAAGCACTCAGCATCCCGAAAGACACCACCGGGCCAGTGGAGTCACTGCGCATGCTCCAGATTACCCGCCATCAACTGGTCGCCACGGCGGCAAAACTATTGACTCTCATCAAGTCTCTGCTGGTCACGGCCCCCGTGACTGTTCGGCAGCGTTATGCGACGATGACGACCACCACCCTGGTTATGACATTGTCGCGGTGCCGCCCACCCGCAGATGTCACTGATCCCGTCAATGGCACCTTAACCAGTTTGAAGAGCTTGGCTACCACCTACAACATGCTGCGGGCGCAATGCGATGAACTCGATAACAAGATCACCGATCTGGTCGAGGTCATCAATCCCGCGATGACACAAATTTTCGGCTGCAGGGCTGTTACTGCCGCAGAATTGCTGGTGAGCCTCGGTGAGAATCCACAACGGATCCGATCACAGGCTGCGTTGGCTCATCTGTGGGGCGTTGCACCTATCCCGGCGAGCTCAGGGCGGACGAACCGACACCGGTTAAATAGAGGGGGTGATCGCCAAGCCAACGCAGCACTGCACCGCATAGTCCTGGTCAGGATGCGTCACGATGAACGCACCAGGGACTATGTTCAACGTCGAATCAAAGAAGGGTTGTCGAAGAAAGAAATCATGCGGTGCTTAAAACGCGCCATCGTCCGAGAGATCTATCAAGTGCTGTGTCTGGGGCGACCTGTGAGACAATCCAGTGGGTTGCGTAGCGATGAATTCAGAGCTCTGCGCTCGAAAAAAGGGCTTTCACAAACCCAAGTCGCCAAGAAACTTGGATGCGCTCCAGCAAGAATTAGCGATATTGAAACCGGCAAGCGTCGACTATCGGAGTTGAAGTTAACCTACGAAGAATTCCTTAAAACTGCTTGACACACCATAGGAGCATCACGAAGGATTTAATCAGGAAGCAGATTTCAGGATAGCAGGACCACGCTCCTCAAACACCGCAGGGGCGAGATATCTGCACCAGGAATGCCGGCGCACCGTGTTATAGCGGGTACACCAGCGGAAGACGTCCCGGCGACAGAGCAACTGGTTCATGAATGTCTTGGAATCCTGGAGGACTTCCCGCTTCAGTGCTGCGTTGAAGGACTCCGCGAGGGCGTTGTCAGCACTGGTCCCGATTGATCCCATCGACTGCTTAATCCCGAGGTCTTTACAGGCGTCCTGGAATGCGTTCGACGTATAAACACTGCCGTGGTCCGAGTGAAAAATCGCACCCTTGAGGTTTCCGCGCTGGCCCTTGGCCATCAGCAGCGCATCCTGGACCAAGCTCGTGCGCATGTGATCTGCGATAGAAAAACCCACCAACCTGCGGGAATAACAATCAATAACCGTGGCCAGGTACATATTCGACCCATCCGCGATCGGTAGGTAGGTAATGTCCCCGACGTAGAGCTGGTTCGGCTTGTCGGCGGTGAATTTCCGACCGACAAGGTCAGGAAACACTGGTTTCTTCTGATCGGACACGGTGGTGGTGACCTTGCGTTTCTTGGTGTATCCACACAGTTTCAACGAGCGCATGATCCGGGCGACCCGCTTGTGATTCACGGGGTCATGATCTATCTGATCTTTGAGTTCGGCCGTGATCCGTTTGGCCCCGTAGCAACCATTTTCGGCGGTGAAGACAGTCGTGACCCGTGCACCGAGGATGGCGTCGGATATGAGTCGTTTTCTCCGGGCTGAGCTGCTGTTTTTCCATTTGTAATAGGAGGACCTGTTGAGTTTCAGGACTTCACATATCCGCTTAACCGAATGGTTCTTCTGGGCGTCGTCAACGAACTGGAAGCGGATCACCAGTTCGTCTCTTCCGCGAAATATTTGGCTGCTTTCCGCAGGATGTCACGCTCTTCGCGCAGTCGGCTGACTTCCCGTTCTAGTTGGCGGATCCGCTCAGCCTCGGTCACCGACATCGACGAGGGCGACTCCGCGGTGCCGGTTTTGGTGCGCGCACCTGTCCCGTACTTCTTTAACCAGTTATGAAGGGTAGCCCGGTTGATCCCGAGGTCAGCGGCAATGGTCTGAATCGAAGCCCCTGGGGAGTTCTCATACAAGGCGACAGCGTCGCGCTTGAACTCCTCTGTGTAGGTCTTGCTTGGCATGGTGGCAGATTACCTTTCCCAGCATCATGCTGGCATCAGGGTGTCTACCATCCGGGGGTCAGGTCCCACCCCGGCCTTTTGTTTCGGGGCTCGGACATCAGTCGGCATCACGGCAGTGTTGTAGAACTTGGCCAATGCTTCATACTCAGCACTCACGGCACGGGCGGGGTCGTTTTTCTTCGGCCGGTAGATCGCTGCGGTGTCATTGTCAGGGACCAGGACAAACGGGGCCCCGCCGAAGTAGCGCAGTGCAGCGATATGGCAATTCAGCCAGGCCTTGATATCCATGGTGAAACTGGGGTGGACATACATCATCGATGAGTACGGCAAAACCGCGGTGAAGAAATGCACCTTGCGTGCCTGGCCGGTGATCCGGTCGGTGATCTTGATGGTATCGCCTGCCCAATCAACCTGCATCGTGCGTCCTGGCTGGTGATGCAGCGTGCGGTAGAGGTCATGGGCGTCGACATAGGCATGGAAACGCTGGCAGTAATGCGAGTAGGAATAGGGCTGTTTAGCTGCACTGCCTGCTTCGACGAGGTAGTAGCGCCAGTCCAGCAGGAGGGTGTGATGCGGATTGGTTTTCAGCCGGTGCAAGGTGGTGGCAAAGTCTGGTGCCAGGTACTTCGATTCTTGCGGCAGCCCACGGAGGGGATTTTTCCACTCCTCGAGTTCCTCATCGGTGATCTGGCTCAGTGAGTGCAGCGTGATCTGATGGGCGTCGATGAGCTTATGCGCTGCGGAGATGTCTCTGCGCGAGCATTTCAGCCTGGTGCTGATGGTGGTATAGGAATCACCGAATAGGACTGCGGTGATGATGTCCCGGGTAGAAGCCATGGTTCCTCCATGGAAGTAAGGGGGCGTGTCACGGCTATCAGCGGATGTGCTGTAGCCGCCACCTTTATTTCTACCTGCGGTACCACTGGATCAGAATGGGGTACCACGATCCCCGGAATCCCGGTACCCCAAAACCCCATTTGGCACCTGCCAAATGGGGTGAAATGGTACTGCAATTCCGGAGCACTGGTACTGCGTTCTGATCCCGTGGTACCGGCAGGCTCCCTCAAAAACAGGAAACCCGCCAGCATCAGGGACAGGGCCGTGCTTTTAGCTACTGACCATCGTGGGCAGCGATCCGCTCCCGACTGGTGATCTCACGCATATCCACCGTGCCTAAGGTGATCTTGCGAGACGATCTCGATAAACGGTTGAGGACCTGACCCCCGTTTGGTAGACACCTAACATCCCAACATTCTGGGACAGAAAGGTAATCTGCCACCATGCCAAGCAAGACCTACACAGAGGAGTTCAAGCGCGACGCCGTCGCCTTGTATGAGAACTCCCCGGGGGCTTCGATTCAGACCATCGCCACTGACCTTGGGATCAATCGCGCCACGTTAGCGAACTGGGTAAAAAAATACGGCACCGCAACTCCCAGCGAAACGCCTTCACCAGCCTCGGTGACTGAGGCTGAGCGGATCCGCCAGCTGGAACGGGAAGTTAGCCGACTGAGAGAAGAGCGCGATATCCTGCGGAAGGCCGCTAAATATTTCGCGGAAGAGACGAACTGGTGATCCGCTTCCGGTTCGTTGATGACGCCCAGAAAAACCATTCGGTTAAGCGGTTATGCGAGGTGCTGAAACTCAACAGGTCCTCCTATTACAAATGGAAAAACAGCAGCTCAGCCCGGAGAAAACGACTTATCTCTGACGCCCTCCTCGGTGCCCGGGTCAAGACGGTCTTCACCGCCGAAAAGGGTTGTTATGGGGCCAAACGGATCACGGCCGAACTCAAGGACCAGGCCGATCAAACCCCCGTGAACCACAAGCGAGTTGCGCGGGTCATGCGTGAACTCAAACTGTTTGGCTACACCAAGAAGCGCAAGGTCACCACCACCGTGTCAGATCAGAAGAAACCAGTGTTCCCTGACCTTGTCGGTCGGAAATTCACCGCCGACAAGCCTAACCAGCTCTATGTCGGGGACATTACCTACCTGCCGATCGCGGACGGGTCGAATATGTACCTGGCTACGGTCATTGACTGTTATTCCCGCAGGTTGGTGGGCTTTTCCATCGCAGATCATATGCGCACCAGCTTGGTCCAGGATGCACTGACCATGGCTAAGGGCCAGCGTGGAGACTTGAAGGGGGCGATCTTTCATTCGGATCACGGGAGCGTGTATACCTCTCATGCATTCCAGGGCGCCTGTAAAGACCTGGGGATCAGGCAGTCGATGGGATCAATTGGAACCAGTGCGGATAATGCTTTGGCCGAGTCCTTCAATGCCGCGATGAAGCGGGAAGTTCTTCAGGATTCCAAGACATTCATAAACCAGTTGATCTGCCGACGGGATGTTTTCCGCTGGTGTACTCGTTACAACACGGTACGCAGACATTCCTGGTGTAAATATCTCGCGCCTGCGGTGTTTGAAGAGCGCGGTCCTGCTATCCTGAAATCTGCTTCCTGATTAAATCCTCCGTGTCCACCATCCGGGGGTCGGGCCCTGACAATGGAATCCCCGGAGTTCTTATCCGGTAACACATCCAACCAATGCCCCGGAGTCGACTGCGACCCGATGATCGTTGCGTGAATATTCTCCCGATTCGCTAGAATCGCAAACAGGTCACTTGCAGTGCGTTCATCAACACCCACGGTGAGAAAATCATCCAGAATCAACACATCAACACCAAACAAGCCTGCCAGCATGTCCTCGTGTTCCAACGTGTCGATCCGAGTGACCGCCAAACGCCTAGCCAGATCATCCATGCGCCAATACGCCACCGAATAGCCGTTATGGCACGCAGAAATCCCCACCGCACAGGTCAGATACGTCTTCCCGGACCCCGTCGGCGACAAGATCAACAAGTTGGTCGGATCTGCACCCCAATCATGATTACCCAGACGCTTCATCGTCATCGGATTAAGATTTCGACCCTGTTCATAGCGAATTTCCGCGATCGAGGCATCCATAATAGGAAACCTCGCTTTCCTAATCGCCTCGGAAATACGTTTAGCCTCTCGATCCCTGGCCACCTGCTGGCCAGCCAACCGAAACGCCTCCTCCGGGGTTAGCACATCAGGATTATCGTCATCGATGTTGGCGGTGACGATCTCTTCAAAGGCCCTAGCCAAGCTACTGGCCCGCAGACTGCGAAACAACGCGTGATCATCATCATTAAACAGTGTCACTGGTTGCCCTCCTGCTCATCATCAAAAGACAAAGACGGAATATCATCGACCTCATAGGCGCTGGATGAGCGCAGAAACACACCCGTATCCAGATCCTGGACTGGTTGTGGTTTCACCAGATCAGGAGCCGGCGTCGGCGCAGATCCAGCAACGCTGCGTTTGTGGGTATCGCGGTTGGTGATAATCGATGACTGCAGCTTTTTGATCACCGAATACGTCGGGTACAGATCAGCATCAAGAAGCTCTTGGCAGGCCTGTTCCAACCCGCTGCGGCTTTTCCCGCCCAGCGTTTTCAGGATGTTTTGGCAGTCCAACCAGCCATGGGCATGATGGGCGTGCCGATTGATCATGTTATGCCCCGGGTTTAATGGAGGGTAGGAAATTGGAAAAGGAAACCCTCGCATGCCCATCAAATACACCGACGAACTTAAACAACGCGCCGTCGAACTCGTCATCCACGCCCAAGCTAATCCCGACACCGCCCACGGGGCCGTCAGGAGAGTCGCTGACGAACTCGGCGTCTCGAAAGAAGCACTGCGTGTCTGGGTCCGCAAGCACAAAGACACCGGCCTGGACACCCCAGCACAATCCGTTGACCTCGAAGCTGAAAACCGCAGGCTAAGGGCAGAACTAGCAGAAGCCAAACGCGCCAACGACATCCTCAAGAAAGCCTCAGCTTTTTTCGCGGCGGAGCTCGACCGCCCACACAAATAATCGTCAAATTCATTGACACCTACCGTGCTCAATTCGGGGTCGAGCCAATCGTGCGGGCGTTACGCAATACGTCTGCGAAAATTGCCCTGAGCACCTATTACGCTTTCAAATCCAGGCCAGCATCAGCCAGATCTATCCGGGATAAACAGATCAGCCAGTCGTTGCATCAAATTTTCGAGGATAACTATTCCTGTTACGGGGTTCGTAAAATGTGGGCGGCGATCAACCGTGAAGGCCACCTTGGCCATGTTGCCCGCTGCACCGTGGAACGACTCATGGCGATCGAAGGGCTTAGAGGGATCCGACGAAGGAAGAAGAAACCCTCCACACGCAGCGCAGATGCCGGTGATTGTCCAGTGGATCTGGTCGACCGGGACTTCGAGGTGGGACCTGACCCCCGGATGGTAGACACCCTGATGCCAGCATGATGCTGGGAAAGGTAATCTGCCACCATGCCAAGCAAGACCTACACAGAGGAGTTCAAGCGCGACGCTGTCGCCTTGTATGAGAACTCCCCAGGGGCTTCGATTCAGACCATTGCCGCTGACCTCGGGATCAACCGGGCTACCCTTCATAACTGGTTAAAGAAGTACGGGACAGGTGCGCGCACCAAAACCGGCACCGCGGAGTCGCCCTCGTCGATGTCGGTGACCGAGGCTGAGCGGATCCGCCAACTAGAACGGGAAGTCAGCCGACTGCGCGAAGAGCGTGACATCCTGCGGAAAGCAGCCAAATATTTCGCGGAAGAGACGAACTGGTGATCCGCTTCCAGTTCGTTGACGACGCCCAGAAGAACCATTCGGTTAAGCGGATATGTGAAGTCCTGAAACTCAACAGGTCCTCCTATTACAAATGGAAAAACAGCAGCTCAGCCCGGAGAAAACGACTCATATCCGACGCCATCCTCGGTGCACGGGTCACGACTGTCTTCACCGCCGAAAATGGTTGCTACGGGGCCAAACGGATCACGGCCGAACTCAAAGATCAGATAGATCATGACCCCGTGAATCACAAGCGGGTCGCCCGGATCATGCGCTCGTTGAAACTGTGTGGATACACCAAGAAACGCAAGGTCACCACCACCGTGTCCGATCAGAAGAAACCAGTGTTTCCTGACCTTGTCGGTCGGAAATTCACCGCCGACAAGCCGAACCAGCTCTACGTCGGGGACATTACCTACCTACCGATCGCGGATGGGTCGAATATGTACCTGGCCACGGTTATTGATTGTTATTCCCGCAGGTTGGTGGGTTTTTCTATCGCAGATCACATGCGCACGAGCTTGGTCCAGGATGCGCTGCTGATGGCCAAGGGCCAGCGCGGAAACCTCAAGGGTGCGATTTTTCACTCGGACCACGGCAGTGTTTATACGTCGAACGCATTCCAGGACGCCTGTAAAGACCTCGGGATTAAGCAGTCGATGGGATCAATCGGGACCAGTGCTGACAACGCCCTCGCGGAGTCCTTCAACGCAGCACTGAAGCGGGAAGTCCTCCAGGATTCCAAGACATTCATGAACCAGTTGCTCTGTCGCCGGGACGTCTTCCGCTGGTGTACCCGCTATAACACGGTGCGCCGGCATTCCTGGTGCAGATATCTCGCCCCTGCGGTGTTTGAGGAGCGTGGTCCTGCTATCCTGAAATCTGCTTCCTGATTAAATCCTTCGTGATGCTCCTATGGTGTGTCAAGCAGTTTTAAGGAATTCTTCGTAGGTTAACTTCAACTCCGATAGTCGACGCTTGCCGGTTTCAATATCGCTAATTCTTGCTGGAGCGCATCCAAGTTTCTTGGCGACTTGGGTTTGTGAAAGCCCTTTTTTCGAGCGCAGAGCTCTGAATTCATCGCTACGCAACCCACTGGATTGTCTCACAGGTCGCCCCAGACACAGCACTTGATAGATCTCTCGGACGATGGCGCGTTTTAAGCACCGCATGATTTCTTTCTTCGACAACCCTTCTTTGATTCGACGTTGAACATAGTCCCTGGTGCGTTCATCGTGACGCATCCTGACCAGGACTATGCGGTGCAGTGCTGCGTTGGCTTGGCGATCACCCCCTCTATTTAACCGGTGTCGGTTCGTCCGCCCTGAGCTCGCCGGGATAGGTGCAACGCCCCACAGATGAGCCAACGCAGCCTGTGATCGGATCCGTTGTGGATTCTCACCGAGGCTCACCAGCAATTCTGCGGCAGTAACAGCCCTGCAGCCGAAAATTTGTGTCATCGCGGGATTGATGACCTCGACCAGATCGGTGATCTTGTTATCGAGTTCATCGCATTGCGCCCGCAGCATGTTGTAGGTGGTAGCCAAGCTCTTCAAACTGGTTAAGGTGCCATTGACGGGATCAGTGACATCTGCGGGTGGGCGGCACCGCGACAATGTCATAACCAGGGTGGTGGTCGTCATCGTCGCATAACGCTGCCGAACAGTCACGGGGGCCGTGACCAGCAGAGACTTGATGAGAGTCAATAGTTTTGCCGCCGTGGCGACCAGTTGATGGCGGGTAATCTGGAGCATGCGCAGTGACTCCACTGGCCCGGTGGTGTCTTTCGGGATGCTGAGTGCTTGACCGGTGAGCACCTGCCGGGCGGCGGCGAGTGCATCAACAGGGTCTGATTTGCCATCCCGGCGTCGAAGGGCACGGGTAGGACGCAAAACCTCGAAAACTACATGTCCATGGCCAATAAGATGCCGGGTCAGACCAGCTCCGTAGGAGTTAGTACCTTCTATCCCCGCAGCTACGACGCTGTAAGCTGAGAGGAACTCGGTGACCTGCTGGTATCCGTTGCTGGTGGTGGGAAAGGTATCGGTCGCCAGATGTTTACCAGTCTCGGTCACGATGGCCACGGTGTGGGTATCGGTGTGCGTATCGATGCCGGCTACGGGGCCAGCAAGGTCAATGGTTGGTGTGGGCATGATGTTCACGGGCTTTCTGAAGCGGTGGGACACGGGGGATCCACATATCCGGAGCTTCAGACAGACAAGACGCTGATGGGACTACTACCATGACACCTGCCAGGGTGGTCACGGAAACGGTCACGCTCCTATAAGGTCATGACCGAAACTCCGGATCGCGGTACGGGACCGGAACTACTCCGAAAGACAGATCACGAGCAAGGCACACAGTGTGGCCAGTCCACTTTGGGGTCATTTCGGATGGCTCCGATCCCGTACTCCCATTATCAGCGTCCACTTTCCGGGGGTCGGGCCCGTGGATGCACCGAACAAGCTGTGGGTCGCGGACATTACCTATATCTCAACCTCGCAGGGCTGGGTATATGCCGCTTTTGTGTTGGACGCCTTTTCACGAGAGATCGTCGGTTGGCAGATCACCAATCACATGCGGGCATCCTTGGCTAGGGATGCACTCGATATGGGGTTATCTGCCCGTCTTCGCGCTGGTGAGGACGTTTCCGGGTTGATTCATCACTCGGATCGTGGAGTGCAATACCGCAGCATTGTCTACGGTGAAACCCTGGCAGAATCTGACGTCGTTGCTTCGGTTGGATCACGTGGTGATTCCTACGATAATGCCATGGCAGAGGCGTTGAACTCAGTGTTCAAAGCTGAGCTTATTGATCGGCAGATCTGGCCGTCCTTAACGGATGTGCTCGTGGAATCCTCAAGGTGGATCGGGTGGTACAACAGTCGCCGGCTGCACTCGTCTGTGGATTACCGACCGCCGCGGGAGGTACACCAGGACTGGACGAAACGTCAGGCTCAAGCGGCCTGATATTTAAGTAAATGACCCTCTACAAAACCCGGGGCTTGACATCATCATCTCGATCACCGTGGTGGTCGCGGGACCAACCAGGCGTGCCTGGTTGATAAACCACTGGTCACTCCACAACTCTGCAGTATCCAGGTGTGCTGGTGGGACATGATCGGCGTGGGTGGAATATTGCCCGAAGCGCCCATGGAGTCGACGGTGCGTAGCCACAACCTGATCTCCGGCAAAGACCGTGATGTCGGTGTTGGATAACCGGGCTTTGACGGTGGATCCCACAAGTTTCCAGGGCACCGAGTAGTACTGCTTATCGCAGGAAATATGGTAGTTGCGCTGGACTTTTAGCTCCTTCCACTCATAGGAGGTGTAGTCCTGATCCGGCAGTGGGATCAGCAGGTGGCGTTCTTCAGCCTGGAATTGCTCGTTCCTGCGTGTCCCATCTACCCGGACGATGTCGTAGTTGATCTCATGGACCTGATCAGCAACGATGTCCTCAATCTGGTCGATGCTGTGGAAGGGGCCTTCCATTTCCAGCACCCCCAGGATGCGGCTGTAGGCGATTTGAACGGATCGTTCCACCCCGGCCTTTTGTTTCGGGGCTCGGACATCAGTCGGCATCACGGCAGTGTTGTAGAACTTGGCCAATGCTTCATACTCAGCACTCACGGCACGGGCGGGGTCGTTTTTCTTCGGCCGGTAGATCGCTGCGGTGTCATTGTCAGGGACCAGGACAAACGGGGCCCCGCCGAAGTAGCGCAGTGCAGCGATATGGCAATTCAGCCAGGCCTTGATATCCATGGTGAAACTGGGGTGGACATACATCATCGATGAGTACGGCAAAACCGCGGTGAAGAAATGCACCTTGCGTGCCTGGCCGGTGATCCGGTCGGTGATCTTGATGGTATCGCCTGCCCAATCAACCTGCATCGTGCGTCCTGGCTGGTGATGCAGCGTGCGGTAGAGGTCATGGGCGTCGACATAGGCATGGAAACGCTGGCAGTAATGCGAGTAGGAATAGGGCTGTTTAGCTGCACTGCCTGCTTCGACGAGGTAGTAGCGCCAGTCCAGCAGGAGGGTGTGATGCGGATTGGTTTTCAGCCGGTGCAAGGTGGTGGCAAAGTCTGGTGCCAGGTACTTCGATTCTTGCGGCAGCCCACGGAGGGGATTTTTCCACTCCTCGAGTTCCTCATCGGTGATCTGGCTCAGTGAGTGCAGCGTGATCTGATGGGCGTCGATGAGCTTATGCGCTGCGGAGATGTCTCTGCGCGAGCATTTCAGCCTGGTGCTGATGGTGGTATAGGAATCACCGAATAGGACTGCGGTGATGATGTCCCGGGTAGAAGCCATGGTTCCTCCATGGAAGTAAGGGGGCGTGTCACGGCTATCAGCGGATGTGCTGTAGCCGCCACCTTTATTTCTACCTGCGGTACCACTGGATCAGAATGGGGTACCACGATCCCCGGAATCCCGGTACCCCAAAACCCCATTTGGCACCGACACAGACTTCTCCACAATTTTGGCAGTAAAGTAACTGGAGCACTCGTGCCCCGCAATCACAACGTGATACCGGCTCGATAAAGAGCTTACCTACTGCTCTTTCTTCATAACTTCCACCAGGAATTTCACTACAGGAGGGGTCCGTGCAAGCCCACACCCCTGGAACATTTCTGAAGAAATAGTGAGCGCGAAACCCTGGATCATCTCCGGCTGGAAACTCTGATAGTCCTCTGAAAATCTTAGTGAGCGCGCTAACAGCCTCATTCTCGCTCGATCCTGGGAAGAGCTCAATCCCTAATTCTTTGAGTGTGAACGCCTTTCCTAATCGTTTTTCAGAGGTAAACGCAACCCGAATACGATCAATGAGCTTCTCACTACGGGCGTAGTCGCACGCCTCAATGGGGTCCCGCTTAGAAATTCCCCTCAAGATATCTTCTGGCGCTGATTCCAATTTCGCAGCTTCTGGTTCAGGTACCTTCACGCTTCCCTCAATGAAATCGAAGGAATCGACCGAGAGATTGAAGAAACTCTCGATAAAAGTGCGATCTCGGCCCGGATCCAAAGAGGCAGATGATGCCACAACACGCAGCTGTGATGGTTTTCGGTCTAAACCAAGCCGCCTCATCAGATTTCGCAGAAGGTAGGCCACTTCGGTACCAGCGGTTCCTCTGTATGTATGCAGTTCATCGACCACGATCGTGAACACATTATGTGGATTTTCTAACCATTTGCGGGTTTGCTCGAAAAACGACTGTTCTTGCTCTCTTAAGAGCATCACATTGAGCATGGAGTAGTTAGTGATCAAAATATCTGGAGGGAAATCCATCATGTCCCAGCGCGAATTCAGTTCAGCCCCGTCGAGACGAGGAACGAAATACCTGGATTCTTTCTCAGGCTCCTTCGAGTCGGCTATTAAAGCTGCGTGAGCCCTCTCATCAAGGCGCTCAAACACTTCCCGCAGGAGCTTCTTTGCTGAGCTGTCAGATCTATCGCCTGTGCCAGGAGTCGCGCCGGTATACTTACCGAAGTAGAAGCGATGCCCTCCCCGGTTCTCGTCTAACCAATCACGGGCCGCATCACTGTCCAGAGTTCTCCGGAGTCGTGTTAATTGATCTTCGACCAGCGCGTTCATAGGGTATAGAATTAAGCTTCGAACTGCAGCTAAACGTCCGGTTTCTCCAGCTCTTTGCGATTCAAAGGGAGCCGAATAGGACTCCCACCAACGATTATGCGCACCTCTACTACCGCTCCATTCTCGAGACTCTTCGAGTAATCCAGCTAACACCGGCAAAAGGAATGCCTCAGTTTTACCAGACCCTGTACCGGAAGTGATGATTGTGTTCTTTCCACGGGTGGATCCAGACTTAAGCGCAATGCCGTTAAGTTAGTGGGTGTAGTGTTGTGCTATGCCTCGACATGGACGGACACAACCTGATACTGATCGTCGGTTATCGGATTTAATCTCGGTGGGCCTGCTCACCCGGGTGTTTCCGGCCGATGTCGTGGACGAGGTCGTCGCGCAGGCCGGTCGTACCCAGCAACGATCCCGCATCCTGCCCTCCCGGGTAATGGTGTATTACACCATCACAATGGCTTTGAACTCCGATGGATCCTATGAGGATATCTACGCCGATCTCACCGATGGACTGTCCTGGGCCTGCAGGTGGGAGGAACAGGCAGTACCTGCTCCGTCACGCTCCGCGATTTTCCAGGCCAGGGTCAGGCTGGGACATGAACCGATGGCAGCGTTGTTTGCCCGTGTTGCCCAACCATTGGCCCGGCCGGGGTGGGAGGGGGCCTGGCTGGCGGGCAAACGCCTGTTGGCTGTTGATGGCACCACCTTGGATGTCCCGGATACGCCAGCCAATGTCGAGCATTTCGGGCGTCCCGGCACCGGACGTGGTCAGGCCGGGTACCCGCAGGCCCGTGTCGTGGCGATCGCGGAATGTGGATCACATGCGATCCTGGACGCGGTCATCGGCGGGCTGGGCACCGGGGAAACGACCCTGGCTGATGAACTGATCGACCGGCTGGATCCAGGCTCAGTACTGGTCGCTGATCGGGGGTTTTATAGTTTCCACCGGTGGGCTACCGCCCAGGACCGTGGTGCGGATCTGGTGTGGCGGATCCGGAACAATGTGAAACCACACCATGTGCGAACCCTGGAGGATGGAACATGGTTGGCCACGATTACCCCGAGCAGTGGGCCGGGGTGGCGGCAGGTTGCCCCAAGGATGGTGCGGGTGGTGGACTACCACATCGATACCGGTGACGATGAGGCTGGCATTGTCGACCAGCAGCATCGGTTGTTGACCACCTTGTTGGATCCTGATGAGGTGTCGGTGGAGGATCTGATCGCGGCGTATCACGCCCGGTGGGAGATCGAGAACACTTTCGATGAGTTGAAAACCCATCAGCGTGGACGAGAAAGGGTGTTGCGGTCAAAGTCCCCGGAGTTGGTGCGTCAGGAGATCTGGGGGCATCTGTGCTGCCACTACGCGATCAGGACACTGATGGCTGATGCGGCCACTGCCAGTGAGCACCCTCCGGTGCGGGTGTCATTTGTTAAGGCCTTGAAGCTTACCCGTCGTTCGGTGATCCAGGGCTCTTTTCCCCCCTGACGACCCGCACACCGCCCGAAGTTTATGGGATCGGGCAGTGTCTTGGCTGGCCAGGTACCTCAACCCACCGCGACGAAGGCGGAAGAATCCGCGGGTGATTAAACGAAAGATGTCGAAATGGCCGGTGAAACGATCCCATCATTGTGGTCGGCCACTCGGCCCAGTGGTCACCGTCATCCCACCACTAACTTAACGGTATTGGACTTAAGCGCTTCCTCTTGGTGTTTATAAAGAGAACGCCCGGCCGGAATCAGTCCACAATTAGCAAATTCTGCGAGTTCTACCGGTGCACCTGCAGCTTGTACTGAGTCAAGTAAACTACGCCGCACAGAGACATACTCAGGTCGCATTTCAACCAAGGGCAAGCGGTAGGCCCCACCATCTCTGTCCATCAGCTCCCGGCGTTCTTTTTGCAAACGTTTATCCGCAAGAGCAAAGGGCGTATCATAGTACCTGAAATAGGCTTCGCGTAGTCTATCAAAAGTGCCCATTACATCTATGGAAGGTGAATCTGCCATGTGGAACTTCTCCGCCCTTTTAGTCAGTTGTTCAGAAGATTTAACATTACATTCGTAAATACTCTAGTTGGGACATTACTGTACGTTTTTTCTCCCCGAGCTTTCGAGTTGAATACCGGCAGGCGCCCGCTACAGAAGACTAGGATTTGCTCATGTATTTTTGGTAAGTGAACCGAATTGGCGAGGGAAACTTCACAGTTATTTTCCCGGTGCTTATTGAACTCGACAGCGAATGGATCGACTCCCAGCCTGCGAAACTCCCTAAACTGGCCCTCCGGGAGTGTAGTTCTCACCCAAGAGTCCTCTTTTCGAGTCCAGTAAAGAGGTTGGCCGTATTGCACCACTCGATAAAAGCCCGATTCCAGGAGGGAAACTGGGGTGCTGACACGATCCCACTTGAAATTCCTCGTAGCATTGAATCGATCAATTTCTGAATTGTATGCAGGGGGATCACTTGCTTCTTCTATAGCCCGATTCGTAAAGCGAAGGCCTTCCGACATCGTTATCGCAGCCGTACCTAGAAGTTTCGCCCCGGTTTCTCGCCTAAGGTTTTCGATCTCCTCTTTTCCGGTGAGCTGAACGAGCAGCGTAGTGGGCAGGGGCAGACCGGAAACATATTCAAGGTCCATCTCGATCAAATCAATCTTTAGTCCTCGAAGGACCGATTTCCAATTAGGAACCCTGTACCCGGCCAATCCGAACACGCCATTTGAATGCGGCACGCGGAATATCCGGGCACTATTGATCTCCCATGTCCGTTCATGCCAATCAATTTGACAGTGCCCCAAAGCTTCGAGGGCAGCAAACCAATAGTTGACCTGCTTCCGCCCCAAAATTTCTCCATGAGATGGGAGCAGCCACCTGAAAGCTGTCGCGATCTGGGAAAAACTTCCCTGTTGAAGGGCGCACATCCATTGAAATATTAGATCTCCAGGAGCTGCTTTCTCTTTAACTGACACGTGAAGAGCCCTCTCCTAGTACCATCGTCCACCGGTTGGGGTGCTTTACTCTATTAGCTGCATGCCATTCATATGCGAGGTCCACAGAAGAATCGACATGAAAAACCTCAGACGCGTTTGACCGCGGTCGCCAAATTCGCCAATTATGTCCATCTCGCTGAGCAATCCATACAACATCCGGTGCAACCCATGTTTCGAAAGTCGGGTTGTATTTTCCATTTAAGGCTGAACTTAAGAATCTAGGATCCGATTTCCTTCCTACATTTCTTATATTGCCACCTGCAATTAGGAAGAGCGTCTCATCGGCGGAGGCATACAGGACCTCGGGCTCTATTGTCTCTCGAAGATAAACGGGCGCATACCTGATCAGTCGATCGGCCTCATTAGGCCGATACGAATCAGATTTCTTATCACCAAAATCGGTGATCTCCCGATTGCTGGTTTTGAATTCGAAGAAGTGGCCCTTTACGCTAACTGTGTGGTAGCCAGCCTGGAGTCCGAATTCCCTTAGTCGGAGAACTCCACTCGTTATACTCACAGTGCTGGGCTTACCGCTTATCTCTATGGAAAATGATTCGCGGTCCTGGACGGGAATACCTACGATATCGGGTTCTGCCCCGGTTAGGTAAAGATCACTGACGAGGTTAGTAGACAATCTAAGACCACCCCGCATCTTTGGACGTTTACTGATACTCAATGATCGCTGAGCACCGAGGTTGAACGCTCGTCGAAATCGAGAGAGCTCATCTTCGCTCTTGAAACCAGCGATACTGACCAGAATCGCAGACCCCATTTGTCTTTTGAGACTTGGAATCTCGAGCACTTCCACTCGGTTATGAAAATACGAACCAAAGAACCGCTCTATTTTGCGCAATAAATGTTGTTCACAGCAAAGTACATATGCCTCGCCTGACATGGGATCTTCTACAGTGAGAAGCCCTCCCGTGACGGGGTCATCTCTTAGAAAGAGAATAGGACTTGCTCGGAATACGACCCCCCGTTTACCTACTGCGAGAGCCATACCCTTCATGATCGAAGTCACTGTATACGACTCTGGGATCTGAGCTAAGCGCCATTCCGGATCGAGGAGTTTAAACAGATCCAGGATGAAGTTACCCATCCTCAAGGATTGGGCGGGGTCATCCTCGGAAATCTCTATAGCCCAGGCTATTTCCTCTTCATAGGGATTAATCGATAAGTGAGCGGTACACCCTGTAGATCGTGACTCCACAGAAGTCGCTATCTGTTCACCGTCCCAACTTTCGGCCAGCTGATGAACAACTTCGGCTAAGAGTTCTTGATCGCTATGACTATTGAGAAACTTTCGGAAGAAGCTACTGAATCTCCTAGTAGGCGAATCCCATTTTTGGAGCTTATCTAGCAAGACCTGCGGGTGTGGTATCTGCCGGTTGGATAAATCAAGGTCACTAAAAAACTGGAATAGAATTCGTCTGTCACTTCCCTTAACCATGGCCTGAGAAAGCGCATAGCCGATCCGTTTCCTCGATGGAAGCGTTCGTATAGTAGATAGACCTACTGTGCCTCCTCGACTCTCAATCCAGTTATGTAGTAACTCCCAAAAATCAACAAGAAGGAGACTTGATTTTTCTCTGAGCTTAGTCACGAAGGCATCTGTGTAACCGTCTTTCAGCAGCAACTCCGCTAAAGGATCGTAGTAATTTCCCGCCCCTCGGTCTTGAGATTTCTCCATCCGACTGGCGGCTAGAACAGTCATAGCCAAGAGGGGAAGAACTGGCGGGGCTTGAACTCTATCCCCGAGCTTCCACCGTTTGACTAATTTCTCTACCTGTTCAAAAGGGACATTGTCCCGCGCAGGGTCGAGATACTCTAAGATTGCACTTCTCAAGCTCTCAACAGCATTCGCCTGATCACTGTAGATATTCGATAATTCCGCTTCATCCACGTAGATGAGGACCGGATGGTTTGGCCTGGAGAAGAAGTACTTTTCCAACTTCCCCTGCCAGGCAGCATAGTTTTGCAACAGATACATTCCAAGTCCTCCTACAGTGCAACTTTCCGATCCTGCTCCCTTACAAGAATCAATAGATCTCCACACTCCGAAAAGCCGTCAAGGTCGGTCGGGTTTTGTCAGGAGAACACAATCGGTTTCGATTTATCCTTCAGTCTAAACACTCGCGCTTCCCTTTCTTGCACAGAAGGCCGAACATACTTTTGATAACTAGAATCACTGAGCTATAGATCTTCATTTGCCTCTACCAAATCGCTTCTAGGACGAGCATAAATGCTATCTACACTTACCCTGACAACCCAGTTTCAGAACAGCTCGTGTAAGCGAAGTGACCAGATAAAACGCCAAAAGGCGGAGCAGCCTGAGCTGCTCCGCCTTAGGGGGGAAACCTTCAGAGGTTAGTGCGACAGGAAATTAATCCTTGGTCCACCACTTGTCGAGGGTCAGGCGTGCGATGGTGATGTTGTCGATGAAGTCGCCACGCACGGGGTCGGTGCCGGTGACGGCAGCCTTGATGTCCTCGGAGCCGGCGCCCTTGAAGAAGAAGGGCACGACCTGGTTGGTGTGGTTGCCGGAGTACCAGCCGTGTGCCGGGACCTGGCCAGCCTCGCCGGTCAGTGCCTTCCAGTTGGGCTCCTCGTCCTTGCCGGAGAGGTAACCGGTCTCGTGGTCGGCGGTGACGATCAGGAGGGTTTCATCCCAGGAGGAGTTCTCCTCAACCCAGTCGACAACAGCCTCGACGGCCTTGTTGAAGTCCTGCTGCTCCTCAATGTTGCGGGAGATGTCGTTGGCGTGGCCGGTCCAGTCGATGGCGCCGCCCTCGATCATGAGGTGGAAGCCGTCCTCGTCCTGGCCGAGGACGTTGAGTGCACCCTGGGACATGGTGGCGAGATCGATAACGTCGTTCTGCGGGACCGAGTAGGGGGCGTCGGAGAAGCCCGCGCGACCCTGCTGCAGGGTGGAAGCGACCTTGGCCAGGCCGAAGTACTGGGCATCCTCTTCAACCTCGCCGTTGGCCAGTGTCTCGAAGTCGGCGTTGTCCTCGACGTAGGTGAAGTCGGTCTCACCGGTGGAGAGGGCGTTGAAGTCGGTCTCGGAGATGTACTGGTAGCGGGGGGTGTCGCGGAGGTTGTTGGAATCGTCGTAAAGCGGGTGGCCAGCGCCCATGATGACGTCCAGGTCCGAGTTCAGCATCTCGGTGGCAACGCCGTGGTAATCGTTACGGTCTGCGTTGTGCGCAGCCCAGGCAGCCGGGGTGGCGTGGCTGAACGGCACGGAGGAGACGACGCCGGCGGCCTTGTCGACGGACACAGCGCGCTCAGAGGTGTTCTCGATGCGGTTGTCCTCGTGGTCCAGACCGATGGTGCCGTTGGTGGTCTTCACACCGGTGGCCATGGCGGTGCCGGCCGCTGCGGAGTCGGTGATGGAACCGGTGTTCACGTAGTTGTGATCGTTCCAGGCCTGGATCGGATCGTAGGCCCCACCGTGCTGGTAGGTGGTCATGGCCAGCTTGTTGAAGTCCTCGTAGACCTGAACTGCCTCGCCCGGCAGCTCCTCAAGGGTCTCAGCGTTGGCCTCGCCCTCAACCTGGTACTTGGTCTGGCCGGTCTCGAACAGGTTGGTGGCAGCAACATGGTTGTACCCCATGCCGTCACCGATCATGTAGATGATGTTCTTGGGCGCGGACGGTACTTCCGGGGCGGTGGAGCCGAAGTTGAACAGGTCGGAGGAACCGAAGCTGCTCTGGGCACCGACACCCGGTGCCAGGAGGCCAGCGAGGACGACGGCGGAGGCGGAGACAGACGCGACAGTGCGCAGTGCGAGGCGGGAAAGTGCCACTTTGTGAATCCTTCTCGAATAAGATCATCGAATAATTAGCCACACCAACACAGACGCAGGAGACATGTGAACCAGTCCAGCGCCGGGCAGGGGTGGGGGGATAAACCGCAGATCAGAGGCATGGTGTTATCTCTGATGCGGATATCCATAAGTTAAGGCTCATAGATTTCCGACAGGTTAACCTGAAAACAATTGTCAGTAAATGTCTGATGAAAGGGCGGGCATGTCACCCCGGCATCGTGACCGGGCTTGACGACGACCAGATGTTCGCCGCTGTGTTCGCATGTCCGCTGAACATGTCCACAGTCCCCGATAAACTCCAACCAGGTTGGGCAACACATGGAATGGAGGATGCGACATGGAACTGCAAGAAGCGCATTGGGAGTTGCATGAACGGTTCATCAGGATTGTTGATCTCCTGGGCGATCACCGCAGCCTCGTGGAGCGGGAAGCCGCGGTCTACGCCCTGTCCGCACTGGCGGATGACTGCGTGAGCCTGGGCGACAGCGACCTCGACAGGGCACACAGATTGCAACAGGCCTGCCTCAACCTCATCTGTGCCCAGCTACGGGATCCGCTCACCGGTGATGACCCCACCCCGGAGCTGTTGGTGTTCAAACACCGCGTGCAGGATCTGATCGTGAACCGGTTCCGCCCCAGATTCCTCGGTGGGATCGCCGACTGGTCGCATCTCTGGCTGGATCTGACCTACTGCCACCTGCATGATCTCGGATTCTCGCTGGCCACCCTGTCAAAACCGGTGAATTTCTCCCATGCCCACTTCCACGGCAACACCTCCTTCAACGAGTCTGAATTCCACGCACCCGCCGTGTTCACCCACGCCCGCTTCAACGGGTTGGCCTCAGTGCAGCGTGTGCAGTTCCATCACACCGCGAGGTTCACCGACGCGGAATTCACGGCCCTGGCGGTGTTCAACGAATCCCAGTTTGATCGTGATGCCTCCTTCGACGGGGTCTGTGTCACCGGTTCCGCCTGGTTCCGGGCGGTGACCTTTGATGCCGACGCTGATTTCACCGCCGCCCAGTTCTGGGATACCGCGCATTTCCAGGATTCCGACTTCGCCTCCTACACCACCTTCTCGCAGGCGCAGTTCACCTCCACCGCCCGGGTGGAGAAGTGCACCTTCCGCGACGGCGTGGACTTCTGCGATGTGTTCTTCGGTGGGTCGGTCTCCTTCAACAAGTCAGAGTTCATCGATTCCGTCTCCTTCGATGATTCCTTCTTCACCACCTCTCCCCTGTTCCGCTCCGCGATGTTCAACGAGGTGCAGTTCCACCGCACGCATTTCCACTGCCCCGTGCTGTTCGGCCCCTTCCAATTCACCGCGACCACCGATTTCTCGGACGCGGTGTTTTGCAGCGGATTCGGGCTCCACCCGGACCAGGGCAGCAACATGGAGCTGACCCTGGAGGGCACCTGCTTCGGCTATGACGAGGACACTGTATTGAAGGAACTGGATAACGCGATCCCGAGCGCACTGCTGAAAACGGCTACGTTTGACCACCACTGCGATTCGCCCCTGCAGATCCGGGGTCGGTGATTGTGTGCTTTCACCGAAACCCCCTACAGCGCACCGGGCACCTGACCATGCGGAGGTACCTGGCGGACAGCTACCTGACGACCACGATGCGGCGTGCCAGTGCCGCCACCGCAGCCACCATCTCCTCGGGGACCTCACTGTCCCAGGGGTCCGCGGCCACTCCCTCCGCCAGGAGCTGCAACACCTCGTAGGTGGGACTGCGAAACGGAACCCGGTTCGGGTCGCCCAAACGACCCTGATTCCTCCAACCCATATCAAAGAGCACCTCGCTGATCAGGCCCGGCCACTGCAGATAGGGTGCTCCACTGCCCGCCACCACGAGAGCCACCCAGCCGGCATGCTTTTCAAAAACCGTTTTCCCAAGGGGCAGCTTGGTCTGTAGCTGCTTTTCCCAGGCGCCCGGATCGAAGCGGAGTGCCTGCGCCTTCTTTGTGGGTGCAACCATGCCGGTGGACACCCGCACCAAGCCTAGAGAACGGCAGAACTCACGGATCTCCGGTAGAGGAGTCACCGATTCCGAGGTGATCCTCCTCGGCCACCAGGTATCCAATCCGGTGCGGGCAGCATACTCACGAACCACCGCTGGCGGCAGATATTTGGCGGTGGTGAGCTTCACCCCACCATCAAGCAGCTCCATGAGCTCAGTGAACGGCCGGAGCATCTCCGGGGTGAGCCCCGGACCAGAGGTGTCAGCGTCGTACCAGATATCCAGATTGAGGAGTTCCTCCAGATGCTCCCCCTGGAACGGAGGCAAAGTGTTGATCACCTGCTTCAAGCCCGGCGCCATCCGGCTGAAACCCGCCCGCAGCATGATCTGTATCTCCCGGGTTGCCTCTTCGGGATCAAAAGCCGCCGGATGCCAGTCACCGAGCCAGTGCCGATAATCATCCGCATCGATATGGGTTGGTTCGAGCTGCTTCTTAAACCCTGATTCCACCCACGGCACCACCACCTCGAGTGTCACCATCCCACCCATGTCTTCCGGTGGGCAGGCACGGGCACCCTCGAGGCACCGTGACTGGTCCGATGGGGTGTCCAGGATCTTTTCCACCGTGATGGTGTGGTCCCAGCTATCACCGAAGTCGTAGTGATAACCGAGCTTGTCACCCACCGCGGTAAGGACCTGATCGACCCGGAAATCACTCTCCAGAAACCCGGAGCCTTCTTCCTCAAACATAAACTCCGTGATGAACGGGTAATGGTCCTGGTCTTCAACAAACTCGTGGAGGTGGGAGTTCTGCCACCCCATCGCCCCCTGGAGCACGAGGTGGAAAACATCCAGGGTCATGTCCCCGGGAATCTCGATTCTGCGCCAGATCTCCGGAGTAGTGTCATTGAGCACCACTTTGAGTTGAAACCCGACCGGTTTGTCCGGCACAGGATGGATGGTAGGTGGCAGCCGTTTTGGGAATCCGAATGGATCGAGGTCAGCATCGTCCGGGAATGAGATCACTCCCTCATTTTACGTGATTCGGGGAGCAACCACACAGCCCTCGGTGTGATCCTCCGGCGGCTAGAGGGTTCGGCGGAGGTGGGTGTCGTAAAGCCGTTGGTAGAGCTTGACACAACCACCCACCGCGAAAGCCGCGAAGATCGTGCCCTCGCGCACCCCGACGAGCTCGCCGACGAAAATGAGGCCGATGGCGACCGCAATGAGAATGAGCGACCAGTCGAACAGCTGCTTGACCGTGCCGAACCTCCACCCCGACGCGATCGTAATCGCCGCGACAATCCCCTCCCCCGGTGAATAGAGAATGCGCGGGAGGATCTGCAGGAACACCCCGAGCGACACCGCGACGGCACCAACAATCACCGTGACCCCCTGCCACACATAATTCGACGGCTGGATGAAATCCATCATGTACAGCGACACATCGCACAACACCCCGAAGACCACGGCCACCAGGAACTGCCAGTACTGGAAGGTGACGAAACGGCTGCGCAGGATCACTTTCTGGGCGATAACCAGGACAATGCTGATCAGGATGGTCACCACACCGAAGGACAGGGATGAAGCCGCCGCGATGGCAGCCGGCACCGTGGAAATCGGTGTGGTTCCGAGATCAGCATGAACGGTCAGAGCGATGCCAATGGTCATGATCCAGACCCCGAGGAAGAACATCCCCCACCGCACCGGCGTGCTATACCGCGTGGAGGGATCCCTCGCTGACTTGTCTGCGACCATAAGAGATTATCTTAAACCAGCGATGCCGGTGACGAGGCCACCCGATGCGGTTGGAATCTGTTGGCCTGTGAGCAAGTCGGTGCTCACAGGCCAACAGCTGCGGGGTTTCCGGGCGGGGCGATGGCGGTTTCCTGCCTATCTGTTGGTGTGTGAGCAACTCGGTGCTCACAGGCCAACAGATCCGCCGCCCAGGGCCCCTACGCAGCACAACGCTCCGCATCTCCAACGGAGAGAATGCGGGGCGGGGGTTTCAGGCGTCGTAAAGCACAGGCCGCAGGCTAGCGGGCCTGGCCCTCACGGATCTGGCCGCGGAAGACCTGGCGTGCCTCGTCCTCATCGGGCTCGCTGAGGTAACGCTCCAGGCTGTCGTCGAGCTCCAGCATCCACGGGGTGTGGTGCTCGGCGGCCTTCGTGCCGGTGATCACGGAGGTGTAGGTGGCATCACGGAAGTTCATGATGTCGTCCTTCTTCGACTGCAGCCACTGGCGCTGGATCTTGGCCACCTCGTCGAGGTCGAACATCGGGTAGTCGGTCTGCTCGATGAGGTCCTTGACGTAGTCGCACTGGAAGTCGATCTGGTCGAACTCGTCCTCCATGGCGTTGAAACGCTCAAGCCACTGATCCATGTGGGCGCGCTGCTCCTCGGCGGTGGGCAGCTCGATGCGGCCGAGAATGACATCGCGGGCGTACCAGGCCTGGGCGTCGAACATGTTGAAGGTCAACCACTGGTCCTGCGAACCCAGCCAGAACAGCTGATTGTTCTTCTCGGAGACCACACCACGGTAGAGGGTGTCCGGGTAGATGTTGTTCGGGGACTCCAGGGCCAGACTGGACGGCAGGAACGGGTAGTGGTGCTTGTAACCGGTGCACAGGATGACGGCATCGAAGTCACGCTTCTCCCCGTTCTTGAAGTGCGCGGTGGAACCCTCGAAACGCTCCACCAGGGGCAGCTCCTCCATCTCCTCCGGCCAGCCGTGGCCCATCGGCTTGGTGCGGTAGCTGTAGGTGATGGAACGGGCACCCATCTTGTATGCCTGGGAACCGATATCCTCGGCGGAGTAGGATGCACCGATCAGGAGGATATCCTTATCGGCCAGGGTTTCCGCACCGCGGAACTCATGGGCGTGCATGACCTGGCCGGGGAAGGTCTCAATACCCTCGAAATGCGGGATGTTCGGGAAGTTGAAATGGCCGGCGGCAACAATGACATTGTCGTAGGTGTCGCTGGTGGTCTCACCGGTGCGCAGGTTCTCCACGCGCACGGTGAACAGCTTGGTGCCCTCATCGAAATCGACCCAGCGCACGGCGTGGGCGAACTTGACGTATTTCTTCACATCCGACTGCTCGGCGCGGCCGTTGATGTAATCCCACAGCACCTCGCGGGGCGGGTAGGAGGAGATGGGCTTACC
Organism: Corynebacterium efficiens YS-314; assembly: GCF_000011305.1. Taxonomy (NCBI): domain Bacteria; kingdom Bacillati; phylum Actinomycetota; class Actinomycetes; order Mycobacteriales; family Corynebacteriaceae; genus Corynebacterium; species Corynebacterium efficiens. The sequence goes on along the minus strand of NC_004369.1, from coordinate 1,271,695 downwards.
GAAGTGCTCGTCGAAGGTGTATTCCGCGAATTCGAGGATCTCCTTGGGTCCGTTGGACCACAGGTTGCGGTACATGCTGGAGTGGACCGGTTCGCCATAATGGTCGGTGCCGGTGCGCCAGGAGTAGTTCCACTGGCCGCCCCAATCATCCTGCTTCTCAAAGCAGACAAGTTCAGGGATCTCCTGTCCCTTCTTCTCCGCTGACTCAAATGCCCTCAACTGGGCCATTCCACTCGGGCCAGCTCCGATGATCGCTACACGCTTCTTGCTCATACTTGCCTTCCCGACCACCCCTTTCACAAGGCGGCCTCATTCGCAGTGCGTGCAGGGGGCCGGGATGAACATGCCTGTCACACCCTGTGTCAGGGCAGCAACTGGCACACCGCCGGCCACGCTAGGGCCACACGCTCTTATCATGGGACCTGAAACCGGCGGTTATGCGTATAGGTGCATAAACTACCGGGGCAAAAAAATAGGCTCGCCCATGCGGCCACACTCGTCAGTGGGGGCCTACAAGGCGACAGCCTTTTTCGCTCTAGTCCGTAGACAACCTTATCAAAGTTAATAAAGTTCGCAAGTTTCGCTTATTTATCAGCCAGGAAATACCTTCAGATCAGCGTCTTCGCGGACCGGCGCGATCGGGGACGGACCACCTGCCGGCGCACGTTCGATCAGGCTCAACCACATCCGATCACGCCCGATCACGCCACCTCGGGCCCGAAATCCCCATCCAGACGCCGGTTATGATCCCGCGACAGCATCAGGGCCGGAATGGCGGCAAGCACCATGAGGAACACACCCCAGATATTGATGGGCATATACAACACGGCACCACCCATCAGGAGAAACATGAAGCCCATGGCCCTGCCCACATAGGGCCCGAAGGGATAATCCTCGGGATTGCCCACGAAGACGGGTAATCGCATGAAGGGATTCCACCGCGCCAGGTAAAGCGTGGTACCGATGGCCATCATCGAACCGACAATAAGGATTCCAAGTCCGGGTAGTAGTTCCATGGAGCCATTCCACCAGAATGTGTTCTGGGACACAACCCTGGAATTTGCTTTTATTCCAACTTTATGCAGACTCTTATGTCAATCCATCATTAATGCCAGCAACGTGGGCCTCCCGCCCTGAGCGGGGCCTGTGGGGTTCACCGGATGGCCTTGTCCACCATCATCGCCAGGATCCGCAGCGCTCCCCCGTTGATCACCTCCAGGGCCCGTTCCGCGATGAACCGTTCATTCACGGTGGGCGCGAACTTCTCCAGCATGGCCATCACCACCGCCAGCCTGGGGAATCTGCGGTCACGGCTCAGTCGGTGGAATGCCACCGCATACAGGGAGCTCTGCGCCATGGAGATCCCCCGCTGGATGAGTTGATTGTCCGGAAACTCCTGCAGTCTCCCGTATCCACTGATGGCCAGTTGCAGCTGCCGTGCCTGGCGCTCCCGTTTGCCGGTGTCATCCACGGGCACCTCGCGCAGCAAGGCCAGGGTCATGGCGTGCAGTGCCACCGCCTCATCGAGTTCGAGGTAACCCAGGTTGGTGTCCGCGGTCTTGCGTGCGGCCAGGTCCATGAACCGACGTTCCGCCCGGTTTTTGCGTTGGTCAACGGAGTCATCGGGATGGTCGTTGCGAAGTTTCTTCACATAGGCCTCCGCCTCCGGCAACATCTCCTCGAAGAGTTCACCAAAGGCCGTGGCCAGCTCCTCGGGACGGAAATCCTCCACCAGTTCGGCATCGAGAATCTGCCCCTCGTCGGCGGCCCGGGCAGCAGCATCCCCGCCCCGTTCGCCCGCGGTGAGTTCCGACGGCAGCCACCCATCGCGTCCCCTCCCCGGTCCCCGGAGGTTCACAAACGGCTGGATAATATGCACAGCTCCATCCAGCATCCGCTGGGTGGGGCGGGCGACCATCCTGATCACCCGGTGGGAGGGACGCAGGGCCGGATCCTCCAGCACATCCACCACCTCGGATAACACCCCGCACAGTTCAAGGTCGGCGGCGCGGTTACCCAGCATGAAGGTGCAGTCGGCGGCCAGGCCCGCGGCCATGGCCTCCGGATCATCCGTGGTCCGGATCCCTGCCAGCAGTGCACCCGCCAGACATTCCTCGGCGGCAACCAGCAGCGACAACCGGTGGATCCACCCATCGGGTGCCAGGGCCTTGCGGGTGGTGTCCTTCAGCTCCGCGGGATCCGCGGCGAGGAAACCGGCGGCACCGAAGACCACGGCCTGCCGCAGTTCATGGACGAGGTGGGACAGTGCCTCAATCTCCACCCGGTCCGTGGTGGTGCTCCGTCGTCGCTGCGCCAGCAGTTCATTGAGGTGGGGGCTGCCGGGGATCTCCAGGCGCCCGAGGTCCTCCACCGCATCCTGGTAGAGCGGTGCCGAGGTGTCGGCGATGTCCTGGATCCGGTTGTTCCACACCGCCGCCATGGCCTCGGCGATCAGGACCCGGCGCGCGGGGATCTCCGGCTCAATATGGGCGAATACCAGGGGGTCTTCCGCATCATCGATGAAGACCGAGACCACGGCATCATCGGCGAAGTCACCATTCAAACCCAGCAGTGTGAGCCCGTGGGCCACGGAGTCCACCGATAACCGGCCCGCGGTCATGTGACCGAGGATCTCCCACCGGGTGATGGCGGCCTCCCCACCGATCGCGACCGTGATGGGACCGTCGGTGAAGAACTGTGGTCCGCGTTCACTGAGCGTGGCATTGTGTTCGGCAGTCATACCGCCATGCTAACCGCTGTTATCCGGCGACAGCCATGGATCAAGCAACCGGCCACGGCGTCGGGCTATTCCACCACGCGTAATTGCGGGGCCTCGATCCGGTCGACCTGGGGTGGGCGGAAATAGGTGGGTTCGGAGGTTGGTTTCACCACATGCAGTGCGGTGGAGAACGTCAATCCGTGGATCTCCTCCACGGGCAGGTGCAGGTCATCCGCCGCCTGCTGGGGGCTGAACCGTTCCGGGGTGAACACCTGGGGGAACACCGAGGAGGTCTCATGGACGGGCAGGCCATCGGGCTCGCCGTGCTTGTAGCCGAGGGTGTGCAGTTCCAGCAGCATCCGTCGATAGGCAGCGTCGGACAGCCGCCCGGCGCGGTGGGTGGCCACCGCAGCCAGCATCGCCGAGACCCGGTAGTCGTTTTTCAACTCCAGCAGCTGTTCCACCGAGGGGTTGTGGGGCAGCCTCTCCAGGATCGCGGTGCGTGGCAGGAGCAGTTCGAAGGCGAAGAGGTCGGCCTCACGTTCCTGTTTCGCGGCGGGTGGTTCATTGCTGTGCAGGGTCAGATGCCCGAGCTCGTGGGCGATGTCGAAGCGGAACTGTTCGGGGGTTTTCCGCCGGGCGATGAAGACGAACGGCACCCGACCCGACCAGACGGAGAAGGCATCGACCTTCTCGGCGAGCGCGGGCAGACTGTAGGCCCTGATGCCGAAATACTCCACCAGGTGCACCATGTTGGGGATGGGTTGGGTGTCAATGCCCCAGGAGGTCCGCAGGAGTGCCGCGCCGGTTGCGGGGTCAGCTCCGCCCAGGTCAAGCAGTTTCAACTGCGGCAGGACGAACCGGCCGGCGACCCACCCCGCCAGCTCAACCGCATGGGAGGCGGCGGCGAGGGCGGCACCGCGGTGCCTGGCTGTGGCCCGGCGCCCGGCCCGGAAATTGATGTTGGCCGCCGGGATGTCCACGGGGTCACGCTGGGTGAAGAACTCCACCGGGAAACCCAGGTGGGCGGAGAGATCGGCACCCCGGGCCAGCGGAGCGCCGGAGCGCTCATAGCCACTGACCGTGCGGGGATTCACGCCGAGGCGTACCGCCAGGTCCGTCTTGGTCAGGCCCCGGCGTCGACGGGCCAGTTCAATGCGGTGGGGGTTGAGGAATCTGGGGCGCACACCCCAGTTCCGCGGGTGCGAAGTAGGCATGCTCATCCTCCTGGAGTTGTCGGCTTCATCGCCGCCAGACCGGGTGCCACCGGGTGCGGCGGAATGTCATCCATCACGTAAAGCAGGCCACGGAACCCGTCCCTGACCTGCTGTGATCCTCTCTCAATGATACCTGATTGTGATCAGATGGGAAGGGGTTTTTCCCGTCCCCACGCGCGCCCACGCGTATTGACACCGTCTCCGAGCGACCCCCTTCCCCGGCGAACGGGGTGAATATAATTCCCTGGCGCCCCTTGACAGACCATGCTGTCTGGGGTTGGGTTGGACACGCAATCGGTTTACCTTTTGTCCTCTCCCTGGAGCCCCGGATGATGAGGATCGCACCATTTCCACAGCAGGTGGCGCGGTAGGTAGGACCACCTCGCGATCAGGCGGGGAAACCCGGGGCAGCCCTTCTGCACACGCACAGATACGCATGCAGCCGCTCCCCGGGATCCCCTGCCCACCGCAAGGTCGGTCCCCACAAGGATTGCCGTGCGTCCTAGCCGGGATCTGCACGTTCGGCTCAAGCAGAAGGACTTTTCCAAGTGACTTCTTTTTTCTCCTCCACCATCGCCGGTGTTCCGCGGATCGGCGCGCACCGCGAACTGAAATTCGCCCTTGAGGGTTTCTGGTCCGGCACCGTGTCCGGCCGCGAACTCGGCCAGACCGCCACCACGCTGACCAATGATTACTGTGACCAGCTGGCCGCCGCCGGCCTGGACAGCATTCCGACCGCGGGGCGTTCGTACTATGACGCGATGTTGGACACCACCGCCCTGCTGGGTGTCTTCCCCGAGCGGTTCCAGAACCTCGATGACCACCCCAATGACGGCCTGCCCGCCCACATCGACCGTTATTTCGCCACCGCCCGCGGTACCGCGGAGCTCCCGGCGAGCGCGATGACCAAGTGGTTCGACACCAACTACCACTACCTGGTGCCCGAGTTGTCGGCGGATACCCGCTTCATCCTCGATGACACCGCTCTGCTCACCGATATCCACGATCAGCTCACCCGTGGCCATGATGTCCGCCCGGTCCTCATCGGTCCCCTGACCTATCTGTCCCTGTCCCGCACCACCGACGGGTCTGATCCGCTCGATCACCTGGAGACACTCTTCGAGGTCTTCGAACGCCTGCTGGCCAAGCTGCCCACCCCCTGGGTGCAGCTGGATGAACCCTCCCTGGTCACCGATGTCGCACCGGAGGTGCTGGAGCGGGTCCGTGCAGGCTATGCCCGTCTGGCCACCCGGGGCGGGGTGTTTGTCAACACCTATTTCGGTGCCGGTGATCAGGCGCTGGACACCCTGGCCGGCCTCGGTCTGGGCGCGATCGGCGTTGATCTCGTCTCCGATGGTGTGACCGCGCTGGAGGCCTGGAAGGGCGAGGAACTGCTGGTCGCCGGCATCGTCGATGGCCGCAATGTGTGGCGCACCGACCTGTGTGCGGCCCTGGGCACCCTGCGTCGACTCCAGGCACGCGGCCCCGTCGCGGTGAGCACCTCCTGCTCACTGCTGCATGTCCCCTACGCCCTCACCGCCGAGACCGGGCTCAACCCGGAGGTGCGCGAGTGGCTCGCCTTCGGCGAGGAGAAGGTCCGGGAGGTGGTCGCGCTGGCCGATGCGCTGGCCGGCGAGATCAACGAGTCGCTTTTCGACGCCGCGGCCGCCGCCCTCGCGGACCGTCGCCACTCGGTGCTCACCGCCGCGCGGGATGCCGACATCACCGACGCCGACCGCAGCCGCTCCCCCTTCGAGGTGCGCGCCGCCGCCCAGGACGAGGCCCTGGATCTGCCCCCGCTGCCGACCACCACGATCGGTTCCTTCCCGCAGACCCGTGAGATCCGGTCCGCGCGTGCGCGTTACCGTGCCGGCCACCTCACCCCCGAGCAGTATGAGGACGCGATGCGCGCCGAGATCGCCCAGGTGATCCGGGCGCAGGAGGACCTCGGTCTGGATGTGCTGGTTCACGGCGAACCGGAACGCAATGACATGGTGCAGTACTTCGCAGAGTTGCTGGATGGTTTCCTCACCACCACCAACGGCTGGGTCCAGAGTTACGGCTCCCGCTGTGTGCGTCCGCCGATCCTGTTCGGCACCGTCACCCGCCCGGAGCCGATGACCGTGCGGTGGTTCGCCCACGCCCAGAGCCTGACCAACCGGCCGGTCAAGGGCATGCTCACCGGTCCGGTGACCATCCTGGCCTGGTCGTTTGTCCGTGATGATCAGCCCCTGGCGGTCACCGCCGACCAGATCGCCCTGGCGCTGCGCGAGGAAATCACCGACTTGGTGGACGCCGGCGCGAAGATCATCCAGGTGGATGAGCCTGCCATCCGCGAACTGCTCCCCCTGCGCCGGGCAGAGCAGGACGCGTACACCCGGTGGGCGGTCGGTGCCTTCCGCCTGTCGACGTCCACCGCCCCCGACCATGTCCAGATCCACACCCACATGTGCTACTCCGAGTTCAATGAACTGATCCGGTCAATCATCGACCTGGATGCGGATGTCACCACCATCGAGGCGGCCCGCTCGGACATGCAGGTGCTCGCCGCCCTGAAATCCTCCGGGTTCCACCTCGGTGTGGGGCCAGGTGTGTGGGATATCCACTCCCCACGTGTGCCGGAGCTGGCGGAGGTCTCACAGCTGCTGTCCTCCGCCCTGGAGTCCGTGGATCCGAGGCGCCTGTGGGTCAACCCGGACTGCGGTCTGAAGACCCGTGGTTGGGAGGAGACCACCGCCTCCCTGAAGGTGCTGGTCGCGGCAGCGGAGCAGGCCCGCACGGACCTGCTGCAGCGGGCGTCGACAAGCGCCTGATCAGCGGAATCGCGACACCGCCGCGAGCCCGGCGGCCAGCGGCACCACCGTCAACAGGATCGCGATCCCCATGGCCGTGCCGAAACCGGTGAGGGTCACCGCGAGCTGCATGGTCGCACCCAGGGTCGCCGCGCCGACCACGGCGCCGACCTGCCGGGCGGTGTTGTACACACCGGACACCGAACCCACCAGATCCTGCGGCACATCACGCAGGGAGATCGTGGAGTTCGGCGCCCAGCACATCGCATTGGCCACACCGAAGAGCAGGATCGGCAGCAGCAGGGCCCAGGGGGTCGCATCGGCGATCATGAACACCGCGAACAACGACATGGCGGTGATCATGGAGGCGAACCCGATCCTCGAGATCGTCCCCGGTGCCACCCGGTCGGTGAGCCGACCAATCACCGGGGACATGAGCACCGACAACACCCCCATCGGCACCAGCATGAGACCGGCGGTCTCCGGGGGCATGTTCTGCGCGGTCTGCAGGTAGAGCATGATGGGCAGGTTCACCGAGTAGACGGTGAAACCCAGGGTGAACACCGCGAAGGCGCCGCGGGAGAAATTATGCGTCTCGAACAGGCGCAGCGGCATCAGAGGGGCGGTCGAGCGGGTCTGCATCCACACAAACAACACCAGGGCCGCGATACCACCGGCCAGGGACAGCCAGATCAGCGGTCCGAAACCCAGTTCCGGTCCCTGTTGGAGTGCGACCACAATGCCGAGGACCGCAATGAGACTGACCACCCCGGAGAGGTAATCAATCCGTGAGGCGCCCCGGGGCAGGGTGGGCACATAGCGCGCCACCGCCACCAGCGAGATCAGGCCCAGGGGCACATAGACGAAGAACACTGCACGCCACCCGACCGCACCCACCAACACACCACCGACAACCGGCCCGAACAGACCGGCACTCGAGGCGACCGCGCTCCACACACCGGTGGCCGCTCCCCTACGACTGTGGGCGAAGATGCGGTGGATGATGCTCAGCGGCTGCGGGTTGAGCAGGCTGCCACCCAGGCCCTGGAAGGCACGCGCCAGGATGAGCAACTCGATGGTGGGTGCAAACGCGCAGGCCAGGGCCGCGGCGGTGAACAGCGCCATGCCCGCCAGGTACACGGTGCGCTGCCCGAAACGGTCACCGAGACGGCCGGTGATGAGCAGGGGCACGGCGAAGGTGAGCAGATAGATCGCCGATACCCACACCGCCTGGTTGAGGCTGGCGCCCAGGTCCTCCCGGATCCGTGGCAGGGCGACCGCCACCAGCGACTGGTCCAGCAGGGTGAGGAAAAGCCCGACGCTGAGCGCGCCGAGGGCCTTCCAGGCGCGGTTCTCCGGGATCGGTGGGGTCGTGGTAGCGGTCATGGCCTAGGCAGGTGTGTTCACTTGTTTGATGGGCAGGGTCTCCCGGCCGAACATCCAGAACACCGCGGCCAGCAGACCGATGACACCGCACAGCATAAAGCCGTACTGGAAACCGAAGGCACCCGCGATCGCGCCGACGAGGATGGGGCCGGTGATGGCGCCGAAGTCCTGGGCCATCTGGAAATTGGCCAGGACCTTGCCACCGGCGCGGTCGGAACCGATGACGTCGGCAAGCACCGCCTGCTGGGAGGGGTTGAGCAGACCCGCGCCCGCGCCGGCCAGCGCCGACAGGATGCACAGGGCCCAGATGTTGGTGGCGAACCCCAGGGTGGCGGTGAACAGTGCGTTGGTGATCAAACCGGTGATGATGAGGGGTTTACGCCCGATCCGGTCGGACAGATCACCGGAGAACTGCAGACAGAGGGCATTGCCCGCGGCGAAGGCGGCCATGGCGAAACCGGCCGCCACCCCACCGTTGGTGAAGATCGCCGCGGCGAACAGCGGCAGGGTGGCCACCCGGACACCGAAGTTGGACCAGCCGTTGGCGAACGCGCCCACCAGCGCGGAGCGGTAGGCGGAATCCCGGACGGCCTCCATGAACCGCAGCGGGGCCACACCGGAATCGGCCCTGGACCGCAGGGAATCATCCACCTTCGGCATCTTCCACCACACCACCAGCGCCGCGAGAGCCACGGAGGCACCATAGATGACAAACGGGGGACGCATACCCAGCGTGGACAGCGCGGCACCCACCACGGGGCCGATGATGTTGCCGAACAGGAACGCCGAGGCGTAGGTGGAGGAACACCGGCCGCGGATCTCCACCGGCGCCATCCGCACGATCAGGCCCATCGCGGAGACCGTGAACATCGTCGAACCAATACCCGCGATGCCACGCAGGGCCAGGATCTGCCAGTACTCCTGGGCGAAGGCGACGAGTCCCGTGGTCACCGCGACGATGAGCAGGCCCGAGAGGTACACCCGGCGGGATCCGATCCTGTCGATGAGTGTGCCCGACACCGGCGCGAACAGCAGACGCGCACCGGCGAAGATGGACACCACCGCGGACGCGGCGGCGAGGCTGACATCGAAGGTCACGACGAACTGCGGCAGGATCGGCGCAATGAGCCCATAACCCAGGGCGATGATAAATGCAGCGGCGACCAGGACCCAGATCTCCATGGGGATCTTCGGGCGCACTGTCTGCGCTGCCGGTGGTGCAGGCGTGGATGCGGGTGTGGATGCGGGCACCGGTTCAGGATTTTGTTGAGTATTCACCATTTCCTGATCAAGGCTAGCCCTGTTGGGGCAAATATTCCATTGAGCTGCACCGGGCGAGACTTATTCAAACATGTTTTCTACAACTATTCGAACGCGTGTCCGGTGGGTGTTCTATCCTCGACACCATGATCAAACACATCAACCGCTTCGCCCCGCTCCCCTCCCCCACCCGCCACGCCGAATATCTGCGCACCACCTTCCCCGAGATCACCGCCACCGTGAACTCCATGATGCGACACCCACGATCACTCGCGCGCCCGGTTCCGACCTGGCGTCCGCCCAGCACCCGCCTACCCGGGGATGAACCACTCACCCTGACGCTGTCCCGCATGCGGGTCGGGGACGCGGTCCGGGAGATCGTCCGCGGCACCGGCGAAACCCGTGCCCCGGCCTATCTGGTCACCGTGCGCATCACCGCCCCCTCAGGCCGACGCGTCCCCCGCACCGCCGCAGAGGCGTGGGTGCGCGCCCTGCTTGCCGACGACCACATCACCGCCGTCCATCAACTCACCGATGAACCGGCACCCACCTTCTGCTGGCTGGTAGATGCCCGCTTCACCCCGGTGCGGTCCCCCGCCTCGCTGTTCCAGCAACCGTCAGCGGCGGCCTAGCGCACGTCAGGAATGGCCGAGGTTGCGCACCAGGGTCCACCGGTTACCCGGCGGCACGCCATCACTGTGGAACTCGTGGAGGACGGAGCGCACCAGGGCCATGCCGCGGCCGGATTCATCATCATCAGAGGCCTGCGCAATTTCCTCCCAGTTGATATCCAACACCTCAGCATCATCCTGGAGGATCGCCTCCAACCGGTCATGATCCGCGGACAGTGTCACCCAGATCGACACGGGTCCCTCATTGTGTTTGACCAGGTTGGTCGCGATCTCACTGACCGCCAGCATGAACATCATCCGGTTCTCATCCGTGACATGGGGAGCCTCCTCCCAGAGGCCCTCCACGCCGTCCAGAATCTCATCGACAAATGACAGATCCGATTTACCCTGCAGGGTGCGGGTCACTCTCTGGGGAGCATCCATCAGACACTGAAAGCAGCATCGGCGGTCGGGTGGCTCCGCAGCACCCGATCCAGGTTGGTCAGTTTCAGGATGGTCATCACGCTGTCCGGCACCGCGGCAATACGCAGGTCACCGCCGGCGACACGGGCGCTTTTCAGGCCACCGATCAGCGCACCCAACCCGGAGGAATCAACAAACGTGGTCTCCCCCAGGTCCACCACGATCTGGATTGTGCCCTGCTCGATGAGCTCGGTGACGGTCTTGCGCACAATGGGGGCACCGATGGCGGTCAGACGCCCCGATACGGCGATCACAGCGTAGGTGTCATGGTGGGTGGTGGTCAGGTCCATTTATTCTCCTTCAGGTTTCTTGCTGATCTCCGCCGCGCCCACAGATTCGGGTTCCGGCTCAGCGGGTTCGGTAAAGCCACGGTAGAACGCCGCCTGAAGGATCACGCTCAGAACCACGAGGTCGTAGATCACCCAGAGGACGTTGACAATGGTACCCATGGAATCAGCCACACCGACGATCACGCGGCCGACACCGATGGCCATCGCAAGCACCAACACCACCATCGCGGTGAGCTGGGGCCAGATCTGACGGAAGGGGATTCCGCGTTCATCACGGCCGTCCTTCTTCGTGACAGCGAAATCAAGTGGACGGCCGAACCACACATTGAGTGTGGCGGTCCAACACGCCTTGATCCACACCGGGAACAACGCCAGCGAATACTGTTGCCCCCTCCAGGTGCGCATACCCCGGGCCACGAACAGGAACAGCAACTGGTTGATGATGAAATACGGCAGGAAACGCACGAAGAAGTCACCACTCCACGCGGTCACCGGCATGACACCGAAGACCAGATAGATCACCGGTGCCGCGAGGTAGATCACCGCGGTGAAACCGGAGAGGTAACTCCACATGGTGGCAAAATACATCAGTCGCTGCCCTGCGGACAGGCCCTTCTTCACCATCGGGTTGTCACGCAGCATCACCTGCAGGGTGCCCTGCGCCCACCGCAACCGCTGGGTGAGCATAGTGCGCAGATCATCCGGGGCCAGGCCCCGGGCGAGAATCTCATGATGGTAGACACTGCGCCAGCCCTGGGAATGAAGCTGCATGGCGGTGGCCATGTCCTCGGTGACCGAGATGGTCGCGATCGGCTGGATCGGCTGGGCCTCATCGGAACGGTCGATCTGGAGGGCGTCGAGAAGCTTGCTCACTGCCTCCACCGCACCCAGGGGGGGAGAGGTTGGTGGTGGCCAGGCGGTCCAGGCCGGTTTCGCTGAGCACCGGGAGGTCCAGTTCGCTGTCCCGATCCACGGGCAGCTGGGCGAGGGCATCCAGGTCCGCCTGGATGGTGGCGAAATCCCGGGCGAGGAGGTTATCGGCGGCGGTGTCGATGGAACGTCGCAACGCGTAGGTCGCGTCAGCCACCGGCTCACCCGCACGGATCTGGGCGCGGGCCCTCTTGATCTCCCCGCGCAGGTTCTCCAACTCGGTCCGCAGTTCGGGGTCGGTGGTCTCGCGAATCTCCTTGGCCATGATCCGATCGGCGGTCTTCAACGCCTCCTGGGTGGACTCGGTGATCTCACGGACATACCCGACAATGCCCATGCGCATCAGGGCCTCACGACGCAGGATGGCGTTCGACCCGCAGAAGAACGCCGCATTCCACCCGTCCTTGCCCTGCTGGATGGGACCGTAGAACAAGGGTGCCTGGCTGCCGAGGGGATCGGCCTCATCGACATTGCTGAACCACTGCGGGGTCTGGACCAGGGCCACATCGGGATCATCGGCAAAGTACCCGAGGGTGTTGCTGAGAATCAGGGGGTCGGGGATCTGGTCTGCGTCGAGGATGAGCAAGAACTCACCCTCGGTCTGGAACAGGGCGTTGTTGAGGTTGCCGGCCTTGGCGTGACGGGGCTTGTTGCTCCAGTCATCCGAGCGGGTGATGTACCCGATGCCCGCCTCCCGGGCGGCGCGTTCCATCTCGGGGCGGTTGCCGTCGTCAAGCACCCAGGTGTTGTGCGGGTAGGCGATGTTCTTCGCTGCAATCGCCGTGGTCATCACCAGATCAATGGGCTCGTTGTAGGTAGTGATGAACACATCCACCGTGCCCTGTGGTGGGGAAGCCGGCCGGGGGCGCTGTTTGGACTTCCAGACGGTGAGACTGAACAGGAAGGTATCGAGCAGCGAATAGGTCTCGGCGATGACCAACGGCACCGCGATCCACCACGCCTCCCAGTTCACCGACACCATCCAGCGCCACACCACATAGTTGACACCCATGATGACGGACAACACCGCCAGGATGCGGATGATCACGAATCTCACTGTCACTGATCTCTCCTGATGGCAATGACGGTGATATCGTCGGTGGCCCGCTCATCAGTGGTGGCCAGACGAACCGCAGCCTGAACCGACTCCTCGGGGCCGAGTGTGTTGATG